>JAWOJA010000007.1:0-91448 GCA_046484345.1 Kiritimatiellia bacterium
TCCGCTACTCCAGTTTTCGCCATAACGGACCCAGAGTCCCATGGCCCGGATCGCCGTTCCACAGCAGTAACTGCAACTCACGCGCTTCCATTTTCGTCAGCGCACCGGAGTCCCCGCAGTCTGGCCTCCAGCGAAACCGCCCCTTCGATAACCGCTTCTGGCACAACCAGAACCCTTGCCCATCATAGACGAGAACCTTCAAGGACGTTCCTCTCCGGTTCCGGAAGACAAATACGCACCCCGAGAGGGGATCTTTCTGAAACTGATTCCGACAGATCCCCGCCAACCCATCGATCCCGTTGCGAAAGTCTATGGCCTCCACGGCCACCAGAATCCGCATCTGCGGTGTCAAGGAGAGCATGTCCGGCTACGCTCCCAGAAAAGCTTCTTTGATCCGGCACCAATCCACCGATCCCGCCGCCGGTCACATGCCGCTTGAGGTCGGCATGACTCAGCTTAAGAACCTTGCTTACGGCCTGTACGCCGTACTTCTTCGCCATTACGACCGCCTTGTCCCACACGGCGCACGGGATCGTATGCCCTTTCCCCGGATCCCCTCGCCAGGCCGCCAACTCTTCCCGAACCGGTTCCATCTCCGCCAGAAAATCTCCGCCAGAAAATCACTGCCATTATCATGGCTCATTGATTGCCTCCTTCTATGGCAATCAAGTTATCAGACCTCAGCGGTCACTCGCATGCACCGTTGCCGAAAGGACACCATTGGCGCAAGCGCCGGGGGGTGATCCTAAGATTGACTCCACACCGGGAAACTGGTAAAAACATCGCTTTTGGAGAGCGGATTTATGAACGTGCCATTGCTTGATTTGAAGCCGCAATATGCGCCGCTTCGCGGGGAGATCCGGAAACTCCTCGACGAAGTGTGCGATTCGCAGCATTTTATCCTGGGCCCCCAGGTGGAGGCTTTCGAAAAGGAAGCCGCCGCCTATTGCGGCTCCGCCCATGCCGTGGGCGTCTCCTCCGGCACCGACGCCATCCTGGCCGCCCTGATGGCCGCGGATGTCGGGCCCGGAGATGCCGTTCTCACAACGCCTTACACCTTTTTCGCCACCGCCGGCTGCATCGCCCGCCTGGGCGCCGTGCCGTTGTTTGCGGATATCGATCCGGTCAGCTTCAACATCGATCCGGCAAAGGCCCGGGCGGTGCTGGACCGGCCGCCCGCGCGTTTCAAGGGCGCCCGGGTCAAGGCCCTCCTGCCGGTCCATCTTTTCGGCCAGTCGGCGGACATGGATTCGCTCATGGCGCTGGCCCGGGAGCGGGGGTTGGCCGTGGTGGAGGATGCCTGCCAGGCGATTGGCGCCGAGTATCCCGCCGCGGGCGGGGTGCGGAAGGTTGGCTCCCTGGGGCTGGCCGGCTGCTTCAGCTTTTTCCCTTCCAAGAACCTGGGTTGCTTCGGGGACGGCGGTCTGGTCACCACCCACGACTCGGCCTTCGCGGAGCGGTTGAAGGCCCTGCGCAACCACGGCTCCCAGGTCAAGTATCATCATCAGATGGTGGGCGGCAATTTACGGCTCGACGCGCTGCAGGCCGCCGTGTTGCGGGTCAAGCTGCCGCATTTGGACGGGTGGCACCGCCGGCGCCGCGAGAACGCGGTTTTTTATGACGAGGCTTTCCGCGGGAGCGCCGTGCGCGCGCCGGTCGCGGTTTACGCCCGGGGTGTGGCGGCCATGCCGCACATCTACAATCAGTACGTGGTGCGGGTGCCGGCGCGCGACCGGGTGCGCGAGCGCCTGACGGCGGCCGGGATCGGCTGCGAGGTCTATTATCCCGTGCCCCTGCACCTGCAGGCGTGCTTCGGGGGGCTGGGCTACCGGCCGGGCGATTTTCCGGAAAGCGAGCGGGCGGCGGCGGAGACGCTGGCGCTGCCGATTTTCCCCGAGTTGACGGAGGCCCAGCGGGCCGCCGTGGCGCGGGCTGTTTTGAATGCGGTTCAGTGACGAGCAAAAAAAAGAGGAACGACATGCCGAATACGGTTTTGATTGGCGCCCAGTGGGGCGATGAGGGCAAGGGCAAGGTGGTCGACGTGCTGAGCCGCGACGCGGACGTCGTGGTCCGCTACCAGGGCGGCAGCAATGCCGGGCACACCATTGAAATCGGGCCCGAGCGCTACGTGCTGCACCTGATTCCCTCCGGCGTGCTCTACCCCGACAAGTGGTGCGTCATCGGCAACGGCCTCGTGGTCGATCCGATGGAGCTCGTCAAGGAGATGCGCGAGCTCGGGGCCCGCGGCATCCGGCTCGACGGCCGGTTCTTCGTGAGCGACCGCGCCCACGCCGTGCTGCCCCTGCACCGCCGGCAGGACGCCGCCCGCGAGGGGCGCGCCGCCGTTGGAGCGAAAATAGGAACAACGCAGCGCGGCATCGGCCCGGCCTACGCCGACAAGGCGCACCGCGCCGGGATCCGCCTGGGCGATTTGACGGAAAAAGGGTGGGAGGATCGGCTCCGGGCCCGGGCCGACGAGATGCCTGACGCCGCCGCCGTTGAGGCCATGATCCGCGACCTGGCCGCCGCCGCCGCCGTGCTCAAGCCCCATATCACCGACACCACGACGCTGCTGTACGACGCCTGGAAAGCGGGCAAGACGATCCTCTTCGAGGGCGCGCAGGGGACGCTGCTCGACATCGACCACGGCACCTATCCCTTCGTGACCTCCTCCAATTCCACCGCCGGGGGGGCCAGCACCGGAACGGGCCTGCCCCCCAAGGCGCTCGAGCGCGTGGTGGGCGTGATCAAGGCCTACACGACCCGCGTGGGCGAGGGGCCGTTCCCCACGGAGCTGCTCGACGCCGAAGGCGAGGGGCTGCGCAAGCGCGGCCGCGAATTCGGCGCCACCACCGGGCGGCCGCGGCGCTGCGGCTGGTTTGATGCCGTGATCGGCCGCTATTCCGCCCGGGTTAATGGTGCGGATTTCTGGGCCATCACCAAGCTCGACGTGCTCGATGCCTGCGACACGATCAAGGTCTGCGTGGCTTACGAATGCCAGGGCCGGCGCTATGAAGCCATGCCCGCCGACGCTCGCGTGCTGGCGCAATGCAAGCCGGTCTATGTGGACTATCCGGGCTGGAAGAGCGACACCTCCTGCGTGAACCGCTACGAGGATCTGCCCGAAAAGGCCAAGCACTACGTTTCCGAACTCTGCCGCCTGACCGGCGTTCCGCTGGGCATTCTGTCGGTGGGTCCCCGCCGCGAAAGCACGTTCCGGATCGCCTTGTAACCTTATGCCCGATCCGACCCCCAACACGCCGCTGCACGTGGCCATCATCATGGATGGCAACGGCCGCTGGGCCAAGCAAAAGGGCCTGCCGCGCGGCAAGGGCCATGAGGCGGGCGCCGAATCCGTGCGCGCCGTCATCCGGGCCTGCCGCCCGGCGGGTGTGAAGTACCTGACCCTCTACGCCTTCAGCGTGGAGAACTGGTCGCGGCCCGTCGAGGAGGTCTCGGGGCTGTGGTCCCTGCTCGTGCGCTTTCTCGGCAGCGAGGAGAAGCTGTTGCACGAGGAAAAGATCCGGCTCAGCGTCATCGGGCGGATCGAGGACCTGCCGCTCGCCGCCCGCCAGGGCCTGTTGCGCACCATGAAAGAGACCGCGCACCATGAAAACGGGCGGCTCATCCTGGCCCTGAGCTACGGCGGCCGCACGGAAATTGCCGCCGCCGCCCGCCGGATCGCCGAAGAGGCCAAGGCCGGCCGGCTGGAGCCGGAGCAGGTGGACGAGGCCCTGTTCGGCCGTTATCTGTATGCCCCGGACGTGCCGGACCCCGACCTGCTCATCCGCACCAGCGGCGAGATCCGGCTGAGCAATTTCCTCCTTTGGCAGCTGTCCTATGCCGAATTGTATTTCACGCCGGTGTTGTGGCCCGATTTCCGGGAGGAGCAGTTCCGGGAGGCCCTTCGGGAGTATGGGCGGCGGCTGCGCCGGTTCGGAGATGTGGCGCCGGAGAACAAACCATGAAAAATCGGATTATTTACGGAGTCGGGGTCGGGGCGGCCGCGATCCTGGCCATTTTCTTTCTGCCCCTCTGGGCGGCGTTCGTCGCGATGATGGGGCTGAGCGCCGTTCTTATGGCCGAGTTCTATGCCCTGTTCAAAGCCGCCGATCCGCCGTTCCCGATCTTTGACCGCTACGGCATCGGCTGTGGCCTGGCCTGGCTGACCGTCGTGTTTTTCGACGCCCTGCCCGGCTGGCCCACGCCCGCCTGCGCCGACCTGGCCAACTGGGAACGGTTTGTCATCTTCATGACCATCGCGGTGGTGATGATACGCCAGTTTCCCCAGAAGCGCAACACGCAGCCGATTATGACCATTGCGGGGACGCTCTTCGGGGTGTTCTATGCGGCCTACCTGCTCACCTTCATGATGCGACTGGCCATCGGGTTTGATCCGGCGGCCTCGCTCGGGCAGCCGCTCGGCCCCGCGGGCCGGTTCCTTATCCTGTTCCTGTTGGTCACGGTGAAAATATCGGATTCCGGAGCCCTGTTTGTCGGCTGCCGTTACGGAAAAAACAAGCTGTTCTCCCGCATTTCCCCCAATAAAACCTGGGAAGGCCTCTACGGCGGCATTGTGGCGGGCATGGTGGGCGGCGTCGCCATCTTTGCCTGCATGGGCGAGCCCAACGGCGTCTGGTGGGACCGATATTTCGGAACCGTGCATCTGACGGTTTGGGAAATTCTGGGTCTGGGCATCCTGCTCACCATCTTCGGGGCGGTCGGCGACATGGTCGAGTCGCTGATCAAGCGGGCGGTGGATGTGAAGGATTCGGGGCGCGTCATCCCCGGCATGGGCGGCCTTCTCGATGTTTTCGACAGCATCCTGTACACGGCTCCGATCCTCTATTTTTACGTGAAGGCGTTTGCAAATTGAAGAAAAGTCTCGTCATTCTCGGTTGCACCGGCTCGATCGGCGAGAACGCCCTGCGCGTGGCCGAAGCCCTGCCGGAAGCCCTGGAGGTGGTCGGTCTGGCCGTTCGCAACAGCTGGCGCCGGGCGCTGGAGACGGCCGTTCGGTTGAAGGCGCGCCATCTGGCGGTCGAGAATCCCGAGGCCGCCCGCCAATGCGCGGCGGCGGCACCGGCCGGAATCCGGGTCCTTTCCGGACCCGAAGGACTCGAGGAGTTGGCCGCCCTGGAGTCCGCGGACCTGGTGTTGTGCGCGGTTGTCGGCATGGCGGGCTTCCGGCCGGTGCTGGCCGCCGCCGAGTGCGGCAAGACGGTTGCCCTGGCCACCAAGGAAGTGCTCGTGGGCGGCGGGGAGGTGGTCACCGCGACATGCCGGCGCACGGGCGCGAAGCTGCTGCCCGTGGACAGCGAGCACAGCGCCATTTTCCAATGCCTGAACGGCTCGTCGCCGGCGGAGGTGCGCCGGCTGATCCTGACCGCCTCGGGCGGGCCCTTTGCCTTCCGGCCGGAAGTTGATTTTGAGACGGTCACCCACGAGGAGGCGCTCAACCACCCCCGGTGGCGGATGGGGCGCAAGGTGACGATCGATTCGGCCACGTTGATGAACAAGGGGTTGGAGCTGATCGAGGCCCGCTGGCTTTTCGATATGCCGCTGGACCGCATGGACGTGGTGTTGCATCCCGAAAGTCTCGTTCACTCGCTGGTGGAATTCGTCGACGGGAGCATGCTGGCGCAGCTCGGTCCCACGGACATGCGCTTTGCCATTCAGTACGCGCTGACCTGGCCGAAGCGGCTCGATGGAGGCCTGAAGCCCCTGGAGCTGGGGAAGCTGGGCGCCTTGCATTTCCACGAGCCGGACGCCGCACGGTTCCCCTGCCTGCGCCTCGCCCGCGAGGCCGGCCGGCTGGGCGGAACGCTCCCGGCGGTGATGAATGCCGCCAATGAGGTGGCGGTGGGCCTGTTTCTTGAAAAGCATATCCGTTTTGCGGCGATTTGGACGATCATTGAAACGGTGATGGAGCGGCACGCGAACAAAAAGGGCCCGGCCTTGGATGATATTCTGGAAGCCGACAGGTGGGCCCGCCGCGAGGCGGAATGTTTCGGCAAAACCCTTTAAAAGGCGGGACACGATATGGACGGTTCGATGATGAGCGCGATTTTTTCAAATGCCTACGCCGTGGTGGCGGTCATCCTGATCTTCGGCTTCAGCGTTTTTGTGCACGAGTTCGGCCATTTCCTCGCGGCCAGGGCGTGCGGCCTGGTGGTCGACGTCTTCTCCATCGGCTTCGGGCCCGCGATTTGGAAGCGCAAAAGCGGCAGCCTGACGTTGAAAATTTGCATCATTCCCTTCGGCGGTTACGTGGCGCTGCCGCAGCTCGATCCCAGCGGCATGGAGGCGGTTCAGGGCGAGGACGGCCAGCCGCCCCGCGCGCTGCCGCCGGTAGCCTTTTGGAAGAAAATCATCGTCTCGCTGTCGGGCGCCGGAGGCAACATCGCCTTCGCATTCGTGCTCGCGTGGATCGTCTATGCGGGCGACCGCCACCAGATGCCGGGTCTGGAAGGCGCGCTGGTGGGCCATGTGGAGACGAACACCGCGGCCTATGCGAGCGGCCTGCAGGCGGGCGACACCGTCCACGAGGTTAACGGCCAGTCCATGCGGAGCTGGAACGATTTCGTCCAGGCCTGCGCGATGACCGAGACCGTGAACCTGCGCGTGCGCCGCGCCGATGACTCCGATACGCAGATGACCCTCACGACCAGCACCAACGCCAATGATTTCGGGATCCGCATGCTGGAGGGCGTGGAGCAGGGGTCGGTTTGCAAGGTGGGCCTGGTGCTGCCGGGCTCGATGGCCGAAAAAGCCGGCATTAAGCCGGGGGACATCATCAAATCGTTTAACGGCCGGGTGGTGGCCGGGCGCGGGCATTTGATTGATATGGTGCAGCAACGCGAAGGCCTCGCCACGCCCCTCGCCGTGGACCGGGAGGGCGACCGTCTGGAGTTGTCGGTCACGCCGCGGATGGATCCGAAGCGCCAGAAGATCCTGATCGGAATCGAGTTTGCGGCCATGAACGGCACGCCCCTGGAACAGATCCGGCAGGATGCCACCGGCATTTTCCGCATGCTCAAGGCGCTGGTCACGCCGAAACAGGCGGCCAATGCGGCGGGTAGCATCGGCGGACCGATCAGCATTTTTGCCCTGCTCTGGCTCTACGCCAAGGCCGGGCTCATGATGTTGATCTGGTTTGGCCGGTTCATCAACGTCAACCTGGCCATCCTGAACCTGCTGCCCATTCCCGTGCTGGACGGCGGGCATGTGGTCTTCGCCCTGTGGGAAGGCATTTTCCGCCGCCCGATGCCGGAAAAAATCGTGCGCTTCCTGATCAACTTCTTTGCGGCTCTTCTGATTGGCTTGATTGTTTTGCTGTCGTTCCGCGATTTGAAAATCATCCCGAAAGTCATGAACCTGGTTCGCGGGCCGGCTCCGGCTTCCGAACCGGCCGTGCCCGGCGGCGCGGACTCCCAGACCGGGGAGCGAACGCCATGACCCCGTTTTCAGCCGCGCGGCGCGTCACCCGGCGCATCCGGATCGGATCGGTTGAGGTGGGCGGGGGAGCCCCCGTTTCGGTCCAGACCATGACCAAGACCGATACGCGCGATGTGGCGGCCACGCTGGCCCAGATCCGGGAAGTGGCGGCGGCGGGTTGCGATATCGTGCGGCTGGCCGTACCGGACGACGAGGCCGCGAAGGCGCTGGCCGCGATCCGGCGCGAGAGTCCGCTCCCCATCGTGGCCGACATTCATTTCCGCCACACGCTGGCGGTGCGGGCGCTGGAAGCCGGCGTGGACGGGTTGCGGATCAATCCCGGAAACATCGGCGGGGCGGCCCGGGTGCGCGAGGTGGTGGCCGCCGCGCGCGAGCGGCGCGTGCCCATCCGCATCGGGGTCAACGGCGGGTCCCTGGAAAAGGAACTCCTGGCCAGGTTCGGGGGGCCCGTCCCCGAGGCGCTGGTGGAAAGCGCGATGGGCCACGTGCGCCTGCTGGAGGAGGCCGATTACCGGGAGATCAAGATTTCCGTCAAGGCCTCGGACGTGCCGCGGACCGTGGCCGCCTACCGGCTGCTGGCGGAGCGGACCGACTACCCCCTGCACGTGGGCGTCACCGAGGCCGGCACGTTTCTGGCCGGCACCGTGCGCTCGAGCGTGGGAATCGGCATCCTGTTGGCCGAGGGCATTGGCGACACCATTCGCGTTTCCCTCACGGACACGCCCCTGCAGGAGGTGCGGGTCGGGTTGGAGCTGCTGCGCAGTCTGGGGTTGAAGCCGCCCGGCGCGCGCGTCACCGCGTGTCCGACCTGCGGTCGCACGCGGATCGATGTGAGGGGCATTGCCGACCGGATGGAAGTGGAATTGGAAAGCTTTTGCCGGAGTCAGTCCGGTCCGTATCCGCACGTGGCGGTTATGGGCTGTGTTGTGAACGGACCGGGCGAGGCGCGCGAGGCCGACATTGCCGTGGCGGGCGGCGAGGGCATGGGCGTGATTTACGTGAAGGGCGAGCCGACGGCGCGCGTGGCGGAGGCGGAGATCGTCAAAGCGATGATGGACGAAGTGCGGCGGTGGAAGCCGGGAAATTGACGAATTGACAAGCGGGCGTATTTGAAGGATCATAACGACAAATGAATGGTTGTCCCCTGTTTGCGTTTTACTTTAGGTTGCCGGACACGGCGGTCCGGTCGGCTTGGTAGGCGCTTGCAACCAGGGACGATCCACGGAAGCAAACCGCGTGTCCGGCGAACGGACATGCGGTTTTTTGTTTTTTTAACCAGAGGAGATTCAATTCCATGACACCGGTGAAGAAGGATGCAAAAAAGCGGATTGCCTTTTTGGGCCCCGAGGGGACCCATTCCCATGAAGCCTGCCTGACTTATTATAAAGAGGGTTTTGAGATTTACCCCTGCCGCACGGCCCGCGAAATTTTCTGGAGCCTGGCGCCGGATTCCCTCTCGCGCGTGGACGAGGCGGTGGTGCCGGTGGAAAACTCCACCGAGGGTCCGGTGACCCAGACCCTGGACCAGCTGGCCCGGTGCGACTGGGTGCTTGTGCAGGCGCAGTTCAGCCTGCCGGTCCGGCAGGCGCTGCTGGGGTCCGGCGAGGCGCCGCCCCTGGGCCGCATCAAAGTGGTGTACAGCCATCCGCAGGCGCTGGGGCAGTGCGAGGCGTGGCTGGATTCCAATCTGGACGGCGCGGAGCGCATTGCGATGGGCAGCACGGCGGACGCGGCCATGCGCATCCGGGAGCACAAGGATGCGGCCGCCATTGCGGGCGAGTATGCCGCCAAGCTGTATGGCCTGAGCGTGCTGGCGGAGAACATCCAGGACGAGGCGGGCAACGCCACGCGGTTCCTGGTGATCCGGAAGGCGTCGGCGGGGCCGATGCCGGAGGCGGGCGGGGCGGGGGACTGGCGCTCCTTGCTCCATATTGTATTGGCCAACCGGCCCGGCTCGTTGTTGGAATCTCTGCAGCCCTTCCGCGCGCACGGGGTCAACCTGACATTCATTCAGAGCCGGCCGCTGCCCGGCAAGCCTTGGGAATATGGGTTTTTCCTTGAGGCCGCGGAGCATGCGGGCGGGGCGCGGATGAAGGCGGTGCTGGCCGAGCTGGCGAACGTCACGGACGGCTGCCGCGTCATGGGCGTTTACCGGAACGAGACCAACCGCGCCTAGCACGCGAAGCGACGGAGGGCGGAGTTCCTACGACGCCGCCATAGCGGATTTCGGTTTGATGGTTGCGTTGTCGGTTGGGCTGGGTGCGGCGTTTCGGCCGGCGCGCGAGTCCGTTCCCGAAAAAAGCCCATGAAAGATTTGCAGAATGTCCGTCATCCCGAGCGGAGCCGAGGGATCTCATGCATCTGAGAAGGGCTTGCCGGAGGGAAGCATCGGCAGGTTCCAAAAGCGCATTGGCAGGAGCGGGGTGTGGGCGTATACTACCGGCAAACAAGGAGACTCGTCATGAAAAAATCGATGGCATTCATAGGCTTGGTGGCGATTCTGGCAACGGCTTGCACGGAGCGGGTTATGGAGGCCCGGGCGGAGACGGCGGCCGGCGACGCCCTTTGGATGACCGATTACCCGGCGGCGGCCGCGAAGGCCAAGGCGGAGAACAAGGCTCTGCTTCTGGATTTTACCGGGTCCGACTGGTGCGGCTGGTGCATCAAACTCGACAAGGAAGTCTTTTCCAAAAAGGCCTTTCAGGATTACGCGACCGGGAAGTTTGTCCTGGTGAAGTTGGATTTTCCCCGCCGCAAAAAGTTGCCGGCCGCGGAGCAGGCGCAAAACGAAAAACTGCTTCAGAAGTACAGCGTCGAGGGGTTTCCCACCATTATCATCCTGGATTCCCAGGAAAAACAGGTTGGTGCCACAGGGTACCAAGCCGGCGGCCCGGAGGCCTATATCAAGCACTTGGAAAGCCTCCTGAAAAAGGGCGCCAATTAATTGGTGAAATATTTAAAAAATCTATGGTTCGCATTGACTATTTTTTCAAATGAAGTAGCCTTTCTACAAATTCAGCAGGATGGGGACTCCACAACCCATTGGGGGTAAAAGTTTGTCTCACGACTAGGGCGAGTATAGCCTACACCGATTGCTGGATTTATTAGGAAAGGCAGTTCAAGATTCGATGGACACAGGTATAACTGGTGAATGTCCGACCACGATAGACGAACCTCCGTTGCTTATTCAGCCGCGTGCCGCGGCAACCCGGGATGAGGAAAAGACCATTTCCCTTCCATCCCGGATCGATAAATCCAATCCCAAATGGAATGACTGGAAGTGGCAGGTAAAAAACCGCATCCGGTCGATTGGCGCCCTTCAGGAATGTTTTCCCGGGCTGAGCCTGAGCCCCAGCCTGCTTGAAGTGGCCGAAAAGTATCCCCTCGCCATTACTCCGTATTATGCCTCCATCATCCGCCGGATGGATGATCTGGATCCTGTTTTCCGCATGGCCGTTCCCCAGTCCCACGAGCTTTCGGATCCGCCCTTCCTGCGGGCCGACCCCCTGGAAGAGGAAAGCGACATGCCGGTCCCCGGTCTCATCCACCGGTATCGCGACCGCGCGCTGGTCATGGCCACCACCATGTGCTCCATGTATTGCCGCCATTGCACGCGCAAACGCGTGGCCGGCACCCGGGAAGTCACCATTTCGGCCTGTCGCATCCGCCAGGTGCACGATTACCTGGCGCTGCATCCCGAGATCAAGGACGTCATCATCTCCGGTGGCGATCCGCTGACCATGGACACGCCCCTGCTCGAACGCCTGCTCGAAGCCGTGCGGAGCGTGCCGAGTGTCGAACTGATCCGCATCGGCACGCGCACGCCCGTGGTGTTGCCCATGCGTATCACCTCCGCGCTCACGTCCATGCTGAAGAAATACCAGCCGATCTGGATCAACACCCATTTCAACCATCCCCAGGAGCTGACCCCCGAAGCTATTGCCGCCTGCGGCGCGCTGGTGGACGCCGGCATTCCAATGGGCAACCAGACCGTGCTGTTGCGCGGGGTGAACGACGATCCCGAGGTCATGGCCCAGCTCTGCCGCGGCCTGTTGCGCGCGCGCGTGAAACCCTACTATCTCTTCCAGTGCGACCTGGTGCGCGGGGTGGAGCATTTCCGCACGCCGCTGACCAAGGGCCTGGAAATCATGGAATACCTGCGCGGCCGCGTGAGCGGGTTGGCCATTCCGACCTTTGTGGTCGACACCCCCCACGGCGGCGGCAAGGTTCCGTTGCTCCCCAACTACATCGTCTCCATGAGCCCCACGCACACGGTGTTGCGGAACTTCGAGGGCATGATGATGAGTTACCCCGAGCCCCAGTATCGCGCCGCGGCCGAAGCCGCCCCGGTTTCAGATTGCGGCGCCGCCCGGGGCGTGTGGCAGGTCAGCAACGGCCGCGTCTCGGCGCTCGTGCCGGCCGGCAGCGAGAGGACGACCCGGCGGGCGCGGATGCAACTTCGGAAGCCCCTGTCCGATGTGTAAGCCGGGTTCATGAAACGATTCAAAGAATCGGTCCTGCTGCTCTACAACGCCCCGCAATCCGACGCGGAAAGCGAACGTGGCATTTTGTACGAAGTGGCCGCTGTCGAAGCGGCTCTGGAGCATCTACACGTTCCGTTCGTCAAGGCCGGCCTCCAAGCGCTCACCGATTTGCCGGCCCTGCTGATCAGCTGCCCCGCCCGGGTGGTCATCAACCTTGTCGAAGGCTTTCCAAACCGGCCGGAGGATGCCAACCTGGTGCCGGGTGTGTGCCGCGCCTTCGGCCGCAGCGTCACCGGCAACGACCTGGGCGCGCTGGAACTTGCGCTGGACAAAAACGTGGCCAAGGCCGTTCTGGTGGCCGCCGGCGTACCCGTGCCGGCCGGCGGAGTGGTCGCTCCCGGCCGGGTCCTGTCCGAAGCCTCTTTTCCCGCCGGCACCTACATCGTCAAGCCCCTCCGCTCCGACGGCAGCGAGGGCATCGACGCCCGTTCGGTGGTGGCCTGGCCGGGGCCGGAATTAACCGCCGCCGTGCGCCGCGTGCACGATCAATTCGGCCAGCCCGCCCTCGTGGAGACGTTCTGCGGCACCCGCGAATTTAACGTATCCCTTCTCCAGGTCGCGGATGAGCTGCGCTGCATGCCCGTGGCCGAAATCGCTTTCAAGGGGTTCGGGCCGGATCGTCCGCGCATTGTGGGCTATGAGGCCAAGTGGCGCCCCGATTCGTTTGAATTCACGAATACGACCCGTGTGCTGCCGGCCGAGGTGACCGCGGAACAGGCCGAACGCCTGTGCGAATGCGCCCGCGCGGCCTGGCAGGCGCTCGGTTGCCGCGATTACGCGCGCGTGGACCTGCGGATGGACGAGGCGGGGGAGCTGACTGTGATCGAGGTCAACCCCAATCCCGATGTCTCGCCGGATGCTGGGTTTGCCATGGCATTGAAGGCGGGCGGGGTGGCGTATTGCGATTTTGTGGAAATCCTTTTGAACAACGCCTTGATCCGGCTGGGGCCGGAAGAATCGGCCCCCGCCGGGACGAGCGCGGTTCCGGCGCACGGGTATCCGATCCGACGCAGCGAACAGGCCGACCGGGATCGGGTGATGGAGATTATACGGGAAACCGGCTTTTTCCGGCCCGATGAAATCGAAATAGCCCGCGAGGTGCTGGACGACTCCCTGCGGGACGGCCCGGGCGGACATTATCAGTCCTTTGTGATCGAAGCGGACGGCCGCGTCACCGGCTGGGTTTGCTGCGGGCCCACGCCCTGCACGGTGGGAACCTGGGATGTTTATTGGATCGCGGTGGATCCGGATTATCAAAAAAGAAGCCTCGGGAAGGCCCTTTTGCAGCATGCCGAGTCGTGCATTATGGAGCGGGGCGGCCGGATCAGTGTTCTGGAGACCTCCGGAAAATCGGATTATCTGCCCACCCGGGGCTTTTACCTCAAGTGCGGCTATGAGGAGTCGGCGGTCCTTCGCGATTATTACGCTCCCGGCGACGCGCTGGTCATCTATACCCGGCATCTCCAGGCGTAAGCATTTTAAGCTGGAACGAAACGGCCCTTTACTCTATAAATATTCTCATAGCGCGTGTAGCGCCCGGTAGCTTCCGCTCAATGAGCGGTTCCGGAATAAAGCCAAAGTGCCGAGAAGGAGATCGCATGTACAAGGATAAATCGTTGTTTCGCCAGGTCGGTTTTTCGCTGATTTGCGCCGGTTTGCTGACGGCGGGTTGCAACCGCCAGAGTGAGACGACCAAGACCGAAGAGGCGGCCAAGCCCGCCGCCGCTCCCGAAGTCAAGGCCAGTGCCGCTGTCGATCCCGCCAAGGTCATGATCCAAATCGATGACAAGAAGATCACCGAAGGAGAGCTGACCAAGCAGGCCGCCGAACAGTACGAGCAGGTGGCCGCCATGGTCCCCCCGGAGCAGTCCGAGACCTACCGCAACCAAATGCGCGTCCAGGCCGCCCAGTCGTTCATCATCACCACGCTGCTGGAAAACGAAGCCACCAAGCGCAACATCACGGTCAATGAGGCCGATATCGAAAAGGCCATCGCCGATATCACCAAGCGTCTCCCCGCGGATATGAACTTGGAGAAGGTGCTCGAAAAGGAGGGCATGACCCCCGAGACCTTCCGTGACCGTTTGAAAAAGGATCTTCGCATCAAGAAGTTGTTCGATGTGGAGATGGATAAGGCCGGTCCGATTGCGGACAAGGAAGTCGCCGATTTCTACGCCAAACAGAAATCCGCCTTCGAAGTGCCCGAGCAGGTGACCGCCCGCCACATCCTCATCAAGGTGGATGAAAAGGACGATGAGGCCGCGAAGGCTGCCAAGAAGGGCAAGATCGAGGATCTGAAGAAGAAGATCGAAGCCGGCGCCGATTTCGCGACCCTCGCCAAGGAAAATTCCGACTGCCCTTCCGCCAAAGAGGGCGGCTCGCTGCCCAAGTTCGGCCGCGGCCAGATGGTGCCCGCGTTCGAGGAAGCCGCTTTCACGCAGGCCACGAATGTGGTGGGCCCGATTGTCGAGACCCAGTTTGGCTATCACCTCGTCCAGGTGATCGAGAAGGACGCCGGGTCCACGCGCTCCCTCGAGGACGTCAAGGAGCAGATTCTCGACTACCTCAAAATGATGAAGAGCCGCACGATCATCCCGCCGTTCATCGACAGCCTGCGCGCCAATGCCAAGGTGACCATCGACCCTGAGCTGGATGAAGAAATCCAGGCCCAGAAGCTGGCTGACGAAGCCCGTCAAGCTGCCTCCATGCAGGGCGACGAGGGCGACGAGGGTGAAGAGGGCGAAGAGCAGGAAGAAGAAGTTCAGGCTCCGGCCGTTGAACCGGCCCCGGAAGCCCCGGAAGCCCCGGAAGCCCCGGCGGCCCCGGAAGCCCCGGCGGCCCCGGAAGCCCCGGCGGCTCCGGAAGCCCCGGCGGCTCCGGAAGCCCCGGCGGCTCCGGCTCCGGCCGTCGAGGCCGTCCCGCCAGCGGCGAAATAAGGCGTGCCGCGACGGTTGTTTATCTTCGATCTGGACGGCACGCTGGTTGACTCCGCCGCCGATTTGGCGACAGCTGTCAACCTGACCCGGGCCGCGTTTGGGCTCGGTCCGATATCCGCGACTACCGTGACCGGTTACGTGGGCGATGGCATCCGCATGCTCATGGTTCGTGCGCTCCAAGACTGTCCTGACGCGGATATCGAACGGGCCGTGAATTTCCAGAAGGCCTATTATCTGGCCCATCTGTGCGATCAAACACGGTCCTACGATGGGGTCAGGGAAGGCCTGGCCCATCTGCGCGTCCGCGGACATGTTCTGGCCGTAGCCACCAACAAGCCGGTGGATGTCACCGAAACGTTGCTGGCCGATCTGAAGATGCGTCACCTTTTCGATGCAGTCTATGGGGGCGGCAGCGTGCCGGAGCTCAAACCGCATCCCGCCATGCTGGAAGCCGCCATGACCGGACTGGGATTCGGCCGACCGGACAGCTGGATGGTGGGGGATAACCGGACGGACTTGGAATCGGCGCGCCGCGCCGGGATCCGCTCGGTCCTGATGCGCTACGGCATGGGCCGTTCGGACCCGGAAAAACCGGATTTGGCGTTCGACACGTTTTCAGAATTCGTGACACATTTTGAACCGGACTTCCGGGGGGATCAGAGATGAAAAAGCCATCGACCGTATATTTTGCATCCGTCGGCGTTGCCCGCCCCGAAGGCTCGGCAACCCTGCCCGCGAAGCTTCAGCGGATGCTGGCGCAATTCGATCTCAAGGAGCTCAGCCAGGGCCAGGCCGTGCCCATCAAGATGCACCTGGGTGGAAACCTGGGCTATTCCACCATTCATCCTTTGCTGGTGCGCATGGTGGTCAATGCCGTCAAGGCCGCCGGCGGCAAACCGTTCGTGGTGGAAGCCGGCTTCGGCACCGTCGCCGCCGCGGCGGACCGCGGCTATACGGCCGAAACCCTCGGATGCCCCATCGTCGCGGCCGGCGGCCCGTATGACGCATACGTGGTGGAGCGCGAGGTCGGTTTCCGCCAGCTCGACAAGCTCCGCATTTACGGCACGATCTGGGATGCCCCCTGCCTGATCAACCTCTCCCACGTCAAGGGCCATGGCGCCTGCGGTTACGGCGGCGCCTGCAAGAACATTGCCATGGGCTGTGTCGATGCGAAAACGCGCGTCAAGATTCACGCCCTCGAGGGCGGGATCGATTGGGACAAGAACGCCTGCCTATTTTGCGGCCGTTGCGTGAAGGCGTGCGACAGCGACGCCATCACGCTCGACAAGAAGAAGAAATCCCTCGATATCTTTTTCCACAATTGCCGCTTCTGCCGCCACTGCGTGGCCGCCTGTCCCACGAAGGCGCTCGTCATGCGCGAGGAAAGCGGGTTCCGCTATTTCCAGGAAGGCATGGCGTTGACCACGAAAACGGTGCTGGATTCCTTCAAGCCGGGCCGCGTGCTGCACATCAACGTGCTCACTCAGATCACTATGTTCTGCGATTGCTGGGGCATCACCACGCCCAGCCTGGTGCCGGACATCGGGATCATGGGGTCCACGGACATGGTGGCGCTGGAAACGGCCTGCCTGAACGCCATCAAGACGGAGAACCTGATTCCCGGCTCCATCATCGGCAAGCGGAAAATGAGCAAGGGCTCGCATCTTTTTGAGCGGATTCACGGCAAGGATCCCTGGCTGCAGGTCAAGGCCCTGGAGGCGCACGGCGTCGGCTCCCGGAAGCACGTGGTCAAGGAAGTGGGCTGATCCGCGAAGGAGGACGCATGAGCAGGTGGGATGATACATATCCGGGCGCGAAGATCACTCTCGGGGTTGCCACGGGGTTCGGCCTCGGCTTGAGCCGTTTCGCCTCCGGTACGGCGGGCTCCCTGCCGGGCTTGCCGCTGGCGTGGGCTTTGGCGGGCCTGACCGTGAACTGGCAGATCGCGGCCGCCCTGGCCCTGGCCACCCTGGCTGTTCCCTTTTGCGATTACGCCGAAAAATGGTTCAGGCGCAAGGACGATGGCCGGATCGTGGCCGACGAATACCTGACCTTTCCGCTCTGTGTGATCGGGTTGCCGCTGCAAGAGGAACCCCTGCTTCTGGTCGTTGCCTTCTGCTTCGCCCGGCTTTTTGACATCCTCAAGCCTTGGCCCGCGAGGGGGTTGCAGTCGCTTTCGGGCGGCTATGGGATCGTCATCGACGATGTGTTCGCCTCCCTGTACGCCCTGGCCGGCAACTGGCTCTTTTACCTTTTCGCCTATCCGCTCGTGAAGACCTGGATTGCCCGGTATTGGGCGTTCTGATCCGGAGGATGCATGAAAGCGGCGTTGCGGTTCCGGATGGCCGGCCTATTTCTGATGGCGGCCTTCGCGGCTGTCCCTGTTCCGGCGGCCTCTCCCCTGGTCCTTCAGGTCTTTTCCAACGCCACGCTGGTGGCCGATCACCCGGCCAATGACGGCGACAGCTTCCTGGTGACGGCGGGCGGCGTGCGCCACCATCTTCGTTTGTATTATGCGGACTGTCCCGAATCGCGCGCCACGCAGGAGTCCGATTTCAAGCGCGTGCGCGAGCAGCGCCGCTACTTCGGCCTCCCCGGCGAAGCCCGGGTGATCGATTTCGGCCGCCAGGCCTCCGCCTTCAGCCGGCAGGCGCTCGCCCGGCCGTTCGTATTCCATACGGCCTTTGTGAATGCTTTGGGGCGCAGCCAGGACAAGCGTTACTACGCCTTCATCCGCACGGCGGACGGGCAGGATCTGGCCGAACTGCTGGTCCGGGCCGGCCTCGCCAGGGCCTACGGCATGGGTCGCGAAACGCCCTCCGGCCAGGCCCAGAACGAGTATAAGGCCTGGATGGGGGACCTCGAGGCCGCCGCCATGCTGAAGCGCCGGGGGGTCTGGGCGGAGTCGGATCCGGATCAGATCGTCGCGCTCCGGGCGGAGCGCCGGCGGGAGGACCAGGAGCTGGATACCATTCGCGAAACGCTCAAGGCCGCCGATTCGGCGGGACAGCCGCGAATCAACCTGAACAGCGCCGCGTTGGAGCAGTTGATGGATCTTCCGGGCGTGGGCGAAGCGACCGCCCGGCGCATCCGGGACGGGCGGCCGTGGAAATCCTGGGAGGCGCTCGACCGGTTGAAGGGCGTGGGGCCCGCCACGCTGGCGCAATGGCGGGAGCGCGCGGTTCTGGAATGAGCCGCGAACTGCCCATCTTCGAACTGGAGAGCGAGCTTGTCCGGGAGGCCGGCCGCTCAAGGCGCTTCATTCTGACCGCCCCCACGGGTTCCGGAAAATCCACGCAGGTGCCCCAGATGCTGGTGGACCGGGGCCTGGCCGACCACGGCGAAGTGGTTATTCTTCAACCCCGGCGCCTGGCCGCGCGGCTTCTCGCCGCGCGCGTGGCGCGCGAGCGCGATGGGCGGCTCGGCGGCGAAGTGGGCTACCGGATCCGGTTTGACGATGTGACCTCCGCGGAGACGCGGATCGTCTACGTCACCGAGGGCATTCTCCTGCGCCGCATCCTGGCCGACCCCTTGCTGAAGGGAGTCAGCGCGGTTCTCTTCGATGAATTTCACGAGCGGCACCTGTATGGCGATGTCACGCTGGGCATGGTGCTGCGCCTCCAGGAAACGACCCGGCCCGATCTGCTGCTGGGCGTGATGTCCGCCACCCTGGAGATTGCTCCGCTGAAGGCGCGCCTGGGGGACTGTCCCGTATTGACCGCCCGCGGCCGGCTCTATCCGGTCGATATTCGTTACCTCGACCGGGCCCCCGATCCCCGGCGCACCCCCCCCTGGGAGGCGGCGGCCGACGCCCTGGAGTCGCTGGTTGGCGAGGGCGTGCCCGGCGATGCGCTGGTGTTCATGCCCGGCGCTTATGAAATCGGGCGGACCCTCCAGGCACTCCAGGCCCGCTCCTGCACGCGCGGGTTCGCCCTGCTGCCTCTGCACGGCGAATTGTCCGCCGACGCCCAGGACGCGGCCGTGGCGCGAAGCGAACGCCGCAAGATCGTGGTGGCCACCAATGTGGCGGAAACGTCCCTCACCATCGACGGCGTGCGGATGGTGATCGACAGCGGCCTGGCCCGCGTGCCGCGCTACGATCCGTGGCGGGGCATTAACACGCTTCTGGTGGAATCGATCAGCCGCGCCTCTTCGGACCAGCGCGCCGGCCGCGCGGGCCGCACCGCCCCCGGCGTCTGCATGCGGCTGTGGACCGAGCGGGAGCAGGCGGGCCGGCCCGCGGCGGAGCTTCCCGAAGTGAGGCGGGTCGACCTTTCCGAAGCCGTGCTGCTGCTGAAGGCGGCGGGCGTGGGGGAGCTGCGCGACTTCCCCTGGATCGATCCGCCCGAGGAAAAGGCGCTGACGCGCGCCCAGACCTTGCTCGACGACGCGGGGGCGATCGAGGGACCGGCGGGCGGGATTACGGAACTGGGCCGGCGCATGGCGGCCTTTCCGATGCATCCGCGCTATTCCCGCATGCTGCTGGCGGCGGAGCAGTTCGGCTGCGTGCGCGAGGCGGCCTGGATTGCGGCGCTGACCGAGGGGCGTCACCTGCTGGTCCGGCGCACCGACGCCGACACCGAGGAGCGGCGCGATCGTTCGCTGGGCGAGGAGTCGGACTCTGATTTTGCCCTCATGATCCGGGCCTGGCGGCACGCCCAGGATGCCGGCTACGCGTTGGAGGCCTGTCGCCGCCTCGGCATTCACGCCCAGGCCGCCCGGCAGGCGGGCGCCACGGCGGACCTGTTTTTGAGGCTCGCCCGCCGGGCGGGACTGCGCATCGCCGATGCCGAAGCGGATCCCGAGGCTGTGGCGCGCTGCGTGCTGACGGCCTTTCCCGACCATGTGGCGAAGCGGTTTGACGGCGGAACCCTGCGCTGCCAGATCGTGCACGGGCGGCGCGGGATGCTGGCGCGCGAGAGCGCCGTGCGCGGCTCGCCCCTGCTCGTGGCCGCGGAGATCCGCGAGATCGAGGCCGGCCGCGGCGAGATCGAGGTGCGCCTCAGCCTGGCGGTGGCGATCCGCCAGGAGTGGCTCGAGGCCCTCTTTCCGCGCCATTTCACCCGGCAGGTCCGCGTCGCCTGGGATGCGGCGGCCAAGCGCGTGACGGCGGAGGAGGAATGGCGGTACCACGACCTGGTGCTGGAGAGCCGGCGCCTCGACCGGCCGCCCGCGGAGGAGGCCGCCGCCGTGCTCGCGGAGGAGGCGGTCAAGGGGCGCCTGGTGCTGCAGGGCTGGGACCATGCCGTGGAACAATGGATCCTGCGGGTCGATTTTCTGGCCCGTGTTTGTCCCGATTTTGATCTTCCCCCGTTCGGCGCGGCCGAACGGGAGTTCTTGATCCGACAGTTGTGCCTGGGTTCGGCCTCCTACAAGGAGATCAAGGACAAGCCCGCCCTGCCGGTGGTGCGCGACTGGCTCTCCGGCGCTCAGCGCGCGCTGGTGGAGCGCCATGCCCCCGAGCGGATCGAGCTGGCGAACGGGAAGCGGGCGAAAGTGGTTTACGCCGCTGGTGCCCCGCCGCATATTGCCATGCGCATCCAGGAGCTTTACGGGGTGAACACGACGCCCACGATCGCCATGGGCCGCGCGCCGCTGCAGGTGCAGATTCTCGCGCCCAGCCATCGGCCCGTGCAGATCACCCAGGATTTGCGAGGCTTCTGGCGCGATGCGTATCCCAAGATCAAGCAGGAACTCCAGCGGAAATATCCGCGGCATGAATGGCGGTAAGTAAAGCCGTTCGCGGCCCGGATCAGGCGCCGGCTGCCGCCCCGTCGGCCAGCGCGGCATTCAGACGCGCCAGCTGATCGACGGGCGCTTCGGCGAGCGCTCCATCCGGGGAGATGTTGGCGCCGAACGTGACAGGCGCCTGATTTTGGCGGCAGAGGCGCGCGTAATTCAAAAGATCCCCGTCGGAGAAGCGCGGCGGGTCGCCCAGGTCCACCCAGCCGTGCCACTGCAGCCCCCCGTCCGGCAGGAAGCGCCCCGTCGGCGGAGCGCTCAGGTCCGGCAGCTCGCCCGCCCAATAGTCCTGGTGATGCGTGTATAAGGAGGTCTCGGCCAGGCCGGCATGGTACGCCACCAGCCGCTCCCCGTAGCCGGCTTTCGCGGCGGCGGTAAAACGGTCCCACGGGAATTGAAAACCGGCCATGTCGGTCGACACGGCGTTGTGCGGGCCGGCGGGATCAAGCGCATCGGCGCCGTCAAACCACCAGGCCCGGATCATGCTCCCATAGCGTTCGCCCAGCTCCTGCACGAGGGCGCACAGGTTGTTGACCAGCCGGGTCTTGTCGGGATCGTGATAACCCGCGGCTTGTTCCCAGGACGGGTCGGCCTGGTTGCAGCAATAATGGTAACGGACAACCAGGGGCTTGCCCAGATCGGCCAGGCCGCGGCCCAGTTCCCCCAGCAGGTCGCGCCGGGCCGTGCGGCCGGGCAGGATGGCATCCAGCGCGGCACAGGGGCAGGGGAGCACCTGGCGGACTTGCGTGAGCGGGAACAGGACGTAGTCCGCGCCGCTTCGCGCGACGCCGTCGAGGAAAGCATCGAGGCGGAAAGAGTCCACCGCTTCGGGCGTTGGAGCGGACCAGCGGACGCCAAGGCCGCAGGTGCAGGCCGCCAGCCATTTGGTGGACGCCCGGTGGTAGCGGTTGGCGGCTTCCGTTTCGGCGCGGCATTGCAGGAAAAGGGTCTCCACCTTTTTCCGGGCCCACGGGGTTTTTCTCAGGAAGGTCAGGCTGGACTTGATGCTCGGATCGATGGTGAAGCATTTGAGCCGCACGCGGGCGGCCACTTCCTCCCAGCCCAGCTGGTCGACCAGTTCGGTCAGCATCCTTTCAAGCGTGATGCCGTGGAGCGGATTTTTGGGCTGGGTCCGGATGGGGGCGGGATTATCCAAGGGCGGGCTTGTCCTCTGGCGTATGTTTTATGTTCGCGACAGCGTGCATGTGAAATCCTATTTCCATGAGGTTACGGTTTATCGGGCGTGCGATCAATTCTGAAATGCCGCGTCAGGCCAAGCAGGGTGGCGCCCGCAAGCGTGATAAAGGCGAACCGGACAATGGTGGCCCCCAAATATTTGCCCAGCCCCCGGATGGCGGTGGGGAGCCCCCGCTGGATCAGAACACTGGCCAGGGCCAGCAGGGCGGCCAGGAAAAGGGCCGCCGCCAGGACGACGAGCGTCCGGCGCGGGAGGACCGGCCACTGCCGCCGGTGGCGCAGGGCGAGAAGTCCCAGGATGCCCAAGCCCAGAAGGCCGCTGCCATGCTGGAGGATTTTGAAAACCGGGAGGGCGTACCAGTGGCCGTCCCAGACCGTGGCGCTCAGGGCGGGGAGGCGCAGCACGGCAAAGCCGTACTCATGGGTGAAGGCGTCCCATATGATGTGCGTCACGGAACCCAAAAGAATGCCCAGCCCGATCCGTAAAAAATGGCGCGGCGGCACGAAAAGCCCGTTCGCCGGCAAGGAACAGAACGACTGTGCGGCCGGCAGCCAGAGCCGGCAGAAGAACCACAGGAGCACGGCGCCCGCGGGCAGGCTGAAAAGGAAAAGGCCGGGCAGCGTGTGGCTGAAATCGCTTCGCGGGGCGAGATAGAGGAAATGTTCCAGGTCGGGCGCCATGCTTCCGGCGATCAGCGCGGCGAGCGGCAGCCCGATCTTTTTGAACGGCAGCACGGCAACAGGATGGGCGATGGTCAGGGGCATGGTTTAGTCAAAAACGGTTCCGTCTCGGAAAGGGGACCAAGCGGTTTCGCCCCCGGCGTCGGACGAGGGGATCGGCCGCCCGGGCGGCGGAGTTGAAAACATCGCCCTGGCGGTAGAGGCCCCGCGCGCCCAGATCGCGCGGCGTGCGCAGGGCCTCAGCGGCGGCTTCGTCGCGAACGCCGGAGATCGCCGGGTCGAATCCCTCGCGCGCGGTCCGGCGGGTGGCTTCGGCCGGTTCGCGGTGGCGCGCGTAGCGGCGGAAGGAGAGCGGCCCGGGGCCGTTGTCGTCGGCCGCGTCGAACCCCTCCATGGGCTGCACGGCGAAGCGGTTGGGGGCGGATCGGGACCCGATGGGGAGGGCTGTCCCCAGAATCGACAGATTGGCGGAAAGCGGCGGTTGAAGGCCCCGGCGGGTCAGCTCGGCGGTGAGTTCGCCGAGCGTGTGCAGGTGGAAACGGGCATGCGCGGACATATAAAATCCTCAGCGGTGAAAGGCATTTCCGGTCAGCAGGGGGCTTCCTCAGTGAACAATGAAACGGCCGTCTTCATAACGCACGTCCGGTCCTTTGAGTTTGGAAAGGTCGGTCGGGTTGAGCTTCAGCAGGCGCGCGGGGTTGTCGAACCCGACCTGCCACAGCCCCTTTTCGTCGAGCAGATGGAGGCCCGCCAGGTGGTTCATGCACTCCAAAAGGGTGGAGTGGGAGCCGGCGAGGCTCTGGCTTGTTTCCGAATAGATTTTGCCGTTTTCGCCGACCACCACAGGAAGCCCGTTGAAGATGGTGTAGCGGCCGGGCGGCATTCCGGCGAGGCAGGAGGCGTCGCTGGTGACAATGAATCCATCGGGCGTCTTGGCCCGGAGCGCGACTTTGATCAGGTCGTCGGGCAGGTGGTGCCCGTCGGTAATGAAGAGTCCGCTCGCCTCGTCGCAGGACAGTTGCCACCAGAGCGGGTTGTCGTGCCGGTGCATCAGGTTGGGACAGCCGTTGCCGACGTGGGTGCACAGGGAGGCGCCGGCCTGGACGGCGCGGGTCATTTCCTCGTCGGAGGCCAGGTGATGGCCTATGGAGACCACGACGCCGGAGCCCGCCGCGTAGCGGATCAGCTCCTCCGCGCCCGGCAGTTCGGGCGCCAGGGTGAGGATGCGGATGCCTCCGCCCGCCCATTCCTGGTATTGCCGGAAGGCCTGGACATTCGGCGTCTGGACGAACTTTTTTGAATGGGCGCCAACCGCGCCCGGTTCGGTGGAAATGAAGGGGCCCTCGAGGTGGATGCCGAGGATATGGGGCCCGACGAGGGGATCTTTCATGGCCTCGGCCAGCACGCGGAGGTTGTTTTTGTAAACCGCCGGATCGCCGGTGATGACGGTGGGGCAGTAGGCGAGGGTGCCGCGGGCGATGAGGTCCAGGGTGGTGTTCCGGACCTGTTCGAGGGTGAGTCCGGCGCAGGTGAAGTCGATGCCCATCCACCCGTTGTTTTGAACGTCGATAAAACCTTTTCGAGTTGATTTCATAGCCTATGAGTATAGGAAATCGCAAAACGCTTGCGCAAGTTATTCGTTGGAAGCCCGTCGCACGCCCGGGTTGACAGGGGGAGGCGGCTTGCCGTAGTGTGAGGGGATGAAGTGCAAATGGATGGTTGTCATGTTTTTCGGGGCGCTGACGGGCTCCCTGGCGCAGGAAGCGGCGGACAGTCTGGCCCAGGTGCGGATCCGGGTGACCGACGACGCCGGAACGCCCGTGCCCAGCGCCCAGGTGGCGTTCAGCACCTACAATACCTGGGTGCCGGCCAGCGAAGGCGTCGGGCGCGGCGAGTACGAAACGGTGGTGGGCCGGACGGACAGCAACGGCCTGGTTCGCCTGTCGCTCAAGACGCCCACCGGCAATTGCGGCTTCATGGCGCTGCCCTTGGCGGGCTACCATTGGGACAAAGGCCAGGAGTATGTTTTCACCAACGCCGTTTTGGGTCGCTGGGAGCCCTGGTCGCCTCTTGTTGAGATCGTGCTGAAGCGGCGGGACGCGGCGCCTGAGGGGTCGCCCAAGGAGGCCAAGCCCGCCGGGGCGGTCAAGGATTCGCGGTTCGAACGGCCCGATATGCCCCGGTGAGGGGGGCCCCGGGGGCTAGGTTTTTTTTCCCGATGGGCGGGCTGGGTTGACCTCCACCGTGATGTGGTGAAGGCCGGGGATGGCGGCCAGTTTTTCTTTGTAGAAGGCGGCGGGCTTCGGGTCGTCGGTGACAATCGAGACGATGGCGGCGCCGGAATCGGGCCCCACTTTCCACACATGCAGGTCCGAGAGCCGGCAATCGCCGCCCAGCGCATGGCGGACGGCGGCGACACCTTTTTCATCGATCGCGGCGTCAAGAAGGATGGCGCCCGTGTCGTGAAGCAGACCGAAGGACCAGCGGCCGATCAGGAGCGCCCCGATAATCCCCATGACCGGATCCATCCAAACCATGCCGAAAAATTTACCGGCCAGGAGCGCGAAGATGGCCAGCACGGAGGTGAGGGCGTCGGCCAGCACATGGATGTAGGCGGCCCGCAGGTTCGGATCGTGTTTGTGGTGGTGAGGGTCCCCCGGTCCGTGCCGGTGGCCGTGGCCGCTTTCGAGGATGAAAGCGCTGGCCACGTTGACCACCAGACCGATGAGGGCGACGAGGATGGCCTGGTCGAAGAGAATGGGGGCGTCTTCCAGGAGACGGTGGACGGATTCCGCGACCATGAGAAGCGCCACGATGCCCAGCGTGGTGGCGCTGGCAAAGCCGCCCAGCACGCCGACCTTGCCGGTGCCGAAGGTGAAGCGCGTGTTGACGGCATGGCGGCGGGCAAAGCGGTAGGCGAAGACCGCGATGGCGAGCGCCAGGACGTGCGTGCCCATGTGCCAGCCGTCCGCGAGTAGGGCCATGGAGCCGGAGCAGGTGCCGGCCGCCACTTCCACCACCATGGTGACGGCGGTGAGCCAGACCACGATCAGCGTGCGGCTTTCGTGGGAGGGATCGACTTTGGCAAATTCGTGCGAATGGCTCCAGGGATCCGGCGCGGCAACGCTCTGGCTATCGTCTTTCTTCATGGCGGCCCATGCGGTTAATAGGGCTGACGGAGGCGCCCGAGGGCGCTTTGCCGGCGGGCGGCCGCAATCCCTTGATCGCGGCGCGGCAGGATGTCATCGGATTCTCCTTTAATTGGCGGAATAGTAGCAAAAGGAGCGGCAAAAGTCCCCTTTTCTTTCACGCGGGCCCGAACGTCCACGTTTTGTTTGATGGCGACAATGTTTTTTTATTGAACAAACAGGAACATCCTTTAGAATTCTGCGTCCACAATGGGGAAGGTTTTCCCGGTCGGACTTTGGGTGCGGACAGACTCACATCGAAGGAGGGGTATGAGGGCAGGGGCGTGCGTGTGGCTGGCGGCGGCGTGTGCGGTTCTGGGCGGTTCGGGGGGGGCGCAAGCCGCCGGGCCCGGCTTCCCGATCCGCGAGGTGCAAGTCGGGGGCGATGCGGCGGTGCTGGCCCGGGAGGGCCTGCTGGAGCCCTGGAAGGCGGAATTGACGGGGCGGACCCTTTCTTCGGAAGAGGTCCAGGAAAAGGCCCGCCAGCTTCGCGACCAACTGCGCGAACGGGGTTACTTCCTGGCGTCGGTGCGCACGCCGCCGGCCGATTATTCCGCCGGCGTGGTGCCGATCGAGGTGGATGCCGGGCGGTTCGGCACGCTGTCCATTTCGGGGCCGGGCGGCGCCCCCTTTGAGGGCCGCTGGTTCGACGAGGAGCAGCTGCGGTACCGTCTTTCCGGCATGGGCGAGGGGCTGTTCTTCCGTGAATCCGATTTTTACCGCCACGTGCTGGGCGTCAACACGCATCCCGATCTCGTTCTGGATCCCGTACTCAAGGTGCGCAAGGAAACGGAGGACGGGCTTGTCCGGCGCCATGTGGACATCCGGGCCGAGGTGACGGAAGCCCTGCCCCTGCACGCCATCCTGACGGTGGACAACACCGGCACCGAAGCGACCGGCGAATGGCGCGCCACGGCCCTGGTGCAGTACCTGAACCTGACCCGGCACGACGATATTCTCTCCGTCTGGCTGGGGCCGGTCTCGGAGGAATCGGGCTCCAGTCGCTCGGCCGCGGCCAGCTATCTGCGGCCGAACCGGATCGGCCGGGGGGGCGGCACGCTGCTCTATGGCGGTTATTCCGATGTGGAAGCGCAGGAGGTTGCGGACGTCTTCGCCTTCCGCGGCGAAGGTTGGTTTGTCGGTTTGCGCCAAGATTGGCGCCTGGCCGCCAACGAGGTGCGGGAAGTGGTGTTCAGCCTGGGCGCCTCCTGGCGCGGCCAGGAGGAGACGCTCTCCGTCGAACAGGATGATTTAGACCATGATGGCGACACCCGCACGGTTTCCGTGATGCCGGTCAGCGTCGGACTGCAGGTCAATCCCATGCGGACGGACGCCTGGAACGGGCGGACTTTTCTGGATGCCGAAATCGTCTGCGGTCCCGGGGGGCTCATGGGAAGCGAGGATGACATCGAGGAATTCAAGCCGGGCGCGGAGGCCACCTATGTCGTCGGGCGCTTGCGCCTGGCGCGGCTACAGCCGCTCGGAAATGCCCCGCGCGAACGGACCGGGGATCTCTGGATGCTCTTCGGCCGGGCGGAGCTGCAGGCCGCCAACGGGGCGCTTCTGGGCGCCGAGCAACTGGCGTTGGGCGGCATGGAAACCGTGCGCGGCTTTGCGGAGCGCGCGGTCATGGGCGATCAGGGCGGGGATGCGACGCTGGAGCTGCGCACGCCGCTGGCGGGCTCGTTCCTGCACGCCCAGGGCGTCCTGTTTGCCGATGCGGGCCATGCCATTTCCGAGGGCGAGGACGACCGGGACGCCATCACGCTGGCCGGAGCGGGTGCGGGAATTCGCCTGGCCATGGGGCCCTACTCGCAACTCCGCCTGGATTACGGCGTGCCGGTGAGCGGCAAGGAAGAGGTGGAGGAGGAAACCGGAACGACCGTCGACTCCGGCCGCCTGCATCTGCGCGCGACAATTCAATTTTAATTCGAGGGGGACCAGAGCATGAACCGAATCATGGGTAAATGGGTTGGTGCGGGACTGATCGGCCTGGCGCTGAGCGCGGCGATGGCGGGCCCGCCGCCTCCGCCGCCGCCAAACGGCGGCACGATCAAACCCCCGGATACGCTTCCGCCGGGAAAGATTTATTTCGAGGACAACGTGGTCATCGTGGGGCCCGGCTTCGTGAAGCCCGATTCCAACGGCGGCACGGTGTTCGTGGACCTGTCCAAGATTAATGCCGATACGCTCGATCCAAACGGGAAAAACAGCAAAACGTTCAACCAGGTGGTTCGGGAATTGAGCCAGGTCAAGGCGCAGGTCGAGGCCGAAGCCGTTGCCCTGCCCCGCGGATTGCTGGATCCGGTCTCGCTGCTGGCGGTCCTCAACGCGGATGACCTACCGGTGGGCGAGGGCATTTTCGAAGACCCCGCGTTCCTGCACGAGGAGGCGGGCTCGCGGGATCTGTCGGCCTCGGATCGGACGGACCAGGCCCGTTCCGGCGGGGCGGCGGTTCAGGCCGCACCCGGCGCGCCCGCGCCGGCCCGCGCCAAAAAAGGGGGCCCCGGCGCTCCGGCGATTCCGTCATACTGGCAATTGCCCATCCGCTAGCCGTTGTGATAGGCTGTCCCCCTTGCCAACGGGACGGATGGAAAATTCATGCGGGACGCCTTCAGCCAGTTTAAGTTTGCGGAACGGACCGACAAGGGCCGGGTCCGCGAAAACAATGAGGATGTGATACTCTGCCTCCCCGAGGCGGGGCTTTTCGCCATAGCCGACGGCATGGGCGGCGCCCGCGAGGGGGAGGTGGCCGCCCGCGCGGCCATCGAGCATCTGCGCGAATCGTGCGGCGATGCGGGCGTGCCCCTCTTGACCCGCTTCCGCCGCTGCCGCGACGCCGTCAATGACGCCAGCCTCTGGATCCGCCAATATGCGACCCGGCACGGCAATCCCGGCATGGGCACCACGCTGGTGGTGCTGTTGTTCGATTTGGACGATCCCGCCGCCGCCGCCGTCCTGCACGCGGGCGACAGCCGCCTGTACCGTTTCCGCAAGGGCGTGCTGGAGCAGATGACCCGCGATCATTCCGTGGCCGCCATGGCCGGGGTGGGCGAAGGCGGTCATTTGCCGCCCATGTTTCGGAGTGTGATCACCCGCTCCGTGGGCGCGCGCCGGAGCGTGGAATTGGACACCACCACACTCGACGTCCAGCGTGGCGATCTGTTCCTGCTTTGTTCCGACGGCCTTCCCAACATGGTGTCGCGGGATAAAATGGCCGCGATTCTGGGGGCCCCCCAAGACCTGGAAGGCCAGGCCGAGGCGTTGATCAAGGAGGCCCTTGACCAAGGCGGGGACGACAATATTTCGGTGGTGCTGGTCCGGGCCGAGGGGGCCCCCGACGGGGAGACCCCGGTCACGGCCGATGCCGAACCGGTTCCCCTTCGGGATATGCCTTCGCCCGCCCATGACACGCCCCCGCGCCGGGTTTGGGGCCCCCTGGCCAGCCTGTTGGCGATTGCCCTGGCGGGCGTCGTGGCCGTCTGGTTCGCGTTCCTGCCCGCTTCCGACCCCCCGCCAACCGTTCCGGCTTCCGTTCCGGAGCCCGCCCCCGTTGAGCAACAGCCGCTGTCTTTGAGGCAGGCGGCTGTTGTTCCCAATATGGATACTAATGCCGTGCCGGGCCCCGCTGCCGTGGAGGCGGCCTGGCAGGCCGAGCTTGCCGAGGTGGCGGCCGAGCCCGACCGGCTCAATCACCGCCATGAGGCCGTCTTGCGCGCCTTTGCCCAGTTGTCGGGCTGGGCCGGCAAGCCGCTTCCGGCGCCCTCGCTGATGATCGCGGGGGAGCCCGGGGAACGGGCCGAGGCCTGGGGCCGCTATCTGAAAAATGCGCAGGATCAATGGCGGACGTTCGCCGGGATCGAATGCGCCCGCCTGCGCGCCGAAGCGTCCTGCCTGTCGGCCGAAGCGCTGCAAGCCCTCTGGCGCTGGGATCGGGCGGGGGACGGGCCCGACCCCGCCGGATTAAACGAAATTGTGGCGGACTGGGAGGCCTGGCGCCGGGAATTGGACCGGATGGAGAAGTTTTTTAATGAGGAACAAGGGGTCGCGCCTTTTCTTTATGCGCTGCGGGCGGACCTCTTCACGCCGGGCGGCCTGGCCGCCGACCTGGGCGACAGGACGTGGAACGGCGTGCTGCCCGCCATCGGCGGCATGTGGCGCAAGCGGGAGTATTGGATCGGGCCAGCCGGGGAGGCGGACGTGGTGAAGGTGGATGAGGCGATCCGGCAGGCCAACGCCATCACCGGCGGCTACCGGGACGCCGGCTACGCGGTTCGCCCCTGGCGGCAGACGATGGACCCGGCGGGCCTCGCCGCCTTTTTAGAGCTGATGCGGTCGGAGGCGATCGGCCGTGTTTTGAAGCGGCAGCCGGACGACCCACACTAGGGGATGAGGGGCATGGCAGAAACCGAGCAGGCGCGGATCGGCGATTTCCAAATCGAGGGCAAAATCGGCGAAGGCTCCCTCGGCACGGTCTTCAAGGCGGTTTGCCTCGCCGATGGGCCGCCCCCGTTGCGGAAAGGGCTGGCGGTGGCGCTCAAAAAGCTCCACCCGTCCGCGGATCTCACGCGCGAGATGAAGGCGTTGCAGGCCCTGGCCCATCCGCATATTGTCCGGTTTTTCTCCTGTTTTGTCTCCCGTCCGGGCGAGTGGGACGAAGCGCCGTTCCTGGTTACGGAACTCCTCGAGGGGTGCGACCTGGCCCGGCATTTGCAGGGATTCCCCTCCGGCCTTCCGTGGGAGGAGGCGAAACGGCTCCTGGACCAGACGCTGGATGCGCTGGCCTTTGCCGAATCCCAGGGCGTGACGCATCGCGACCTGAAACCGTCCAACCTATTTGTCTGCCGCGACGGCTCCGTGAAAATCATCGATTTCGGCCTGGCCCGGCGGACGGGCGGCACGGTGTCGGTGGCCGAAGCCGGCCGGGCGGGCGGCTTGACCGGCACGCTGGACTACATGGCCCCGGAATTTGCCCGGATCGACGGTTTCCGGGGAGATGCGCTGTCGGACCTGTTCAGCTTCGGGGTGCTGGCCAGCCAGATCCTGACCGGGCAGTTGCCGTTCCCTCCGCTGGGGGAGCATCCGGAAATCGCGTTCATCCGGCGTTGGACGGGGCCCCAGCCGCCGCGCGCCATCCTGCCCCGGCCCATTGCGTACGCCTGGGAGGGCGCGGGCCCCTTTCTGGCGCGAGTCCTGCATGTGAATCGCGAAGCCCGCTTCCCGCATTTTGACGCTGCCCGCGAAGCCTTGGCCGGCATCCGGCCGCGGGTGTTGGCGGGAGGCCGCGAGGTCTACACGCTGGAAGCGTTCGTGGCATCGGGCGGATTTTGCGATGTTTTCCGCGGGCGGGCGGAGCGCGGCGGCGGCCCGGTGGCGATCAAGCGGCTGCATGCGGGACGGCACGAATGGCGCTTCCGCCGGGAAGCGGGGCTGTTGGACGCGTTGCAGAGCCTCGAGCATCCCGCCCTGGTGAAGGTGCATGAATTGGTGGAGGAACCCGGACCCGACGGGGCCCCCTGCCTGGTCATGGAATATTTGCCCGGCGAGGATCTGCGCCGGCGGCTGTCCGATGGCTGGGAAGCGGGCGGGCTTGCGCCGGCGGAAGTCGCGCGCCTGTTTATCCGTTACCTCGAGGGGCTTGAAGCCCTGCACCGCCGGGGAATCGCCCACCGTGACATCAAGCCCGCCAACCTGTATGCGCCGGTCGGGAAGGCCGGCGAGGCCAAGCTCCTCGATCTTGGCATTGCCTGCGAGAAGGAAGGCACGCTGTCGATGAACGGCATGCCGCCGGGAACCCTCGATTACATGGCCCCCGAACTCGCCTCCGGCGCGGGCTCGCGCGGGTCGCCGCAGGCGGACCTGTTCGCGCTGGGCTGCAGCCTGTACGAGGCTTTGACCGGGCGCCCGGCCTTCAAGCGGCTGCCCCGCGAGGATGCGGCCGCCCTGCGGGGCCTGTGCGCCCGCTCGGAGAGCGAATCGGCGTTTCTGGCGGCGTTTGAGGGCTTCGAGCTGCCGGTGTTTGAGGCGCAACCCGAATGGGCGGCCGTGATCGGCCGAGCCCTTCAGTATAATCCCGAAATTAGGTACGGTGGCCGGGAAGAAGAGCAGGCGAAGGGCTGGCAGGGGGCGGGCGCCCGGGCGATGCGGGTGGACCTGGAGGCGCTTCTGGAGCAGACGGCTTCCGGCCCGGGAGGCCCCGTTTCCGCGGGGGCATCCGCGGCCGCGCCGCCCACCTCGGATTTGACGGTGGCGCTGGAGCCCCCGCCTCCACCTAAGCGACGGCGGCGGGTTTGGCTGGCGGCGGGCCTGGCGTTGCTGGCCGCCGCCGGTGCCCCGCTCATCTGGTCCGGCCTTCCGGAAGCGGAAAAACCGGCCGCGTCCGCCGTGTCGGAGCCGGTGCCGCTGCGGGAGCAAGTGGAGCCTCCGGTTCAGGAGCCCGCGGTTCGGCCCGATCCTCCGGCGGCTGAAGTTCCACCCGAACTTCCGACCCCGGCCCCGGTTGTTCCGGCGCCCGAGGCCCCGCGCGTGGTGATCCGGCCCGCCCCGGCCGCGCCCAAACCAATTGCAGTACCGGTTGCGCCCGTTGCCTCCCGGCCGGCGGTCCCGCCGGAGCCCGCCGGGCCTGTGGCCGCAGCACCGGATATTCCGGCGCCGCCTATTCCCGACCCGCCCCCGGCACCAGCGAGGGAACCGGTGGAGGCGGAATTGGGGCTGGAGGAAAAATCGATCGACGCCTGGCGCGACTGGCTTTTCCGGGTGAACGATCCGCTGCAATCGCTCACGTTGAAGCGCTATGAGCAGGGGCTGACGAGTCCCGCCTGGAAGGGGCAGCTGCCGTTCCTGCTGGCGGCCGAGCGGGAGGCCATGCCGGCGGGGTTGCGCTGGCGGTATGAACGGGCGCACGTGTGGGAACAGGCTGTTCCCGGATTGAATGGGGCGGCGGCCTTTCAGGCGCTGGGCAAGGCTTTGCGCGGCGTGGCGGAGCGGGCGCGGGCGGAGGATCCGGGAACGGCCGATCAGTGCCTGTTCGACAGCGCCCTGGTGGAATGGGACGGCCGCACGCCGCCCGATCCGGGGAAACTGCCCGCGCTGCCCGAAGCGGGAATCTGGCTTGCCCATGCGCTGGCGGCGTCGGGCGACGACCAGGACTGCCGTGACGTGCTGGCCGAAATTGCCGGCTATGCGGGACAGCCGGGCGCGCAGATCCGGGTGGAAGACGCCTTGCTGGCCCTGCGGGCGGCCGACACCTGCCTGGGCGGGCTGGTGAGGGATATTCGCGAGAAAACCTCCGCGGACGTGGTCAAGCCCGGCACGGGCCGCGCGGTCCGGGACCCGGTGGCCGCCTATGCGCTGGCGGTGGAGCGCGTGAGGGAAGAGGCGGCGGGGGCTGTCCGGCGGCTGTTGATTGTGGCGGGCGCGACCGGGCCGGGGGTTGCCCGGGCTATGGAGGAACGCCTGCGGACTGGAGTTAAAAAGGGGACGGTTGGCGATTATGCCTGGTCCGTTTCCGAATTGGGAAAGACGCCCTGGCGGGAAAGCCGCCAGACAGGGCTGCCGCGGCCGGAACGGCTGGCGGCGGAGGACCGCGCCATCCTGGGCCATGTGCTGGGCTATTCGCCCCTGCCGAAGCGGCCGGAGGAGCTTCCGCTGGCCCGGTTGCGCTAGCTGTGGTCGGTTGGACAGGGTGCGGCGTTTCGATCAGACGGACGCTGGCGATGCGATTTTGCGATGCTGGCGGTTGACGGCGAGGGGAGCTGGGCTCGTGCCCGCGAGCCTCCAGCCGGAAACCGGCAGCGCGCAAAAGCGCGCGGCAGGGAACGCCCGAAACGCCGCACCCAGCCCAACCGGGCATATAACCGCAACCATGTCGAATCCGCCGACGGCTTTCGCTTGAAGATCGGGACGGGAAGCGGTAGTGTTTCACCACTATGTACGAATTCTGGCTCTGTTTTATTCCGTTGTTTGTGGCCGTTCTCACCACCGGCATGCTGCTGGTCGGGCTGACGTTTCTGTTTGCCGATTCCATCACGCGCCGGCTGGGGCGCACGGGGACGAAGGCGATATCCAAGCCGACCAGCCTGTTTCTGGCGGCCATTGCCGTGATGCTGATGCGAAAGGGAATTGTCCTGGCCATTGCGACGGCGGGACCGTAAGGGGTGCCGGATGAAGACAGGGGTGCTGGTCAGGCAGAGGGCGGATGGGCATATGCGGCCGTGGCCGCTGCTGAAGCCGCTGGTGCGCGTTGGGCGGGCGCTTTCCCATGATATTGCCCTGACGGACCCCAGCGTGTCGCGCGATCATGCGGTCATTGAGACCCAGTACGGCGCCTGGGTGCTGACCGACCGGGACAGCCGCAACGGCACGCGGGTGAACGGCGTGGCCGTGGCCCGGCGGCAGTTGAACGACGGCGATGTGATCGCCTTCGGCGATGTGGCCATGGTCTTTCACGTGGTCGACGAGGAGCCGGCGCCCTCAGCGGTGGCGGCCGAATCGCGTGTGGGGCTGGATCTCGACCGGCGAACGATCGTCGCGCCGGATATCGCCCCGGAGGCGACCGCGTGGCCGGGCGTGTATGCCTGGCAGATGCTCAAGGCCCTTTCCAGCATCCAGACCCGGCCGCTGGACGATTATGTGCGCATGGCGATCAACGATTTGTCGGGCATTCGCCATGTGACGGGCAACGGGGTGGGGCTGATGGTGGAGCCCGGGGGCGCGTGGAAATGGATCTGGCACGAGGGGGCGGACGCCTCCATCAAGACCTGGTGCGCCACGGAAGAGGTGGCGGCGGAGGTGCGGGCCAATCGCGCCGTTTATCGCTCCAAGGGCGCGCGGATTGAGGTGGAGGAGCTGGCCGACGGCGCCGTGTTTCCCATTGCCACCTGCGGCCGCGTGATTGGCTGCCTGTGCGTGCAGGGGCGCGGCGTGTTTCCCTCCGCGCTGCTGGCCATTTTTCGTGTTGCGGCCGAGGCGGTCGGCACGGCCCTGGGCTTGCGGGAGGTCATGGCCCAGCGCGCCGCCGAGCCGGGCCGGGGTCCGGCGGATGCCCGGCGGGCTCCGGTGATTGTGGGGCGCGGGCCCGCGCTGCTCCAGGTGATGCGCCAGGCCGGCAAGGCGGCGAAGCACGATGCCACGGTTTTGATCCGGGGCGAAACGGGAACAGGCAAGGAGCTGTTCGCCCGGCTGATCGTGGAGGAGAGCCCGCGGCGGGAGAAGCCTTTTATTCCGGTGCACTGCAGCGCGATCGATGAAAATTTGCTGGGCAGCATGCTGTTCGGGCACGAGAAGGGCGCCTTCACCGGGGCCGTGGGGCTGAAGAAGGGCGTGTTTGAAGAGGCGGACGGCGGCACCATTTTTCTCGACGAAATCGGCGAGCTTTCGCTTTCCATGCAGGTCAAGCTATTGCGGGTGCTGCAGGAGGGGGAGTTTATGCGGCTGGGGGGGACCAAGCCCCTGCGGGTGAACGTGCGCATCATTGCGGCGACGAACCGCGATCTGGAGAAAGCGATCCGCGGGGGCCATTTCCGGGAGGATCTTTTTTACCGGTTGAATGTCATTTCGTTGCGGCTGCCGTCGTTGCGTGAGCGGCGCGAGGACATTCCCGAGCTGGTGCGCCATTATGTGGAGCAGCTTTCGCGCGAGACGGCCCGGGGCGTCTGCACGGTGAGCGAAGAGGCCATGGCGCGTTTGCGGGAATATGATTGGCCCGGCAACATCCGGGAGCTGCGCAATGTTGTGGAGCGCGGCCTGGTGCTGGCCGAAGGGGGCGCCATCACGGAGGACGACCTTCCCATCGAGGTGGCGGCCCGGGCGGCCTGGCCGTCTGGCGCGCCCGAAGGCCATTCCCTAGAGCGGATGGAGCAGGGGCATATTCAGAGCGTGTTGCGCGACTGTGGCGGCAACAAGCGCCTGGCGGCCGGGCGGCTCGGTATTAGCCGCAGCACGTTGTATGTGAAATTGAAGGGCGAGTGACGTTCCTGTCCGCGGGCGAAGCGTGGAGGGCGAGGCGCCGTCCGAGCCGCATAGCGGAGTTCTAGCGGGATGTGTTGTGGTTGGCTTCCAGATAAAGCCCTCAGGATGTAGTGCCGCTCTGTGAGCGGCATCGCAGTGTGTCTCAAACACCGGTCCCTCACAGCTTGACGTGATAGCGGACGCTGCGGCCGCCGCCAGTTGAAACAAAAACTTCTTTTTCGACCAGATCCCGGAGATCGCGCGTGGCCGTCGGTTTTGTTGTCCCGGTAATGGACTTATACTTCTCCGCGCTCATGCCGCCTTCAAAGCCGTCAGGGCCATCCTTCAGCATGCGGCGGAGCGCCTTGAGCTGGCGTTCGTTGAGTTGGTTCTGCACCCGATCGAACAGGCGGGTCTTTTTCAATGTGAATTCAAGGGCGGCCTCCGCCTGGTTTTGGGCCGTGAGAAGCATGCCCGTGAACCAAACGATCCAGGGGGTGATTTCATTCGAACGCTGGCCCTGCTTAAGCGCGGCATAATAACTTGACCGATCGGTTTCGATGGATTTTGAAAGGCTCAGCAGCGCGGGCCGGCCGATGCCCTGAGAGACGGCCTTTTCCGCAAGCCCCCGTCCGATCCTGCCGTTTCCGTCTTCAAACGGGTGGATCGTTTCAAAATAGAGATGGGCGATGGCCGCACGCACCGGAGCCCACCGGATTTCGCACGTGCCACCGGGTGCTGTCTTGTTGAACCAGGTGATAAAGCGTTTCATTTCACCCGGCACCTTTTCGGAAGGGGGGGCTTCAAAATGAACGGTTTCGTTGCCGACAGTCCCGGAAACAACCCGCATGGCCTCATCATGCTTACGCCATGCGCCGGAGCGAACGTTGCGGGATCCTTTCATCAGCATCACGTGCCATGAAAACAGCGACTCCCGACTTAAGGGTTTCTGCCAGTTATTTCGAACGCAGAGCATCAGCTCGGCGATTCCCTCCGCCCGTTTATCGCCAATCGGCTCCGCTGTCCTGTTCAGGCCCAGGTTATTCCGGATCGACGACAGCACGTCGGGTCGGCTGAGATACGCCCCCTCAATTTCGGAAGTTTTGATGGCTTCCGAAACCATCAGATCGATTATGGTTTCGCTTTGCACATTTTGCGGCATAGCATCCAGCAGTCCGCCCAGGCGCCCGGTTTTCTCTCTGAACGTCAAGAGCAGGCCTTCAAGCGCTTCCAGTTTGAACGTGAAGTTTGGCCAGTCCGATTGTTGCCAATTGTAACTCTTGAGGCGATTATATCCTTTATTCGGCTCATGAAGCCCCCCTCCGCCGGGTCTTTTCCACATTCGCTCCCTGGTGAATCACGAGCATTTCATTCGCGCTCCGGCGGTGAAAAAACTATCTTTCCCCTTCGCTTGGCGCTATGATAAAAAGCCTATTATGACCCCCTTTGTCCATCTTCATGTGCATACCCAGTACAGCCTGCTGGACGGAGCCTGCCGCATTGGCGACCTGGTCTCCGCCGCCGCCGCTTCCGACACCAAGGCCGTGGCCATGACGGACCATGGGGTCATGTCCGGCGCCATCGATTTCTACAAAAAATGCAACGAGCAGGGCGTCCGCCCCATCATCGGGTGCGAAGCCTACCTGGCCCGCGAAACCTGTCGCGAAAAACGGGCCGAGTCGCAGGGCAACCCCAATTTCCACCTGGTGCTCCTGGCGCGGGACAACGAGGGCTACCAAAACCTCGCCCGCCTGAACACGATCGCCCACGTCGAGGGCTACTATTATAAGCCCCGCATCGACAAAGAGGTGTTGGCCCGCCACGCGAAAGGCCTCATCGGCCTGAGCGCCTGCCTGCAGGGGGAGGTTTCCCGCTTCCTGAATGCCGATGACATGCCCGGCGCCGTGCGCGCCGCCGGGGAATATGCCGAACTGTTCGGGCCGAAGGGCTTCTACCTGGAGTTCATGGACCATGGCATTCCCGAGCAGCGCAAGGTCAACCGCTCGCTCGGCGAGCTGGCCCGCAAGACCGGCCTGCCGATCGTGGCCACCAACGACGTGCACTATCTCCGCCGCGAGCATGCCGAGGCCCACGAGGTGCTGCTCTGCCTCCAGACCCAGACCGTCATGAGCGATGCCAACCGCATGCGCTATCCGACCCCCGAGTTCTATCTCAAGTCGGCGGACGAGATGGTCCGGCTGGCCTCCGAATTTCCCGACGCCTGCCCCCGCACCGTCGAGGTGGCCGAGCAGTGCAATGTGAAGATCGAATTCGGCAAGCTCCACTTTCCCGAATACCGCTCGCCCGACGGGCTGAACCAGGCCCAGTACATCCGGCGGCTGGGCCATGCCGGAATCAAGGCCCTCTATAACGTGGCGGATCCCGACCATCCCCGGGCGGGCTTCGAGAAAGAGGTCGTGGACCGGCTCGAATTCGAGCTCTCCGTGATCGAAAAAACCGGATTCCTCAACTACTTCCTCGTGGTCTGGGATTATGTCGATTACGCCAAGAAGCACGGCATCCCCGTGGGGCCCGGCCGCGGCTCCGGCTGCGGCAGCCTCATCGCCTACGCCATGGGCATCACCACCGTGGACCCGCTGCGCTACAAGCTCATCTTCGAGCGGTTCCTGAATCCTGAACGCGTGAGCCCGCCCGATTTCGACATCGACTTCTGCCAGGCGCGCCGCGGCGAGGTGATCGAGTATGTGAAGCGGAAATACGGGCGCGACCATTGCGCCCAGATCGTCACCTTCGGCTCGCTCGGCGCCAAGACGTCGATCCGCGACATCGGCCGCGTGCTGGAGGTGCCGCTTCAGAAGGTGGACCAGCTCGCCAAGATGGTGCCCGAGGATCCCAAGATGACGCTCGAGAAGGCGCTCAAGGAGAATCCCGAGTTCAAGACCGCCTCCCAGAACGATCCCGATTGCGTGCGCATCCTCTCCTACGCGATGGTCCTCGAGGGCCTGTACCGCAACCCCGGCGTCCACGCCGCCGGCGTGGTCATCGGCGAAAAACCGCTCATCGAGATCCTGCCCCTCGGCCGGGACAAGGAGGGCGAGCCGGTGACCCAGTACCCCATGGAGCCGGTGGGCGAAATCGGCCTGCTCAAGATGGACTTCCTGGGGCTCAAGACCCTGACCGTGATCAAGGAGGCCGTGGAGATGATCCACGCCGGACGGGGCCAGACGGTGGATGTGGACCACCTGCCGCTGGAGGACGCGGCCACCTACAAGCTTTTGAACAGCGGCGCCACAGTCGGCATCTTCCAGCTGGAATCCGGGGGCATGCAGAACCTGATCCGGGAGATCGGCATCGGCAACATCGAGGAGCTGATCGCCGTCATCGCCCTCTACCGGCCCGGCCCCATGGAGATGCTGCCCGACTACATCGCCCGCAAGACGGGCAAGGCCAAGGTCACCTACGATCATCCGCTGCTGGAGCCGGTCCTGCGCGACACCTTCGGCGTCATGGTTTACCAGGAACAGGTACAGAAGGCCGCCAACGTGCTGGCGGGCTATTCCCTCGGCGCCGCCGACGTGCTCCGCCGCGCCATGGGCAAGAAGAAGAAGGAGGAGATGGCCAAGCAACGCGACTCCTTCGTGGCGGGTTGCATGGCGACGAACAAGATCCCGGCCGAGCAGGCCGGCCGCATTTTCGACAACATGGAGCAGTTTGCCGGCTACGGCTTCAACAAGGCCCATTCGGCCGGCTACGGCGTGGTCGCCTTCCAGACCGCCTATCTGAAAGCCAATTTCCGCGCCGAATTCATGTGCGCGCTGATCTCCTGCGAATTCGGCGATTTCGACAAAATGGCCGTCTTCATCGACGAGGCCTCGGACATGGGGCTCAAGGTCCTGCCGCCCGACATCAACGCCAGCGGCGTGCGGTTCCAGCCGGAGGGCGAGAACGGCATCCGCTACGGCATGGCCGGCATCAAGAACGTGGGCGAGAGCGCCGTGGAATCCATCGTGGCCGAGCGCAAAAAGAGCGGACCCTACACGGGCCTCGCCGATTTCTGCTCCCGCGTCGACAGCCAGGCGGTCAACCGCAAGGTCATGGAAAGCCTCATCCGCTGCGGCGCGTTCGACTCCCTGGGCGCCCACCGCGCCCGGCTCTTCAACGGGCTCAGCAACGCGCTCGGCCGCGCCCAGGCGATGCAGCGCGACCGCAAGTCGGGCCAGGGCAATCTCTTCGACGCGCTGCCCGCCGCCGCTCCCGGGGGCGCCGCCGCCGAGGAACTGCCCGAATGCCCGCCGTGGGATCCCGGCCTGCTCCTGGCGGGTGAAAAAGAGCTGCTCGGCGTCTACATGACGGGCCACCCGCTCAGCGAGCACGAGCTGACGCTGAAACCCTACCAGCTGGCCACGGCCAACAGCATGGCCGAAGCGAACGAAGGCTTCGAAACCCGCCTGGCCGGCATTATTTCCCGCATGGAAGTCAAGATCACGAAGAAAAAAGAGGCCATGGCCATCATCCTCTTCGAGACCTTCGAGGGCGGCATCGAGGTGGTCGTCTACCCGCGCGCCTACACGACCTACAAGGCGGTGCTGATGAACGATCAGCCCTACCTGATCTGCGGCACGCTGAAAAAACGGGATAACAACAAGAACTCCTTCGTGGCCGAGGAGATCTATCCCGCCGCCGAATTGCCAAAGGTCTTCGCGAAATCCATCCGCCTCCGGCTCTCCCTGCCCACGCTGGACGAGGCCCGGCTCGCGGAGCTGCTCGCCACCCTGAAGCGCCACCCGGGCCCCGCCGGTGTGGTGCTCGATATTCTGTTTCCCGGCGAATCCGCCGTCCGCATCGAGTGCGACGACACCCTCCGGGTCCTGCCCGACGCCGCGCTGTTCGCCGAACTGGAACCCTTCACGGGCCGGAAGGGCATCCGCATCATTCCCCACAACCGCGTCTTCCTGAAGTCCCGTGGACGCGGGGACTGGCGGCCCCGGGAGAAATCCGCATGACCGTGGCATCCGCAGTCGGCACCGACCAATGGCTGCTTCGCGCCCCCGGCGGGCAGGAGTACGGCCCGGTCTCCTTCGATACGCTCCGCGCCTGGGCCGCGCAGAACCGCTTCACCGCCGGCTACGGCGTCTCGTCGAACCGCGCCGACTGGCGCCCCGTGGAGGCCATTCCCGAATTGGGAATGGATTGGTTCGTGGAGCCCGGCGACGGCAACCGCTACGGGCCGTTCCATCCGCTCGCGTTGCTGGATTATGTCCGCGAGGGGGCCGTCCCCCCCGAAACCCGGGTGACCCACAAGTCCAACGGAGGACAGGCCCGCGCCTACCAGGTGCTGCTCGAGGCCTTCGTGGACGCCATCGACCAGACCGGCGAAGTGCAGGGCGAGCTCATCCAGCAGATCCAGACGCTGCAGGAGCGGCTCGAGGAGCGCGACCGCTGGTTCCAGGAGGAAAGCCGCCGGCTTCAGGCGGAGCGGGAAAAACGGCAGGAAATCGAACTGGCCGCCCGCCGTCTCGAGGAGCAGGCCCGCCCGCTGAACGAATTGAAGGGGCGCATAACCCGTTTGGAGGCCGAGCTGGCCCAGGCCCGGGCCGAGACGGAGGCCGAACGCAAAGCCCACCAGGAATCCCGCGCCCGGCTGGAGGAGAACGCCCGCCGTGAAAATGCCGAGGCGGTCCGTCGGGCGGCCGAACTGGAGCAGAAGTCGGCCGCGCTGCTGGCCGTAACCGAGGGTTGCAAGCGCGATGTTGAGCGCATGGCCGGCCGATTGGCCCAGGAGCGCGAGGCCCGGGAAACCGAAAAGAGGTCGCTCGTGGAGCAGGCCCGCCTCGCGGCGGAAACCCTCCAGCAGTCCCATGAACGGCGTCAGGCCGAAACGGAAGCGCGGCTCCAAGTCCAGGCCGCCGCCGAAGCCCGCGTGCGCGAGGAGCTATCCGTCCTGCGGGCCTCGCTGAAGGCCGACGAGTCCGGCGTTCAGCAGGAGCTGCTGAAGTCCCGCGAGGAGTCCCAGCGGCAGAAGCGGGAGCTGGATGCGCGGCTTCAGGAGGCGGAAACCCGGGCCGCCGAATCCGCCGTGTCCGCCAGCCGGGCGGAGGCGGAACTGGCCCTGCTCAAAGGCCGCGCCGAGCGCGCCCTGCAGGCGCGCGAGTCCGAGCAGGCCCAGGTCGAGTCGCGCGTGATCAGCGCCGGCGGCGAGCTGGAGGCCGCCAAGGCTCAGCTGAAGGCCGGGGAGGCGGAACAGGCGTTGCTGCGCGGTCAGCTTGAAAAGGAACGCAAGGCCCGCGCCGAGGATCAGGCCGCCATGGCTGCCCGGGCCGAAGCCGAGATTCAACAACGCGAAGCCCTCGGGGCGCTGACCCAGGAAGTCAGCGGCCTGCGGCGGGAGAAGGCCGATTTGACCCACCGGCTCGACAGCGTGCGGGCCCGGACGGAGGAAAACGCGCAGGCCGACCGGGAGCTGGCCGTGCTGCGCGGATCGCTGATTTCACTGAAAAAGGAACAAGCCGAGTCGGAGGCCCGCGCCCGGCGGCGGCTGGTGGAAATCGACGAACGGCTGGGTCATGCGGTCCGCGCCGGCGAGGAGGCCGCGCGCGAGGCGGCCGCCGGCCGCGAGCGGATCCGGTTGCTCGAATCGCGCCTCGCGGAAACCGCCCGCCCTGCGGCGCGCCCCGCCTGGGACTCCGGGCCCGTAACGGAAGCCGCGGTGGAGAGTTCGGCTCCGGAAGGCCGGCCCGTTTCGGAGCCCTGGCCCGCCGCGGAACCCCGTTCCGCCCCCGACCCGGTGCGCGTTCCGCCCCGCAAGGCCGGCAGCCTGGCCGGCTTGGAAGCGCAGGCCCAGGCCGAGTTGAAGGCCTGGCAGGAAAAGAAGCAGGTCCCGCCCGCCGTTGAAAATCCGCCCCGCAACAAAAGCTGGCTGCCCTGGAAAAAATCATGAGCCGTATTCACGATCCCAAAAATGCGGGGGCTGACCCGGGCCGAGATGACGAGCGCGAGCCCGTTGGGACGGAGGAGTATCCCGCCCCCCGGCGCCGCCCCCGCCGCGAGCGCGGGGTTGTGCTTTTTGCCGACCGCTCCGGCTCCATTATCCGGGCCGGCGCGGATACGGACGAGGAGTCCATGCCGGTCCTCAACGCGTTCCGTCAGTTCCTTGAAGCGGAACGCCGGCGCTCGCGCCGGCAGCTGATCGCCCTGGTCTGCGTCTTCAGCGCCCTGGTGGCGGCGCTGCTGGGCTCGGGCGGGTGGTACCTGAAGACCCGCCTGGCCCGCCTGGAAAGCGGGATCGAGTCCGACAAGATCCGCAGCCAGGAGGATCTCCTGGCGTCGGTTTCCAACATGCAGAGCGTGGCCCGCGCCGCCGTGTCCCTTAAAAAGGATGTCGTCGACACGCGCAAGCTGTCGGCCGTGCTGAATGAAAAAGTGGCCGAACAGTCGGGCGAGCTGTCCAAGCTGATCGACACCATTACCACGCTCGAGATCCAGAACTCGCTGCTGCAGGGCTCCTTCCGGAAGATGGCGGGGGGCCGGCGGCCGGATCCCGCGCTCGACTGGGAAGCCTATCCGGCCCCCGTAACGACGTCCCCTGTTCAGGTCCAATCGCCGCCGGTCCAATCGCCTCCGGTTGCCGCGCCCCGGGCCGCGCCGATCCGCGAGGAGGCCAAGCCCATCCCCGCCTGGGAGCCGCCCCAGGCGCCCGGTCCGGCGGATCAAACGCCGGTTCCCGTCGACACCACCCCGGGGGGCGTGCCGTTCCGGCTGCCCCTCCCGCGGGGTTGATCAGGGCTTGTGCGAATAGCTTTCCACGATCCAGCGCGAAAGCTCGCGGTCCGGTGAATCCACCACGGCTTTTGTGATGGTGAAGGTCGTCTGCCCGGTGTTGCGCGCGATCAGCTGGAGCCCATGTTGGAAATCGGCGAACTTCTCCGAACAGATGGCGGGAACGGATTTGCCGGTGCTGATGCTCGCGTCGAGCAGGGCGTTGACGCCGTCCGGGTCGAAGGCCAGTTTCAAGCCGTGCTCGGTCGCGAACCCGCTGGCGAATTCGTCCAGCGCGGTGCGGAGATTTTCCATGTGCAGCGAGTAGCCGGCCTTGAGCAGCCGGTTGAGCGCCTGGCGCGGATCGGCCACGGTGTCGGTGGTCACCTCGAACGAGGCGATGGAGGTGGAGGGCAACTCGAATTTGAACTCCCGGAACAGCCGCTCCATCACGGTCATCAGGCCGCGCGCGCCCGTCTTCTCCCCCCATGCCCGCTCGGCAATTTCGCGGATCGCTTCCTTCGAAAGGCTGACCTCGATGCCGTACCCCCGGAAGTCGGCCTTGTATTGCTTCAAGATGCTGCCCTCGGATCCCATCAGGATGGCCTGCAAGTCGTCCGTGGAAAGGGGATCGCAGACCACCCGCACGGGCAGCCGGCCGATGAATTCGGGCTCGAAGCCGTAGGCGATGAAGTCGGGGGTTTGCATCAGCCGGAGATATTCGGATTCCTCGCTTTTGCCCTTGGAGGAGGAAAAGCCGATCGCGGAACTGCCGACCCGGCGGCGGATGATGTCGCCAAGGGTGTCGAAGGCGCCGCTGACGATGAACAGGATGTGGCGGGTGTTGATGGTGCGCTTGCCCGGTTTGCGGCCTTTCTGCATCTCCATCATGGCCTGCATCTGGCCGATCAGGTCCGTCTGGCTGAAGAGGTTCACGTCGGTGTCCTCCATCAGCTTCAGGAGGTTGATCTGCACGCCGCGCCCCGAGACGTCCCGCGTGCCCGGGGTGGACTGCGTGGCGATTTTGTCGATCTCATCGATGTAGACGATGCCGTAGGCGGCCAGGTCGGTGTTGCCGTTGGCGGCCTTGACGAGGTCGCGGACGATATCCTCCACGTCGAAGCCCACGTAGCCGGTTTCCGAGAACTTGGTGGCGTCGGCCTTGACGAAGGGTACCCCGATGAGGCGGGAGAGGCAGCGCATGAGATAGGTTTTGCCCACGCCCGTGGGGCCCAGCAGGATGACGTTCTGCTTGATGTAGTCGGCCTCCACGAGGGCCGGATCTTCGAGGCATTGGCGCACATGGTTGAAATGGTCGCAAACGGCCACGGAGAGGACTTTTTTGGCGTCGCCCTGCCCGATGACAAAGCGGTCCAGCCATTCGCGCACGTCGCGCGGGGTGTGGTGGAAGGCCCGGACTTTTTCCAGGGCTTTGTGGACGTCGTCCTCTTCGGCTTTCGGGGGGGGAGGAGGCGGCTGGGCGTGCAGACGGCTGGGGTCGCCGACGAAGGAGAGGTTGGCATGCTTGAGCAGTTCGCTTAGTTGTTCCTTCAGCTCCTCTTCGGTGCGTGAGGCGTCGGGCTTCTCTTTTTTCTTTTCGGGGTCATCCATCATGATGGGGTTCTCCGGAAGGTGATTTCATACCCTTACAGTATGCGTCCGCCATGGGGGCTGTCAATTCGGGATATCCCTATTGGGGGTGTCTTAATCGTAATCTTAATCGTAATCCCTTCCTGCTCGGCCGTACCTCAAACAGCCAGGGGCGCAGCAAGAGTTGGATTGAGATTAAGATTACGATTAGGAGTAAGAGTAAGCCTGACTTACAGGGGGTAGACAGTTGTGGTATACTGATTGGTAAGAAGGAAATCCGGAAATGAGTGACGAATTCATTCGCATCGCGGGCGCCCGGCAGAACAACCTGAAAGGCCTCGATCTCGATATTCCGCTTCACTCCTGGATCACGGTCACCGGAGTCAGCGGTTCGGGCAAGTCGTCGCTGGCGTTCGATACCATTTACGCCGAGGGCCAGCGCCGCTACGTCGAAACCTTTTCGCCCTACGCCCGGCAATTCCTCGACCGCATGGACAAGCCCCAGGCCGATAAGATCGAGGGCATCCCGCCGGCCATCGCCATCGATCAGACGAATCCAGTTCGTTCCTCCCGTTCCACCGTTGGAACCATGACGGAGCTGAACGATCACCTGAAGCTCCTCTTCGCCCGCGCCGCCCGCCTGCACTGCCGCCAATGCGGCAAACCGGTCCAACGCGATACGGTCGATCACATGTACGCCCGCATTCTCGAGGCGGCTCCGGTCGGCGCGCCCCCGCCCGTGGCGGTCATCACCTTTTCGTTGGAGCTGCCCCAGAATTTCACCGCCGAAGAGGTGACCGGATTTTTGCGGAAACAGGGCTACACCCGCACGCGCCGGCGCGAAGGCCGCATTCTGGAGGTGATCCAGGACCGCGCCCCAATGGGCCCCGGCCGGCGCGGCCGGATCGTGGAAAGCCTGGAAGCCGCCCTGGTTCGGGGGAACGGCAAGTTGGCGGTTTACCTCGAAAACGCCGCCGGAGAATCCGGCGAGCCCCTGCGATTTTCCGCCGGCCTGCATTGCGCCGACTGCGATCTGGCCTACCGCGATCCCACGCCGGCTGTCTTCTCCTTCAACTCGCCGCTCGGCGCCTGCGAGACCTGCCGCGGGTTCGGCCGGGTCATCGGCATCGACTACGGACTGGTCATTCCCGATGACCGGCTTACCCTGGCGGGCGGGGCCATCAAGCCCTTTCAAACGCCCAGCTATTCGGAATGTCAGACTGAATTGGTGAAGTTCGCCAAGCGCCGCGGCGTGCCCCTCACCACCCCGTGGCGGGAACTAGGCGAAACGCACCGCCGCTGGGTGATCGACGGTGAAGGCGCCTGGGATCAGGGCGTCTGGTATGGGGTCAAAAGCTTTTTCGAATGGCTTGAGGGCCGCAGTTACAAGATGCACATCCGCGTTCTACTTTCCAAATATCGCACCTACGGGCCCTGCCCGGTCTGCGAGGGCGCACGGCTCAAGCCCGAGGCACTCTGGTGGCGGCTGGGATCGCAGAAGCGGACCATTCGCGAGCTCATGCTGCTGCCCATCGACGAGGCCTTGGCGTTTTTCCAGAAACTCGAACTGCCCAAGCCGTTCGACGAGGCCTCCCAGCAATTGCTCGGCGAGATCCGCACCCGTCTGGGCTACCTGGTGGAGGTGGGGCTCGGCTACCTGACCCTCGACCGCCAGTCCCGCACCCTTAGCGGCGGGGAGGTCCAGCGCATCAATCTCACCACGGCCCTGGGCGCCTCGCTGGTGAACACGCTCTTCGTGCTCGACGAGCCCAGCATCGGCCTGCATCCGCGCGATATCCGCCGGCTCATCGCCATCCTGCAGCGCCTGCGGGATGCGGGCAACTCGCTCATCGTCGTGGAGCATGATCCCGACCTCATCCGCGCCTCGGACCGCATCGTGGATATGGGTCCCGGTCCCGGCGAGCGGGGCGGGCAAATCGTTTATGCCGGCCCCCTTGCCGGACTGGAGGCCTGCAAGGAATCGCGCACCGGCGACTACCTGGCCGGCCGCCGCCGGGTCGAGCCCGACGCCTCCGCCTTCCGTGCGGTTCCGGCGCGTCACCCCTCCATCACCATCGAAGGCGCCACCGCCCACAATTTGAAAGGCGTGGATGTGAGCCTGCCCCTGAATCGGCTGGTCTGCGTGACCGGCGTGAGCGGCTCGGGCAAGTCCACGCTCATCCAGGACATTCTTTATCCCGCGCTTCGCAAGCGCCTGCACAAGCCCTCCGAAACGCCCGGCCCGCACGCCGGGCTGAAAGGCTGGGAGGTTTTCGGCGACGTGGTGCTGGCGGACCAGTCGCCCATCGGCAAGACGGCCCGGTCCAACCCGGCCAGCTACGTGGGCGCCTGGGATGCCATCCGGGCTATTTTCGCCCGCGCGCCGCTCTCCCGCGAGCGCGGCTACACGGCCTCGACCTTCAGCTTCAACTCCGGCGCGGGCCGCTGCGCCGCCTGCGGCGGCAAGGGCTTCGAGCATATCGAGATGCAGTTTCTCAGCGACGTATTCCTGCGCTGCACCGTGTGCGACGGCCAGCGGTTCCGGACCGAGGTGCTCGATGTGCGTGTACCTGGAAAGGGTTCGGATCGGAAGGATGCCTCCATTGCCGATGTGCTGGAGCTGACCGTGGAGGAGGCGGAGCGGTTCTTTGCCGACTCGCCCGAGGTGAGCCGCGTGCTGGCCCCGTTGCGCGAGGTGGGGCTGGGCTACCTCCGGCTCGGCCAGCCGGTGCCGACCCTCAGCGGCGGCGAGGCCCAGCGCCTCAAGCTGGCCGGCTACCTGGCCGACGCCGGCGGCGGCAAGCCGATCCTGTTCCTTTTCGACGAGCCTACCACGGGCCTGCACTTCGACGATATCGCCGTCCTCCTGAAAGCCTTCCGCCGCCTGCTGGCCGAGGGGCATTCGCTGGTGGTCATCGAGCACAACCTTGATTTGATACGCGCCGCCGACTGGATCGTTGACCTCGGCCCCGAAGGCGGCGATGCGGGCGGCGAACTGGTCTGCGCCGGCCCGCCGGCCGATGTGGCCGCCTGTCCCGCCAGTCATACCGGGCGCGAATTGCGACGGATCGAATCCGGTTCAACAGCGGCAAGCGCCCCGGCCCTGCTGGCCGCCGAGCCGCGCGCGGCCTACGCGGCGCTCAGCCCGTTCGTGCGCATCCGCGGCGCGCGCGAGCACAATCTCCAGAACATCGATGTGGACATTCCGCGGGACGCATTCAGCGTCATCACCGGCATCAGCGGCAGCGGCAAGAGCACCCTGGCCTTCGACATCCTGTTCGCCGAAGGCCAGCGCCGCTACCTGGAGTCGCTCAACGCCTACGCCCGGCAGTTTGTGCAGCCGGCCTCCCGGCCCGAGGTGGACGCCATTCTCGGCATTCCGCCCACCGTCGCGATCGAACAGCGCACCAGCCGCGGCGGCCGCAAGAGCACCGTGGCCACGGTCACCGAGCTGTACCACTTCATGCGCCTGCTGTACGTGAAGCTGGGCGTGCAGCATTGTCCCGATTGCGGCGATGCCATCATCCCGCAGACGGCGGACGTGATCGCGGGCTCGCTGATGACCGCGTTCCGGGGGCGGACCCTGAGCCTGATGGCTCCGCTGGTCGTGGCGCGCAAGGGCTACTACACGGACCTCGCGGAATGGGCCGCCGGCCACGGGTTCAAGGAATTGCGGGTGGACGGAAAGCTCACGCCCGTGACGCCCTGGCCGCGGTTGGACCGTTTTAAGGAACATCGCATTGATTTGCCCGTGGGGGCGCTGAAGGTGGAACCCCGCCGCGAAAAGGAGCTGCGCGCGCTGCTGGAGCTCGCGCTGGAGCACGGCAAGGGCTCGGTGTTGGCCGTGCCGCTGGACCGCAAGGGGGCGGGGGAGGCGTTGTATTCGAGCCGGCGCGCCTGTCCCTCCTGCAACCGCAGTTTCGGGGAGCTCGACCCGCGCCTGTTTTCCTACAACTCCAAGCACGGCTGGTGCCCGCACTGTTATGGGACCGGGCTTGAGCTGGAGGGCTTTGACGAGGAACAGACGGGCGAGGAGATCTGGTGGAACGCGTGGTACGAGGGGGCGGAGCGGGATTGTCCCGACTGCGCCGGCAAGCGCCTGCGGCCCGAAGCCCTGGCGGTGAAGTTCCGCGAGCAGTCGATCGCCGAACTGGCGGGGCACACGGTGCAGGAGTCCGAGGCCTGGTTCAAGGGGTTGTCGCTCGCCAAGCGGGAGAAGGGGATTGCGCGCGATATCGTGGCCGAAATTCTCGTGCGGCTGCGATTCCTCCGGGAGGTGGGGTTGCCCTACCTGACCCTCGACCGCGCGGCCCCGACGTTGAGCGGCGGCGAGGCGCAGCGGATCCGGCTGGCCGCGCAACTGGGCTCCAACCTGCGCGGGGTATGTTACATTTTGGACGAACCCACGATTGGCCTGCATGCGCGGGACAACCGGATGCTGATCGACACCCTGCGCTCGCTGGAGCGCAAGGGCAACACGATCGTGGTGGTGGAGCACGACGAGGAGACCATCCGCCAGGCCGATCATGTGATCGACCTGGGGCCCGGAGCCGGGCGCGAGGGCGGGCGGGTGGTGGCCGCGGGCCGCGTGAAGGATTTGATGAAGCATGCCGATTCGATCACCGGGCGATGCCTGCGCAAGCCGATGAAGCATCCTTTGGCCGGCATGCGGCGCAACCTGAAGACGGGCGACTCGCTGCTGGTGAAGAAGGCGGCGCTGCACAACCTGCGGAACCTGGATGTCCGGTTTCCGCTTGGGCGGCTTGTGGCGGTGACGGGCGTGAGCGGAAGCGGCAAGAGCACCCTGGTGCGCCATGTGTTGCATGACAATTTGAAACGCTTGCTGGCGCGGGAGAAGAGCGAGAAAATTCCGCTGCGCGGTTGCGAGGCCATCGAGGGGCTGGAGAATGTGCGGCGCGTGCTGGAGGTGGACCAGACGCCGATTGGCAAGACGCCGCGGTCGTGTCCCGCCACCTATGTCGGATTCTGGAACGAGATCCGCCGGTTGTTTGCGGCGTTGCCGGAAGCGCGCATCCGGGGTTATATGCCTGGCCGTTTTTCCTTCAATGTGTCGGGCGGTCGCTGCGAGGCCTGCGAGGGGCAGGGGGTTAAGAAGATTGAGATGAGTTTCCTGCCCGATGTGACGGTGCCGTGCGAGGTCTGCAATGGCGCGCGGTTTGCGGCCGAGACGCTTGTGGCGAAGCTCAAGGGGAAGACCGTGGCCGAGGTGCTGGCCATGAGCGTGGATGAGGCGGTAACCTTTTTCGAGGTTCATCCGGCCATTCATCGGCCCCTGCGGCTGATGCAGGATGTCGGGCTGGGCTATTTGACGCTGGGGCAGCAGAGTCCGACCCTGAGCGGCGGCGAGGCGCAGCGGATCAAGCTGGTCACGGAGCTGTCTGGCGGGACGGCGGAGAATTTGAGGCGCAAGCCCGGCGGCACGCTGTATGTGCTGGACGAGCCCACGGTGGGGCTGCATCTGGCGGACATCAAGATGTTGTTGCATGTCCTGCACCGGTTGGTGGATGCGGGGCACACGGTGGTGGTGATTGAGCACCAGTTGGATGTGATTGCCGAGGCCGACTGGGTGATTGATCTGGGGCCGGAGGGGGGATCGGGGGGAGGGCGGATCGTGGCGCAGGGGGCCCCGGAGTCGGTTGCGAAAGTCAAAGGCTCCTACACCGGCATTTTCCTCAAGCCCCTGTTGAAAGGTTCCTGATCCAAGCCTTGCGCGAAGCATGGAGGGCGGCGCGCTGTCGCCGCCGCCGCATGGGATTGTCTCGGTTGATGGTTTCCGATACGCCCGCGAAGGTGGTGGGCAGTACAGGAATCGAACCTGTAACATCCAGCGTGTAAAGGTATTCAAGCTGTTTTCGTAAGTGCCACAATAAGAAGTTGTTGTGGCTATAAGCCCTTGAAAACACAATTTTTAAGGCGATCCAGATCGATCCGCCACGATAACAGGCGATCAAGTGAGAAACCAAGTGTCATGCGGTGTGTCATGCACTTTGTTAAAAAGCATTTTATAGGGACAGGAAATGCGCTCTTATGATTGAGATTCTCCTGATATATCCACTGGACCTTAACAGGCGAAATCCTACCCTTATCGCTTTACTCTATAATATTACTTTAAAGGATGTTGACTGAATGCCCTGTTGAGTCCAACATTGAAGAAGCTCGTTTTTGAGAAATTTCTCTTTGTCAAACAAGACCCGCAAAGTCCAGAGGGGAACGAGACACCGAAAGGAGGCTACACATGGGCGACTGGTCAGACTACTTCGAGCAATTCCCCGAGGAGAATCCCGGCAACTACGATAAGAACGGCCAATTCGACCCGCACGGGGTTCTCCGGAAAGAGCGGGCAACCCAGCAACTTGCCCAAAGGCGTTTGACCGAAGTGCAACTGGCGAACGCAACGGCAACCCAACCGGTGACGCAAGTTGACACAGGAATATCCCAACACCCGCGTCCACGGTAGCCTCGCAAGCTCGGCACCGTGACGCGGGACGTTCGAATATAATAAGAATGATAAAAACCATGACAGACATCCGTAAGTTTTGTGGATGGCTAATGCTGGTCTTGGTGATCGGCGAATTTGTATTCTTTGCCAACAGTTGGCTTCGATATTGCCCGCCAACCGAAGCACTCCAATTTGCTTTCAGCGGCGCGTGGTTTAGGGACAAATTCCCGTATGGCGGTGCAGGTTTCGCCTTGGATAAGCCGACGATAGGAAAATTATTCTTATGGACCTCAGTTTTGACCTGCCTCGCCTGCACAATAATATTGCTGCTACATACTGTCGTAGAACGCAATCACCGCGTGGGGTGGCGGTGCGCGAAAGCAAGTGCGGCTTTTCTTATTGCTTTTGTCTTGGTTGAGTTCCTCGTCCCAACCTTTTTTCTTGTTCAGTATGTTTTTTCCATGGGTGTGACGATTCGTCGGTTCCTGGGGCTTTGTTTGTGTTGTGGTTTTTGGTTCTCTCTTCCGTCAATCATATTCTGGATCAGGAAGACGGGGCCATCGCTGATAGATTGGAAACGTAATCCTCTTGTTTTAGCGCTCGCCTGCTCTATTGTTATTCCTACTTACTATTTGATCCTCATACTGCAACCATACGAATGTCGCCATTGGGGAACAGTAAACACAATGTTCTTACTTGCATGGCTAATGCTGGTTGCTCCAATACTCTGCGTCATGTGGCTAAACTCACGGGTCAAGACTAATGTCACCGAACCAGCGGTTGCGACTAACCGCAAGAGCCGCAATTGAACCTAGTCATTCAGGCAGTGGCCGCACAGGCCAGTCGTTCGGCAGGCAAACATCACATGACAAAACATCGCATCGTATTCATTGGCGCATGGATAGTGCTCATATTAGCTCTTTTCGCGTTCCCGGGGTTCGAGGCACGAGGTATCGCGAGTGGTCTTGTCATTGGCTGGTGGCCTTTCCTGTTCCTCGGACCCCTGGTCGCAAATTCACAGAACGGGGAGGGAATCGCATATCTCATTGCCTTCATAACGAGCGGGACAATAGTTGGATTTTGTGCATGGGTTATGGACAGAGCTGAATTGACGAAAAAGGCCTGGCTGGTGTTACTGTTGTCGATCATAGGAGGAGCCGCCGTTATCTACGTCTTGACCGATTACAGTTTTGATGATTGGAAAAGATCTCCCGCTGTGTCGGCTGCAATGGAGTCACCAGAATTGAGCTACGAACCCACAGGGGGGGAGTTTAACGAGTCAATTGTGATACCGCAATTGCTGGCCGGTGGCATGTGGGGTCTATATGTGGCTACAACCTTGAGTTTCTTTTATTCAATAATCCTCTTGAGGATACTTCGCTTGAAGCAGATGCAGGCGGCGGCTGACTCACAACATGAAACATGAAGCCGAACACTGCGGCGCACGGTAGCCTCGCAAGCTCGGCGCCGTGCCTCGAAGAGGCATTGGGGTCACGTCTATAAATTCTAATTTCATAAATTAGGGACAAATAGCCTTCTCATGCGGAGCATCCGCTTTCCGAAGGCTGAGTAGCTCCCGTTGTCGTTGAACGGGGCAACCGAGTACCAGAGATCCGACTCCTTCGTCGTCCGGATCACGGTGCCCGGCACGGACTGCACTTCCTTCATCAACGTGTCCGATTCTCGCTTCACGTCGATTGCACGGTTCCCGGACGCTCGTACGGCGCATTGTAACTGACGATGGCTTGTGCCCATTCATTCAGTTCCATGCATTGTTCGCGGGTGACCGGCTTGCGCTGCCTTTGGTAAGGGAATGGGGCGATCATCAGCAGTCGTCCTGCGGCGCAGGCATCGAAATAGCGTCCAATGGGTTTGTATTGGGGCGCGAACCCATTGGCGAGCAGCACTATGAGTGGTCGGCCGGCTTCCAGCGCCGCACGGGCAATGGCTTTCTCTCCAGGGCTGATGCAGGGAGAAACCAGAACGGCGCCGTGTTCCGCTTCGCAGAGCAGTTCCCGCCGCCTGGCGTCCAGTTCTTCCGCAGAGACGCGCCGCGAGACTTGGATCTGGCATTTCAAAGGGTGCTGCAGGAGAAAACGGTTGCCGATGGCGGCAGAGGTTCTGCCGGCGGCGATTTCCAGATGGGAGACAACGGTAAAGAGGCTCGGGTTCGCCCTTTTCACGGCCAGACGCCGGGGATTGTCTGCAATATAGGCCGCCATGGCCTTCAACTGGCCACGGCGCAGGAGGATGCTATCCTGGAAACCGGGCTGCCATAACCCGGCGGCAGGGGCTGCCGCCCGAACTGGACTGGAGGCTGCCGCCGGGTCCGGGCGCAGGAGCAACCCCCTGCTCCTGCATTCCTTCTCGCTCACGCTCTTGAACGCCTTCACCATGTGGCCCATCGGCCGCACCAGGCGTTCTTTGACCCAGAGAATGCCATGAAAGTGGTCGGGCATCACCACATGCTCGCAGGCCTCCACTCCGGGATACACGGACGAACTCCGCCGCCAGACGTCGCGGACGATCTCCCCCATGGTCGAGAGTGCCATGGCGGCCTGGCCGCCGGGGCCGGCATGCAACGCGCCGAGGCAATTCCGCCGCTGTTCGGTGACTACCGTAATCATGTAGAAGCTGGGAGCGTAGTAGTCGTGCTCCCAGCAGCGCTGAAGCATTCCCGTGTTGCTCATGCTCTGGTTCGCTATTCGCTATCCATCATTGAGATGGCCCTCCTACGCGCGGCGTCGAAACCGACTTGCGATTCGAAGGGCCCACCACCTTCGCGAAAACGCTGACCCGACGACCGGCGAATCAGCCGCGTTTTTCGTTCCGCGCGTGAAGAACGGCCCGGTAGGAGCCGAGGTCGAAGCCCTCCTTGGCGGCGCCCGATTTCACGGCGGCCTCGGCCACGGCCGCCGGCACGGTTTCGAAGAGCCGGCGGTCGAAGGGCTTCGGGATGATGTAATGGCGCCCGAAGGTCATTTCGGGCTCCCCGTAAATATCCTTCACGTGGGCCGGAACGGGTTCGCGCGCCAGTTCGGCCAGTGCCCGGGACGCCGCTTGTTTCATTTCCAGGTTCACGGTGCGGGCGCGCGCGTCGAGCGCGCCGCGGAAGAGGTACGGAAAGCCCAGCACGTTGTTGATCTGGTTGACGTAGTCCGACCGGCCCGTGGCCATCACGTAGGGCTCCCTGCCCATAACCTCGGCTACCAGTTCGGGCCGGATCTCGGGGTCGGGATTGGCCATCGCGAAGACGGCGGGGTAGGAGGCCATGGACTTGACTTCGGCCGGCTTGAGGCAGTCGGCCGCCGACACGCCGACGAACACGTGGGCGCCCTTCAGCGCGTCGGCCAGCGTGGCGGCCGTGGTTTCGACCGCGTGTTCCTTTTTCTTGCCCGACAGGCCGGCCCGCGCGGTCCGCACCACGCCCTTGGTGTCGCACAGCGTCACGCGGGTGCAGCCGGCCACCTTCAGCATTTCACAGATCCGGATGCCGGCCGCGCCCGCGCCGTTGATCACGATTTTCAGCTCGCTCATGTCGCGGGCGGAAAGCCGGGCGTAGTTCATGACGCCCGCGAGGGTGATGACCGCCGTGCCCCACTGGTCGTCGTGGAACACGGGGATATCGAGCAGGGCGTCGAGCTTGTCCTCGATTTCGAAGCAGGCGGGGGCGGCGATGTCTTCCAGGTTGATGCCGCCGTACATGCCGGCCAGGGCGGCGGTGGCGTCGATGACGCGGGCGGGGTCGGTTTTGCCCGTGTTGGCGCCGCCCAGGCGGCAGCGGTCGAGGGGAACGGGCCAGCCGTCCACGTCGCCGAAGGCCTTGAAGAGGACGGCCTTGCCCTCCATGACGGGGATGCTGGCCTGGGCGCCGAGGTCGCCTAGGCCGAGGATGGCGGTGCCGTCGGACACCACGCCCACCAGGTTGGCGCGGCTGGTGTATTGGTAGACGGAGTCGGGCCGGGCGGCGATTTCTTTGACGGCCTGGGCCACGCCGGGGGTGTAGGCGAGGCAGAGGTCCTGCTGCGAGGCAAAGGGTTTCATGATGCGCATCCCGACCTTGCCGCCGAGATGATAGTGAAGAACGTCTTCTTTGGTGATGGCCATGTCCAATTCCTTCTTGATGAGACGGAAAAATATACCGGATTGTGGCCGTCCGTGCAATTGTGTTTAATCCCGAAAGGCTGTCCGGCTTGCAATTGAAGGCGCGCTTCGCTAGTGTACACGGATTGTTGCACGCCGGGCAGTTAGCTCAATTGGCAGAGCGCCAGCTTTACACGCTGGATGTTACAGGTTCGATTCCTGTACTGCCCACCATCATCTATCCTGTCCGCTATCCGCTATCCGCCGGGCAATCGATGTGAAACGGGAGCCGGATGCTAATTTTGGGAGTAGGGGCAGCCACAAAGCCATTTATCGAGTCACTTGGCTTATTTATTATTGTTAGGACTGATTTCAAGATTCGGTATCGTAACATCCGCAATGCCGGATTCCAGCATAAACGCATACATTCATACGCCTCATTTCCTTCGGCCGAAGGAGTCGTAAACCGATCAAATCCATAAACCCGTTTTACGATGACCATTTTCTCGGTATCAGTTTGTCGTTTGTCGGGACTTGACCCCTTTCGGAAAAAAGCCCGCAAAGAGGGTGCTTTGCGGGCTTTCAGGAATGGGAAAACGAATCAACCGCGTTTCTTGCCGGCCTTGCCGGTGCCGATGAGCTTCAGCCCCTTCGTGGCATCGATGCCGAGGGCTTCGCAGAAGCGGACATACTCCAGCACGTCCAGGCGGCGTTCTCCGGTTTCATTCTTGCTCACCCAGGAGGGCGGCATTTTGAGGGTCTTGGCCAAGGTCCGAAGCGTGATCTTCTGGGAGGTCCGCGCATTCCGCAACCAGGCGAGCAACTCGGCAAACTGCTTTATTTGTTTCGTTTTCATGCTGTATAGAGTACCTGTTTTGAACAGTAATACAATGCTGATATTTTAAGGTTTTTAGACCCCGGGATTCATGTTTTGCCCGATAAACAGGTTTGCTTTGATTTTGGCGGGGCCGGTTGGTAAGATGGGCTTTCTTTAAGGGCCCATAGCTCAGTTGGTCAGAGCGGGAGACTCATAATCTCTTGGTCGCAGGTTCGAGCCCTGCTGGGCCCACCATATCGACGAGGCGCTCCATGAAGCTATTATCCGGCGGGACCGCGTTTTGAAGCTATTCGGGGAAAAAAGCGAAAATTTCCTGGTGGACCTGATCACCGGGCGCATTCCGTTGCGGTTGTTGCTGCGGCGGGATATTTTCCTGTTGCGGATCCTGCGCGGGCTGGCCCTGGTTTATGGCGCCGGCGTCCAGTTCCGCCTGTTCCTTTATCACCACGGCATTTTTCGCCACCACACTCTCGGTTGCCAGATCATCAGCGTCGGAAACCTGACTGTGGGCGGGACCGGAAAGACACCCGTGGTGGAAGTTTTTGCCCGAACCTTGCAGCGCCAGGGGCGGCATGTGGCCGTGTTGAGCCGCGGTTACCGCCGCAAGGCGCCCCCGGTTTCCTGGTGCCAGCGGCTGAGCCTCCTGCGGAATCCGCACGCGCCGCCCTCCTGCGTGGTGTCCGACCCGCAGGGTGTTCGCGCCGAACCGCTGGAAAGCGGCGACGAGCCCTACATGTTGGCCCGCCGGCTTCCCGGCACGGCCGTTCTGGTGGATCCCGATCGCGTCAAGAGCGGCCGTTTTGCCATCCGGAGCCTGGGCTGCGACACCTTGATCCTCGACGACGGCTTCCAGCATCCCGAACTGCATCACCGGCTCGACATCGTGCTGGTCGACAGTCGCAATCCCTTCGGCAACGGCTATGTGTTGCCGCGCGGCGTTCTGCGCGAGCCGTTCGCCAACATCCGGCGGGCCAGTTACATTTTTCTGACCAAGTGCGAGGATGGCGGGCCGCCCAAGCTGGTCGCCCGCATCCGGGCGCTGAACCCCACGGCCGAAATCATCGCCTGCCGCCACCAGGCCCGGTACCTGCAGGATGTCCAGTCGCCGGCCACCCGGCCGCTGGAGTATCTGCGGGGCTTGCGGGTCGCGGCGCTTTCGGGCATCGCCGCTCCCGAGGGCTTCGAGCAGGAGCTGGAGAAACGCGGCGCGATTCTGCTCCGCCGCGAACGGTATGCCGATCATCACTGGTATTCCCGCGAGGAGCTCGAGACGCTGATCCGGGCTGCGGCGCTGGAGGGCGTCCAGGCCATCGTCACGACGGAGAAGGACGCCGTCCGTTTTCCCCGGCTGGAGACGGGCGGGATGGAGGTCCTGTACCTGCGCGTGGAAATCGAACTGTCCAGTGGAACAGGAACCCTCGATGAATGCATTTCCCGCATCTGCTCCCTGCGCTGAGGCGCCGGCCGCCGGGGATGTCCTCTGGATCCGCGCGGTGAACTGGCTGGGCGACAGCGTGATGACGCTGCCCGCGCTGGGTGCCTTTCGCGCGGCTTTCCCCCGGGTGCGCGTGCTCATGGGCTGCCGCCCCGGACTGGCCCCATTTTGGGAAATGTGCCCCTCCGTGGACGGCGTCACGCTGCTGCCCCCCGGCGGGATGGGCGACTGGGCGGCGGCCCGGGAACTGCGCCGCCTGGGCGCGGGGCGGGCGGTTGTTTTTCCGCACTCTTTCCGCTCGGCCTGGGTGCCCTTCCTGGCCCGCATTCCCGAGCGGATCGGCTATGCGGGCCATTTCCGGCGCTTTCTGTTGACGCGCGCGGCCTCGCCGGTTTCCTGTCCGGGCTCGGCGCACCAGGCGCTCGATTATTATCCGCTCCTGGGCGTGGTGCCGGACGTCGTTCCGCCGGCGCTGGACGGGCTGTTGCGCGTTCCGGAGGCGGTCCTGCTGGCGACGGCGGAGCGGCTTGGCCGGGCTGCGGCGGCGTTGCCGGGATTTCCGCCCGGTGGGCCCTGGATGGCGGTGGCGCCGGGCGCGGCCCGCGGCGGATCGAAGCGCTGGCCGGCGGAGCATTTCGCCGCCGCCGTCGCCCGGATCGTGCGCGAGCGGCCCTGCGGGGTCCTCGTGTGCGGCACGCCGGCGGAGAAGGCGGCGGCGGCCCAGATCGCCGCGGCGGCGCCGGGGGCCGCCGTGGACCTGACGGGCGCCACGACGCTGGCGCAGCTGGCGGCGGTGTTCCGTTTGTGCCGCCTTGTGCTGTGCAACGACAGCGGGGCCATGCACCTGGGCGCGGCGGTCGGCACGCCCGTGGTGGCGATTTTCGGCCTGACGGATCCCGGGCGCACGGGGCCGCTGGGCCTCGGGCATGCGGTGCTGGCGCCGACGGGGGTCGCCGGCCACGCCGCTATTGCGCGGGAATCCGGCCGGGCGGCCGAAGTGTTGGCGGCCATCCGGCCGGAGTCGGTGGCGACCGCGGCCATCGGGATATTTAACGGCAACGGAAACGGGGGGGCGCCTCATGCGCGATAAAATCTCAGCCTGCATCACCGCCTGCGACGAGGATCTCAACATTCGCCGCTGCCTGGAGAGCGTCAAGTGGGCGGACGAGATTGTGGTGGTGGACAGCTTCAGCAAAGATCGCACCGTTGCGATCTGCAAGGAATACACCGACCGCGTCTATCAGCACGAATGGCTGGGCTACATCGGGCAGAAGAACCTGATCAAGGACCTCGCGCAAGGCCCCTGGCTGCTGTTCATCGACGCCGATGAGGAGGTGTCCCCGGCGCTGCTGGAGGAGATCCGCTCGGAATTCGAATCCGGTTCCAACCGGGAGTTTGCCGGCTACATGTTTCCCCGCATGGTCTATTACCTGGGGAAATGGATCCGCCACGGCGAGTGGTACCCGGACATCAAGCTGCGTCTTTTCCGCAAGGACAAGGGGACCTGCGCCGGGCACGAACCCCACGACCGCACCACGGTGGACGGGGCGGTCAAGCTGCTCCGCGGGCACCTGCACCATTACACGTACGAGGACATTTTCGACCAGATCAAGACCATGAACCAGTTCTCCAGCATCGCGGCCCGTTCGATGCACGACGCGGGTTATCCCTTCCTGTGGCGGGACCTGCTCTTCCGGCCGGGCTGGCGCCTGTTCAAGGCCCTGGTGCTCAAGCGCGGCATCCGGGACGGCATCCGGGGCATCATCATTGCCATGTGCTCGGGGTTCGGCGTCTTCATGAAATACGCCAAGCTGATGGAGCTTTATCTCGAAAAGCCGAAGAGTCCGGCGCCTTCGAAGATGGGCGAACTAAAAAAAGGCGGCGGTAACCGTTGACAAACAAGCCGTTTTGCGGCTATATTTTGACCCTTGTCCGCATGAAGGCATCCGGCAAAACGTGGGGGATTAGCTCAGTTGGTAGAGCGCTTGAATGGCATTCAAGAGGCCAGGGGTTCGAATCCCCTATCCTCCACCAATCCACGTTTTCTTTTTAACCCTTCTTATCGGCTGGTCAAAACCCTATGAGCCGGTATTCCGTCAGTGTGGTTGTCACGACTTTCAACTCCCCGGAAATCCTCCGGCTGGTTTTGCTGGGGTTGGCCCGGCAAATCGTCCTGCCCGCCGAGGTGCTGGTGGCGGACGACGGCTCCGAGGCGAACACCGCCGACACCCTTGAGCGCGTGGCCCCGGAGATGCCGTTTTCGCTGATTCACCTCTGGCAGCCCCACGAGGATTTTCGCGCCGCCCGCAGTCGCAACAACGCCATTGCCCGGGCCCGGGGCGATGTGCTGGCGTTCCTGGACCAGGACACGATTCCCCACGCCGGCTGGCTCGAAGCCCATGTTTCCGGACTGGGGGCGGACCAGGTCTCCCTGGGCGATGTGATTGCGCTTTCGCGCGACGAGGCGGCCCTGGTGACCGAGTCGGCCATCCGGACCGGGCGCTTCGAGCATTTCCTTTCGTTTGCCAACCGGCGGCGCATGGCGTGGCTGCAGGCCAAGTATGCCCTGTATGCCTGGATGCGGCGCCAGGGCGCGCCCGTCAAGTCCAAGCCCCGCCTGCGCTCGTCCAATTTCGTCGTTCCTGCGCCCCCCCTGCGGGAGGTGAACGGGTTTGACGAAGCCTATGTGGGGTGGGGGCAGGAGGATGACGACCTGGGCCGCCGCCTGTACAAACTGGGCGTGAATCCCCTCATCCGCGTGAGCGCGGCGCGGGTCAGCCATTTTCCCCATCCCCCCCGCCGCCCGGTCCACTGGCATGCCGGCGACAATGCCCGGCGGTATGCGGAAGGCGCCGCCGCCTCGGCCCGGTGCGACGCCGGGCTCTCGAAGCATCCCTACCCGGACGTGCGGGTCAAGGTGCTGAGCTTTTAACGGCCGGCCGGGGTTGTGACACCGCCAGGGCCAGCGGCACCAGGCCGACCAGCCCCAGTTGAAGCCGGTTGTCGGGGCAGTCGACGAGCCCGTAGAGGTGCCACATCAGCAGCAGCAGGGACACGAGCGCGACGCGCAGGCGGGCCGCCTCGTCTTGTTCCCTTTTCATTGCCATCATCAGGCGGGCCGCCAGGAGCAACCACAGCGTCCCGTGCAGGATGAGCCAGACCCGCCCCCCCTGGAACAGCACGAACAGCGTGTATTGGTGCGGGTGGGGGAAGACAAAGGGCGAGGGGGGCGGATCCGAGGCCCGGTAAACCGTCTGGAAGGTTGTCTTGCCGTACCCGTAACCCAGCCAAGGACGGTCCCCGATCAGGCGGACGGTGTGGCTCCAGACGGCGTCACGGCCGGAGAGAAAGTCCTTTTTTTCAAGGAAACGCGCGTTGATCCGCGAAAGGTTGGCTCCGATCGGCAGGGCCACCATGACGGCCAGGCCGAGTCCGATCAGCCGCCCCCGCCAGGAGCGCGGGGCGAGCAGGAGCACGGCGGCGGCCGCTCCGGCGAAGGCGGCCTGCGGCCCGCGCGAGGCGAGGGCTACCAGGTAGGCGAGCGCGATTCCCGCGCCCGCGGCGAACCCCGTTGCCTGGATCCGGCGGCGCCGGCGGGTCCACGCGCCATACAGCCCGACGAGGACCGTTGCGCCAGCCAGCAGGCTCGCCACGTTCGGATGGTTCAGGACATAGGGTTTATAGTAGCGACCCTGGACCAGCAGCGCGGGGCCCAGAGCCGTGGAAAGCCGGATCAGGTCTCCGGCAAAAAGAAGGGTCAGCACGCCGGCGGAAGCGAAGAGCACCCGCTCCGCCCGCCGTCCGTCCGCCACCCACACCGAAAGGGCAAAAGCGCCGGCCGCGAGGCGCCAATCGCTCAGCAGTTCCCACCCCGCAGCGGCCGGAAAAACCGCGAAGGGCAGCAGGAGCGCGGCGGACAGGGGGATGAGCAGGGCGGCCAGCCCGGGCGGGGAGGACCAGAGGGCGGCGGCACGGCGCCAGCGTGGGAGCGCCCAGAGAAAGGCGCCGCCGATCAGGATGTCGGTGACGGCCTTCGAGGGAAGAGCCCAGACCAGAAACGCGGCCGCCAGACCCGCCGTGATCCGGCTAATTTTGCATGCGGCGGAACAGCTCATAGCCGTTGAGTTCCTTGAGGCGGGGGAAGGCCTGAAACAGGCCCATTTGGCCCATCTGGCCGGGGCGCAGGTCGCAGTACAGGATTTCAAGGTCGGGGGAGCGCAGGACGGCCAGGCACTCGGGATTGAGCCCCTCGCAGCGCAGCTCGGTCAGCGGAGCGCTCGCCAAGGGCTTCAGGCTGGTCACCTTGGTGTTGGAGAGGATGACGCGGCTCAGGGGCATCCCCTCCAGGGGCGACAGATCGCCGATGCCGGTGTTGGCCGCCACGAATTCCGTGAGCGACAGGCCGCGCAGGGGAGTCAGGTCCTCGATCAGGGTTCCGCTGAAGGCGATGACTTTCAAAGGCAAGCCGGCGAGCGGGGTCAGGTCTTTTATCCGGCAGTTGTTGAAGCGCAGTTGTTCGATTTTATGGCCCTGAAGGGGCGACAGATCCTTCACGGGGGTGCCGGAGATGTTCAGATTCTGCAGGGGCATCCGGCGGAGGGCGGTTAAGTCGTTCAGTTTGGTGTTTGCCAGGTTGAGTTCGACGAGCGGCATCTCGGCCAGCAGGGAGGGGTCCTTGAAGCCGGTGTCGGCCGCCTGGAAAACGGCCAGTTGCGGGAAACGGCGCAGGGAGAGGAAGTCGAACACCTTGGTGCCCGAGATGTTCATATCCCGCAGGGGCATGTCGCGGATGAAGGAGAGTTCGCTGAACGGAGTGTTGGCGAGGTTGACCCGGGTGAGGCTGAAGTTGCGCAGGGGATCGAAGATGGAAACCCGTGTGGCGGCGATTTCCAATTCCAGCAGCGGCATGCCGCGCAGGGGGCTCAGGTCCTTGACGCGAGTGTTGTTCAGGTTCAAAGATTCGAGCCGAAGATCTTTGATGGCTGCCAGGTCCGCCACGGAGGAGCCTGCGAGATTCAGCCGGCGCAGGCGGCTCAAGCCGGCGAGGGGCGCCAAGTTGGCGGCCTGGTTGTCGGGTATGGAGAGGCACTCAAGGGAGGCCGCCAGTTTGTTCAGGGGCTCCAGGTTCTGCAGGTGGGGGGATTTGCACTCGAAGCGGACGATGTTTCCCCGGCTGTCCGTTTCGCACTTGATGTTGAAAAGTTTCAGGCCGGGATTGGCCTCGACCAGCAGGGCGGCGAACGCATCCGCAGAGGGTCGGATGCCGTCCGCCGGAGCAGCTTTGGCAGGCTCCGCGCTTGGGGGCGGGGCGACGGTTGGAGCGGCCGGCCGCGCGGCGGCCGCTTCGGCTTCGCGTCGCTCAAGCCCCGCGAGCAGGCGGGGGCCCAAAGGTTCCGGGAGGGCCGAGAAAAAGAGGCGCGCGTCGGCGGCGCCGCGGTTGTGCAAGGCGGCGCAGCCCTTGAACAGGGCGACATCGGGATCGGTGTCCGGTCCCATGCGCTGGAGCCGTTCTCGTGGCGCCAGTTCGTCGAATGAAAAGCGGATTTTGATGAGCGCCACGGCCACGCCCTCGCCGACAGAGACCTTCTGGTCCCCGAAAACAGCGCCGTTGCGCACGGCGTCGAGGACGATGGTTTTGGGGCCGGACAGGAGTTGGACCGTCACCTCCTGGCCTGCCTGGCGAGTGAACGAATCGGCGATTTTCTGATCCATGGCCCCGGCCTTTTTGACAAGGTCGGCAACGGTCTTCAATTCGGCCAGCAGGGATTGCATTTCCGGGCGGCTTTCGGCCGCGGCGAGTGTTTGGGCGGCTTCTTCCAGCCGGTTTTGGAGCAGGCTGGCGACTGCTTCATCCAGGAGCCCCTCGAAGGCGAGGCGGGCTTCGTTTCCCTGTGCCTGCCGCGACTGGTGGGCCTGGGCGGCCTTTTTCCGCCAGCGCTGGGCTTCGATCCGGCGTTCCCGGCCGGTCTCGGCGGCCAATTTTCCGGAATAATCCTCGAACAGCGCGGCCGCATCGTCGAATTGCCGCGCCTGGCCCAGCTTGGCGGCGCCGTCCCGGAGTGGCTGCATGACGCCCTGGAGGGCGGCCTGGCGTGCCTCGCGGACGGAGCGCATGGCGTCCAGGGCCATCAGCGAGTACTTGGAATCTCTAGTCGCCTTGGCCACGCGGTCGAACTGGTCGATGGCCTCCTGGTAGCGTTCGGGATTGGACTGCCACCAGTTTTTGGCGAACTCGAACATCTCCGCGTACCTTTTTTCGGCGCTATCCACGGCCGGGTTGGGCGTGGGAGCCGGGGCCCGGTGCACGGCCGGCGGCGGTCTGAGCGGGGTGTGGGGGGCGGCGCGGGGCCGGAAAATGAAATACGCGGCCACGGCCAGCGCGGCCAGGATTCCGATAACAAGCAACGTGCGCAACACCGTATCCGAGGAGGAACCCGGCGCCTTGTCCAGCGTCGTCGTGGGAGGCGGGGCGGGCTGGTGGGGCTTCAGGCGCCGGTTGCTGCGTTGCATTACGCTGCCGACGGGGGCGGGGAACGGCGGGGCCGGGTATCCGCGCCGCATCAGGCGCGCGACATCGGCCGTCACCGCCGACCAGTCCGCGTGGCGGTGTTCGCGGTTGCGCGCCAGCATTTTTTCGGTCATCCAGGCGATGCGGGAGGAGAGGGACGGGGTCAGGTCAAGCACGTCGGGGACCTGGCCCTTAAGCATCAGGTCCAGGACGGCATCGTCCGCGGTGCCTTCGAACAGCATTTTTCCGGTCAGCATCTGGTAGACCGTGGCGCCCATGGAAAAGATGTCCGTCCGGGTGTCCAGGGCGGGCGTTCCGATAATCTGCTCGGGCGACATGTACTGGGGCGTGCCCATGACTTCGTCGGTCTGGGCGAGGGCGTTCATGCCCCCCAGGGTGGTGGCCAGGCCCAGATCGGTGACTTTGACCGATCCGTCGGCGTCGATCAGGATATTGTCGGGCTTGATGTCGCAGTGGATCAGGCCCGCGCTTTTCCAGGCGTGGCCGAGGGCTTGCCCGACGTGTTCGAGCACGAAGAGGACCTCGTCCTCCGACATCTTCTTTTTGCGCCGGATGCGGTTGCCGAGGCTTTCGCCGGCCACGTATTCCATGATCAGGCAGTAAAGGCCCTTGTGCATCAGGGCGTCGTAGACCTGCACGATGCCGGGATGCTTGAGCATGGCGGCGGAGCGGCATTCGGCGTGGAAGCGTTCGACGTCGGCCGGCTCGCTGGCGAGGCGGGGCGAGAGAACCTTGATGGCGACAAGGCGGTCGAGTGACAACTGCCTGGCTTTCCACACGGTTGCCATGCCGCCCTGCCCGATTTTGTCCAGCAACTCAAAGCCTGGTAAAGACAGTTGATCCATACATCCATTTTCCACAGTTTACCGCGCAGGGGTCTCGCCAGTTGATATGCTTTCCCAAACAGCGGTTAAAGTCAAGCCACATCCCCCAGGGCAAACGCATCAAAAAACCGTTCAACCGGCCAAAAACCGGCATGGTTCTTGATCGGGCGGGTCACCCGGTGGCCGCGGAGCAGGCCCTGATCCGGTCGGCGCCGGCTTCTGGGCTCAAGGGGTCAAACCTAACAATAGAGAATATGGCCGGTGACGGTTGAGGAACCTTGGGAGGATTGCCGCGATAGCGCAAGGACGGGGATCCGAGGATCGGACTCAGAAGGTTGAAAAACGCAGTTGCATCACAAACGGCACTGCGATATAAACAGCGTAGACATTCCCGGACGATCCCCGCATTCAAACGGGGATTTTTTTATGTTAGCCAAAGTCATGTCGGGCGCCGTTTGCGGTGTTGAAGCCTATCCGGTTGAAATCGAAGTCAATGCCGGCCGCGGCGACCCCTCCATGGTGCTGGTCGGCCTGCCCGACACCGCCGTCAAGGAATCCAAGGACCGCGTTCTCACGGCCCTCACCAACTCCGGCTTTAAGCTTCACGTCGGCAAGGTGACCGTCAACCTCGCGCCGGCCGACATCCGCAAGGAGGGGCCCTGCTTCGATCTGCCCATCGCCATGGGCCTGCTCGCGGCCAAGGAGGAGAGTCTCGACCCCGCCGTGCTGGCGCAATACGCCCTCATCGGCGAACTCGCGTTGAGCGGGGAGGTCCGCAAGGTCAAGGGCGTGCTCCCCATGGCGATCCGCCTCAAAAAGGAGGGCATCAAGGGGTTCATCGTGCCGTTCGATAACGCCGAAGAGGCCGCCGTGGTGGATGGCATTGAAATCTATCCCGTCCGCACGCTCCGCGAAGCCGCCGACTTTCTCTGCGGAGTCGGCCCGCTCGCCCCGTATCGCGTCGAGCCCGACGCGCTACTCGAAGCCGGCCAGGCCGACGCCGAGGATTTCGAGGACGTCAAGGGCCAGGAGCTGGCCAAGCGCGCGTTGGAGATAGCGGTTTCAGGTAACCATAATGTTTTAGTGATTGGGCCGCCAGGGACGGGCAAGACGATGCTGGCCAGGAGGCTGCCCGGCATCCTGCCGCCGCTGACGCTCGACGAAGCGCTGGAGAGCACGAAGATACACAGCATCGCGGGGGTGTTGCCGGCCCACCAGGCGCTGATCGTGCACCGGCCGTTCCGCGCGCCGCACCACACGATCTCCGACGCGGGACTGCTGGGCGGGGGCACGCATCCCTTTCCCGGCGAGGTGAGCCTGGCCCACCGCGGCGTGCTTTTTCTCGACGAGCTGCCCGAGTTCCACCGCAACGTGCTGGAGGTCATGCGCCAGCCGCTGGAAGATGGCGCGGTCACGATCTCCCGCGCCATTGCCACGGTGACGTTTCCCTGCCGCTTCATGCTCGTGGCGGCCATGAATCCGTGCCCGTGCGGCCACTTCGGCGACCCCAAGCGCGAGTGCCGCTGCTCGAACCAGCAGATACTTCATTATCGGAACAAGATATCGGGGCCGCTTCTCGACCGCATCGACCTGCATGTCGAGGTGCCGGCCGTTTCGTACAACCAGTTGTCGTCCGTTTCAAAGGGCGAGAGTTCGGCCGCCATTCGCGGGCGGGTGATGGCGGCGCGGCGGGTGCAGCGCGAGCGGTTCGCGGGGCGTCCGGGGGCGCACTGCAACGCCCAGATGCGCCCCAAGGAGATCCAGTCCTGCTGCAAGCTCGATGCGGCGGGGCAGGAGATTCTGCGGGCGGCGATCACGGAACTGCACTTCAGCGCCCGCGCCTACGACCGCATTCTCAAGGTGGCGCGAACCATTGCGGACATGGCGGGCAGCGAGATCCTTCGCGCGGAACATGTTTCCGAGGCGATCCAATACCGGACGCTCGACCGCCAGTGGTGGGTGTGATGACTTTCCGCTTGCCCGGGGTTGCGTTGTCTGACAAAGTTCCCGCATGAATCTGGCCTTTATCGCCAAGGGGTTGGAAGGGAAGGGCGGCACCGAAAGCGACCTGCTCCAACTCCTCCGGGGGCTGGCGGAGCGCGGGCATCGCCTCACCGTGTACAGCCTGAAGCCGTGGCTTCCACCCGGACTTTCCTGTCGGCTTATCCGTGTTCCTGTTATTGGCCGCGGTTCGCTGGCCGCCCTGTGGAGTCTGGCCTGGCTGGGTCCGCGCCTGGCATTCGGCGGGGGGCACGACCTGGTGATCGGCTATGCCCGGTTGTTGCGGCAGGATGTGGTCCGTTGCGGCGGCGGGGCGCACGAGAGCTGCCTGGCGAGCCTCCATGCCGCCGGCCCCCGCTGGCGAGGCTGGCTGCGCCGGATCCAGCCGCTGCACCGCTCCATCCTGGCCATTGAGCGCCGGCAATACCAGCCCGGCCGCTACCGCCGGGTGCTGGCGGTCTCCCATGCCGTCAAGGCGGATCTCATGCGCGTGCACGGAGTGCCCGCCGAGGCGGTCGCCGTGATTCCCGGAGGCGTGGATACCGCCCGTTTCCATCCCCGCCGGCGCGAGGAGTATCGGGCGGCCGTGCGTGCCGCCTGTCGGATTCCCTCAAATGCGCCGTGCCTGCTTTTTGTGGGCAACGGCTTTCGCCGCAAGGGGCTGGAGACGTTTCTGCGCGCCCTGGCGGTGGAGCCGGACCCGAATCTCTACGCCCTGGTCGTCGGAACGGATCCCGATGCCGGCCGTTACCGCGAGCTGGCCGTCCGGCTCGGCGTGCGCGGCCGGGTAGTCTTTACAGGAGCCGTAACGGACACGGAACGGTATTACGCCGCCGCGGATCTGTTGGCCTTGCCGGCTCTTCAGGAAGCGTTCGGCAACGTCGTGCTGGAGGCGCTCGCATCGGGTTTGCCGGCGGTCGTCAGCGCTTGTGCGGGCGTGGCCGAAGTCCTTGGGAAGGGACTGGAAGAGGGCCTGCTTTCCGATCCGCTCGATCCGCGGGAACTGGCCGCGCGGGTCAAATCGATGCTGGCCGTTCGTGCGGCCGGCGTCTTCGCCGCCCCCGCCCGCCGCGTGGCCGAATCCTATTCCATGACGGCCTCCCTTGACCGGACCGAAGCGCTTTTCGGGGAAGCAATCCGCGAAAAAACCGAAAGCGCCGCCGGAATGGCGGAAAATAGTGGGGCAAAGGTTGCTTTTTAAGTCAAAGCGCCCTAGTATAAACAAATGCTCAAAATCCTGCATCTGCTGAGCAACTGGAAGTGGACCGAGCGGGCGGAGCCGGCTGCGGACATGGTTTTGGGGCAAACCCAGCTCGGCGCCAAGGTTTCCTTTGTTTGCGGCCGTTGTCCGTTTGACGCTCCGGATGCCGTGGAGCATCGCGCGCGCAGCAAGGGGCTGGATCCCGTGGCGATGGACTTGTGCAAGCACTTCAATCCCATCACCGCCGCCCTGGCCTGGCCGCGCCTGGCGCGCTACTTGCGCGAAAATGCCTTTGATATCGTGCACCCCCACATGATCAACGCCCACCTGATGGGCGGCACGGCGGCCCGCCGGGCTCTGCCCAAGGCGCGCATCATCACCACCTTTTACGAAGCGGACGGCCCTCCCCGGGGGTGGCGTCAGAAATTTCTGCTCAAGGGGCATACCGACGGCGCTATTGTGATCACGCCGCAGGCCCGGGACAATCTCGTGCGGCTATTCCGTTTCCCCGCCGACCGCATCGCCATCATTGAGCCGGGCCTGGATGTAGCCCGTTTCGATTCGTCGTTATCGCGGGAAGCCGCTCGGTCCCTCTTCCACCTTTCTTCCGAGGATGCCGTGGTCGGCATGGTCACCCGAATCCGCGAGGCGCGGCGACTGGACTTGGTTCTCGAAGCCGTGGCCCGGCTGGCGCCGAAAATGCCCAACCTGAAGCTGATGATCGTGGGCCGGGGCGGCGAGGGGGCCGTCGAAGAGGTCATCGAAAAGCCCGCCGAAGCGCTGGGCATCCGCAGCCGCATCGTACTGCCGGGCTATTGCCGCGACCGGATGCTGGTGGCCGCCTACAAGGCCATGGATCTGCTGGCCTATCCTTTTCCCGGGACTGATCCCTCGTGCCGGACGGTCCGGGAGGCCATGGCCTCCGGACTGCCCGTGGCGGCAAGCCGCGTGGGCTATCTCAAAACCCTGGTGCGGGAGGGTGAAACCGGGTTCTTGACGGAGTTGGACTCCGGCTCCCTGGCCGGGGCGCTCCAACGCATCCTGACGGATCCTGCCTTGCGCGCCAAGATGGCCCAGCAGGCGGTCCGGGAGGCGCGCGAACGCTTTTCGAGCAAGCAGCAAGCTGAAAAATGCCTGACCTTTTACGAGAAAATAGGAACACGCCGGTGACAGCCTCCATCCTTTTCCTTGAAAAGGTGTTTTTGGAGCCCTGCCGCTCCGCTCCGCGCGGGGTGGAGATATTCAATGTCAATTTACTGCAGGACTTGGTCCGCCTGGGCCGCTCGGTCACCGTGATTGTCCATCCCGATTGGAAGAGCGTCCTGTGCGAGCGCCTGGGCCCGGCGGCTCCCGAAATGTTGCTCTTCCCCCATTTCTTGAAGGGCGCGCTGGGCGCCATGGCGGCCCTTTATCGCGCCCGCACCCGGCGTTTCTCAACGCTTCTGACCGCCAATGTGGGCGATCGCCTGATTCCGGCCTTGTCGGTGATCCGGCACTACGGGATGGCGAGCCAGGCCGTGCTGATCGCGCACCGCGAGCCCACCAGCCGCTTTGTCGCCGCGCAGGGGGCCTTCCCCTGCACCGTGGTCGCGGTGAACGGCAAGATCGCCCGTCACTTTGAGGGGGGCAATTATGGCCGCGTCCAGGTCTATTATGGCATCACGGAGGGCGAACGGTTCCTGGGCGAGCGCCCCGTCAAGCCCGCGGAGGAACCGGTCCATTTCTGCGTGGTGGGCGACCTGAGTTCGGCCTGGAAGGGGGCGGATACGGCGGTCAAGGCCTTTTTGATGCTGGATCCGGCCTTGGCCGGCCGCGCCCGCCTTCACCTCGCGTCTTTCCGCGAGCCGCGCGAAAGCGGCGATCCGCGGATTATTTGCTATCCCTGGCTGCCCTATGAGGAGATGCCGGCCTTCCTCAAGCGCATGGATGTGATGCTGGTGCCGTCGCGCGACGAGGGGGTCATGCGCGAAACCTTCAGCCAGGCCGCGGTTCAGGGCATGTTGTCCGGCTTGCCCCTGATCGTGAGCGACCTGCCCGTCCTGATCGAAAAGGTGGACGAAGGCGGGGGGGTGGTGGCGCACTCCGCCGAGGAGATGGTCAAGGCCATGGCGATGCTGATCCGGGACGTGGCCTGGCGCGGGCGCATGGGTGAAACAGCCCGCCAGGTTGCCCGGGTCCGCTATATGTGGTCCACGGAGGAGTTTCTTCGCCGCTTTTTCTAGGCTGGGTTTTTGCTGACAGGCGGGGGCCGGCCTCTTATACTACCCCCTCGATTATCGGATTGTGAACCGGAATTGAGGAGTACCATGATACCACGCTACACCGGTCCCGAAATGGGAGCCATTTGGACGGACGAAAACAAGTTCGCCATTTGGCTGAAGATTGAAATCCTGGCCTGCGAGGCCATGCACAAGCGGGGCCAGGTTCCGGCCGCCGATCTCAAGAACATCCGCGAAAAAGCCGCCTTTGAGGTCGACCGGATCAACGAGATCGAAAAAAAGGTCAACCACGACGTCATCGCGTTCCTCACCAATGTGGCCGAGCATGTGGGGCCGTCCTCCCGCTTCATCCACAAGGGCATGACCAGTTCCGATGTGCTCGACACCGCCCTGGCCGTCCAGATGGTGCAGGCGGCCGACATTCTCATCCGGGGCGTCAAAGCCGTCCGCGCGGCCGCCGCGCGCAAGGCCCGCAAATACAAGTTCACCCCCATGATCGGCCGATCCCACGGCATCCACGCCGAGCCGATCACGTTCGGGCTCAAGATGGCCCTGATGTACGACGAATTCGGCCGGGTCCTCCAGCGGCTAGTGGCGGCTCGCGAAACCGTGCGGGTGGGGCAGCTCTCCGGCGCCGTGGGCACCCACGCCCACCTGGACTACCGCGTGGAAGAATATGTCTGCCGCAAGCTCGGCCTGCGTCCGGCGGCCATCTCCACCCAGGTCCTGCAGCGCGACCGCCATGCGGAATACATGAGCGCCATCGCCCTGGCCGGCGCCTCCGTGGACCGCTGGGGCCAGGAGTTCCGCCACCTTCAGCGCACCGAGGTGCACGAGGTCGAGGAGTTTTTCGGCAAGGAGCAGAAGGGCTCCTCCGCCATGCCCCACAAGAAGAACCCCATTACGGGCGAGAAGCTTTGTGGCCTGGCCCGCCTGCTGCGCGGCAACCTGGTGGCGGCCCTCGAAAACGTGGCCCTTTGGCACGAGCGCGATATTTCGCACTCGTCGGTCGAGCGGGTCATCCTGCCCGACAGCACGATCGCCCTGGACCACATGTTCACGAATCTGACCAAGCTGGTCGAGAACCTGCGCGTCTTTCCGGCCCGCATGAAGACCAACCTGCAGATGACCCACGGGCTGATTCATTCCCAGCAGGTGCTGCTGTTGCTGACGGAAAAGGGCTTTTCACGCGAGGACGCCTACCGGCTGGTCCAGAAACACGCCATGGCCGCGTGGGAAACGGGGCGCGAGCTGAAGGAGCTGGCGGCAACCGATCCCGAGCTGATGAGCAAAGTCACGCCGGCCGACCTGGAGCGGGTCTTCGACCTGGCCGTGCATTTCCGGGACGTGAACCGCACCTTCAAGGCGGTGGGATTGTGAAAGGGGGGGCCATGAAAAAGAAAAACGTGTCCGCATATGCCGCCGCCGGCGTCAATATCGACGAGAAAATGGCCGGCATCAACGCCATCAAGAAAATGGTCAAGACCACCGCCACGCCGGGCGTATTGACCGGCATCGGCTCCTTCGGGGGCATGTTCCGCTCGCCGGGCAAGGGCCAGATCCTCGTCGCCAGCACGGACGGCGTGGGCACGAAGCTCAAGATCGCCACCCTCGCGAACCGTCACGACACGGTGGGCCAGGACATCGTCAACCATTGCGTGAACGACATCCTGGTGCAGGGCGCCAGGCCGCTCTTTTTCATGGATTACATCGGCACCTCCAAGGTTGACCGCCACGTGATGGCCGCCCTCGTCAAGGGCATGTGCGCCGCCTGCCGGCAGAACGACTGCGCCCTGCTTGGCGGCGAAACCGCCGAGATGCCCGGCGTCTATCCCCCCGGGGAATACGATCTCGTTGGCACCATCGTCGGCGTGGTGGACAAGCGCGCCGTGATCACGGGCGGCACGATCCGCCCCGGCGACGTCATCCTGGGGTTGCCCTCCTCGGGGCTCCACACGAACGGCTATTCCCTGGCGCGCAAGATTGTGTTCGAGACCGCCGGCCTGAAGGTCGGGGACCGCTTCCCCGGCACGAAGGAAAGTGTGGCCGACGTGCTGCTGGCCGTCCATCGCAGCTACCTGAAGCCGGTGTCCACGCTCCTGAAAAAGGTGTCGATCCGCGGCCTCGCCCATATCACGGGCGGCGGGTTTCCCGACAATGTTCCGCGCATTCTGCCCGAAGGCGTGACAGCGGTGTTCGACCGGTCCGCCTGGAAGATTCCGCCGCTCTTCTCCTTCCTGCAGGAAAAGGGAGACGTGAACCGCGAGGAGATGTACCGCGTCTTCAACATGGGCATTGGCATGGTGGTTATCGTGCGCGAGGCGGACGCGGCGCAGGCCCTGGCCGTTCTCAAGGCCGCCCGGGCCCGGCCGATCCGGATCGGCCGCATCGCGAAGGGGCGCGTTCCCGTTCTGCTGGAAAATTGAAAGCCTTTTGGCCAGCATGGGGGTTGTGGCTTCTGGTTGCCCAGGCCGCCTGCGGCGAGGTGATCCAGCTTCAGGCCGCCATGCTGCGGCACGGGAATGCCGGGGCGTCGTCGATACTCTTTATCCTGCGCAACTCGGGCGACGAGGCGGCGCGCGCCATCCGCATCGAAGGCCGGCTGGCCGGCGTTTCCCTTGTTCGGGAACTGCCTGACCTGGAGCCGGATTCCGAACAGGATGCGGAATTTGATTTTCCCGCCTCCGCCATGCCCCGGGGGCTCCACGCCGCCGAGTTCCTGATCCGCTACCATGACGCCAACGGGTATCCTTTTTCCTCCCCCCAGGCCGTCCTGGTCGACCGTGGGGCGCCCGCGCCGGCGGCGGAAATCGCGGCGCACGTGGAACCCCTGGTCCTGGCGGATACCGGCCGCCTTCGGCTGTGGCTGACCCTTCCGGAAGGCGCTTCTCCCGTCAACGTCCGGGTGCGGATCCTCGCGCCGGACGAACTGGTCTGCGAAGCTCCGGATCGAACGCTGGCCCTTTTCCCCGGCCGGCCGGTCCTGGTGGAGGCGGCGGTTTCCAACCGGTCGGGTCGGGCGGGAAGCGACTATCCCGTGTTCGCGGTTGTTTCCGCGACGCACACGAACGGGGTCCTGGAATCGCTGGCCGAGGGCCGGGTCCGGGTGAAGGGCGGCGGGCTGGGGGATTATTCCTGGCCGCCGGCGGCGCTGGGCGCGGCCGTGATCCTGCTGACCGCCTTTTTCCTGGCGCAGCGGAAGGGGGGCGGCGAGCGTGCAGCCTGAACCCAAGCGGAGTGAATATGAGGGGCGCGGGACCGGCTGGGGCACGGCGGCGGTGCTGGTCCTGATCGCATTGTTTCTGCTGGATCACATTCCGTGGAAGCTGCTCCTGCTGGACACGACCCCGACCGGGGGCGACACGCCCGCCCATCTGTACCTGATGTCGCATCTCAAGCGGACGCTCCTCGGCGAGGGGCGCATCGTCTCCTGGGCGAACGGCTGGTGGTGCGGCTTCCCGATGTTCCGCTACTATTTTCCCCTGCCATACCTGGCGGCCGTTCTGCTGAGCCTGGCGGTTCCGTTCAACGTGGCCTTCAAGCTGGCCACCGTCCTGGGCCTTTTCCTGCTGCCGCCGGCCGCGTGGGCGGCGGGGCGGCTGATGCGCCTGCCCCGGCCCGTCCCTGTTTTGTTGGCTGTCGCCATGGTACCCTTCCTGTTTGTGCGCACGCATTCGATGTGGGGCGTCAATATTTCCAGCACGTTGGCCGGGATGATCGCCAACAGCCTGAGTTTCCCCCTCATGTTGCTGGCCGTCGCCTCCGCCTGGCGGGACGCCCAGGATGAGGCGATCCGCCTGCGCACCGTCCTGCTGCTGGTGCTGACCCTGATGTCCCATTTTTTCACCTCGCTCATGGCGGGCCTGACCATCGCGCTGATTCCGGTTCTCCTCATCTCCAAGCGGCGATTCCTGAAAACGGCCGGACTGCTGGCCGCGGAGGGCGCGCTCGCGGCTCTGATGACGGGCTGGTGGCTGATTCCGCTGCTGGCGCGCCGCGAGTTCAGCATGGACTTTGGAACGAACTGGGCGATCTCCTTATTCAGAACTTTTCCGCCCTATGCCCCGGCCCTGCTGCCGCTTGTCGGGGCCGCCCTGTTCCTGGCCGGCCGGCGCGGCGTTCAGGCGGTCTGGCTCTTTGCCGGGATGGGGGCGGCCGCGGGCCTGCTGTTGTGGAAGGGGTCCCTGCTCTCCCCGGTATTTGTGAACGTCCGCCTCTGGCCGTTCCTCTATTTTAGTTTCCTGGCGCTGGCCGCCTGCGGGGCCGGCCTTCTGCTGGCCGGCCGCCGCAAACCCGGTCTGGCGGTTGCGGCGTTGACCCTGGCGGCGCTGGCCGCCGTGGAACTGGGCGAGCGGGACGACCGGTGGGCGGTGGGCTCCGGGGTGGAGGCGGGGCCGGTGGCGCGGCTTAGCGCCGAGTGGAATTATGAAGGCGTGGAGCCCAAGCCGCTGGGCCCCGTGTTCCGGCAATTGATCGAGCCGCTGCGCGGAACGCCGGGCCGCCTGGCCAACGAGCTGAACGCCGAAAACACGGTGTTCGGGTCTGTCCGCATTTTCGAAACAGTGCCCCATCTCCTCGGCAAGCCGGTGCTGGAGGGCGGACTGGTCAACTCCGCGATCGGCTCCATGTTCGCCTACTACATCCAGAGCGAATCGTCCCTGAACGCCGCCGGCTTTCCGGACATTGTGAAACCCGCGTCGTTTGACCCGGCCCGCGCGACCGAGCATTTCCGGCTTTTCAACGTGAAGCATTTCATCGCCCGCAGCCCCGCGGTGCGCGAAGCGTTCGCGGCCCGGCCGGAGTGGCGCACGGTGCTGGCGCTCGAGGGCTGGACCCTTTTCGAGCTGACCACGCATGACGGGCGGCATGTGCGCATTCCGCGCTTCCAGCCGGTGGGGGTCCTGACCGCCCGGTGGAAGGAATGCGCCCTGGAGTGGCTCTACGCCTTCGAGGCCCGGGAGCAGCCTTTTGTGTTTCTAAAAAAGGGAAGTCGGGAGGCCGCGCGGTTTCCCGGCGCCGTGCTGACCGAGGCCCAGTTCGGGACGTATCTGGAGGCTGTGCGGGCGGGGGTCGCTCCGGAATCGCGCGGCCTGCCGCCGGTTTTCGGGGCTCCCACGCGGAGCGGCGCGGTGGAGGAGCGGGCGCCGGAGGACGGGTCCGTGGCCTTCCGCACCGCCGCCCCGGGTCAGCCGCACGTGGCGGCGTTCATGTACGATCCGGACTGGCGCTCGGCGGCCGGCGAGGTGTTCCTGGTGACCCCGGGCTTCCTGCTGGTGTATCCGTCATCGGAACAGGTGCGGCTGGTTTTCGCCCGCTCCGGGTGGGGGTGGCTGGGGTTGGGCCTCACGGTTGCGGGCTGGCTCCTGGCTGCGGGGCTGGGGTGGCGGAACCGGCCGGCCCCCGGGGCCTGGCGGCCGGAGCTGCTGAAGTTTCTCGATGCCGTGCTGGGGCCCCTTCTATGCAAGCTGGCCGTGTGGGGCAGGCCGGGCGGGGGGGCGCCGGGGGTCGGGGCGTCGCCGGCGGACGTGAAGCGGATCCTGGTGATCCGGCCCGGCGGGATGGGGGACATGCTCCTGCTGATTCCCGTGCTGCGCCGTTTTTTCGAGACGGTATCCGGCGCGGCGGCGGATGTGATCTGCGAAACCCGCAACCGCAGTGTGCTGGAGATGTCGGGCCTGCCGGTCAACATCCTGCCCGCCGATGGGGCCCCCTTCCGGCTGTGGCTTCGTCTGTGGCGGACGCGGTATGACGCCGCCGTGGATACGGAGCAGTTCCATCATCTCTCCGCGTTGCTGGCCCTGGCCTCGGGCGCGCCCGTGCGGATCGGGTTCAAGATCAATCCCGCGCGCAACCCGCTTTACACGCATCCGGCGGGGTATGACATGGACGGCCACGAGGGGCTGCAATTTTTGCGCCTCTTCGAGCCGCTGGGTGTCACGGGGCCGTATCGGTTGGAAGGCAGCCTGCGGGCGTTGCCGGAGAAGGTGCGCCCCGCGATCCGCGAAGCCGTCGAGCGGCTGGCGGGGGAAGGACCGCTGATTGTTATTCATCCGGGCGGCACCATCGAAAACAAGCGTTGGGGGGCTGCCCGGTTTGCCCGGCTCGCGGAGGTGTTGCTGGCGGCGCCGGACCGGCGCGTGGCGCTGGTGGGCGGCGGTGCGGACCGTGTGGAGGCGCAGGCGGTGCTGCGGCTGGCGGGGCGGAGTGACGGCCGGCTTGTTGATTTTACGGGGTCGCTATCGATTCCGGGGAGCGCCTGGCTGCTGAGTCTCAGCCGGGTCTTCGTGGGCGGGGATTCTGGCGTGGCGCACCTGGCGGCCGCATTGGGCGTGCGCACTGTGGTGTTGTTCGGGCCCGGCGATCCGCGCAAGTGGGGGCTGACGGACGCTCGGCACCGGATCATCCGGCAGGCGTTGCCCTGTTCGCCCTGTTCGTTGTTCGGCTATCAGCGCGCCTGCCGGGACAAGGCCTGCATGGGGGAGATCACGGTGGACAAGGTGGCTGCGGCGGTGCGGGAGCAGCTGAAGGGGCCGGCCTAGCGATTGGCGGGTGCCGCCGGACCCGCCTGCGGCGTGTCGTGAATGACCTTGTAGATCGTTTCGTTTTCGCGGGCCATGCCGAATTGGTCCCGGACCAGGCGTTCGACGAAACGGGGCTCGGTATGGAAGAGGTTCTGCCGGTTCTGGTAGTCGTGCAACCGGGTTTCCAAAGCCGCGTTTTTGGCGCGAAGCGCCTCCTTTTTTTCCTGAAGCGCGGACATGCGCCTGTATTCCGGCACGAAAATATAGAGCACCCCAATGATGGTGACGACGACGATAATGGACAGGGAGAGCCTGAAAATAAAGGCCCAGACGTTGTTTGCGAGCGGGGATGCATTCCTCATGATGGGAGAGTGTAGCGCGCCGGGGCGGGGGCGCAAGGGAAAAAAGGCCGCCGGTGAATCCGGCGGCCTTTTTCGTATGATTACGAAGGGCGTCTACTTCCAGAGCGTCCCGGCGTAGATGGCGCTGTCGCCCAGCTCCTGCTCGATGCGAAGCAGCTGGTTATACTTGCAGATCCGGTCCGTCCGGCAGAGCGAGCCGGTCTTAATCTGCCCGGCGTTGGTGGCGACCGCGATGTCGGCGATCGTCGTATCCTCGGTCTCGCCCGAGCGGTGGCTGACGACGGCCTTGTAGCCGGCCTTGAAGGCCATCTCCATGGCGTCGAGAGTCTCGGTGAGCGAGCCGATCTGGTTCACCTTCACCAGGATGGCGTTGGCCGTGCCGGTGTCGATCCCGCGCTTCAGGAACTTGACGTTCGTCACGAACAGATCGTCGCCCACGAGCTGGGTCTTGGCGCCCATGGCGTCCGTGATCTGCTTCCAGCCGTCCCAGTCGTTTTCCGCCATGCCGTCTTCGATGCTGAAGATGGGGAATTTCTTCTGGAGGTCCACGTAGAACTGGACCATCTCCGCGGAGGTGCGGGCCGAGCCGTCGCTCTTCTTGAAGATGTAGCGCTTCTTGGCGGCGTCGTAGAATTCGCTGGCGGCGGGATCGAGGGCGATCACGATGTCCTTGCCGGGCTTGTAGCCGGCCTTCTTGATGGCCTCGATGATGACCTCGAGCGCCTGTTCGTTGCTTTTGAGGTTGGGGGCGAAGCCGCCCTCGTCGCCCACGGCGGTGCTGAGCTTCATGGTTTTGAGCACGCCCTTGAGCGCGTGGAAGGTCTCCGCGCCCATGCGGAGGGCTTCGGAGAAGGAGGAGGCGCCCTTGGGCATGATCATGAATTCCTGCAGGTCGACGGGGGCGTCGGAATGGGCGCCGCCGTTGAGGATGTTCATCATCGGCACGGGAAGGACCTTGGCGTTGGCGCCGCCGATGTAGCGGTAGAGGGGCAGGCCGCTGTATTCCGCGCCGGCCTTGGCGGCGGCGAGGGAGACGGCGAGGATGGCGTTGGCGCCAAGCTTGCTCTTGGTGGGCGTGCCGTCCAGCGCGAGCATGGTGCGGTCGAGCGTCACCTGGTCGCGCACGTCGAGGCCGACGAGCTCCTGGGTGATCAGGTCGTTGACGTTGGCGACGGCCTTGAGGACGCCCTTGCCGCCGAAGCGCTTCTTGTCGCCATCGCGCAGTTCGACGGCTTCGTTTTCGCCCGTGGAGGCACCGGAGGGGACGGCGGCGGTTCCCTTGATGCCGGATTCGAGCATAACGTCAACCTCGACGGTCGGGTTGCCCCGGGAGTCGATGATTTCGCGGGCGATGATATCACAGATGGTAGCCATGGTTATTTCCTTGTGTTTGAGGGGGGTAAGATAGGGGGAAAATCGTGGAAAAGCAAGCCGTTAAAGTGTTCGGTTTTTGACCGCTGCGTTTTTTTGCACTAGTGTGTTTAATTATTCGCCGCCGGAAACGTTCGGCAACAAGGAGCGAGCAGATGAAACCGTTCCCTCGCGCGATAGCACAGGCGGTTTTTCACCCAGCGGCTTAATGCGCCAGGGCGGCCTTCTGGGGCTGTTGGCCGGCCGCGGCTACCTGCTGGGCGATCCAGGGGTAGGTGCGGCGGATGCCCTCGTACAGGTTGACCTGCGGCTTCCAACCCGTGGTGTAGATGCGGGCGTTGCTGAAGTTGCGGGACTCCACGCCCACGGGTCCGTCCACGTGCCGGATGTTGATCTTCTTGCCGGCCACGCGCGCCACGGTTTCGACCAGTTCGTCGACGGTCACATATTCCGGGCAGCCGATGTTGCAGGCGCCTTCGAGGTTGGAATGCATGAGGCGGTAGATTCCGTCCGTCATGTCGTCCACATAGGTGTAGGAGCGCACAGCGGAGCCGTCGCCCCAGACGTCGATGGCGCCGCCGTCGGGCGCTTCGGCCACCTTGCGGCACATCGCGGCGGGCGCCTTTTCGCGGCCGCCGCGCCAGGTGCCCTCGGGGCCGTAGCAGTTCTGGAAGCGCGCGATGCGCACCACCATGCCGTAGCGCCGGCTGTAAGCCTGCGCCATGCGTTCGGCATACAGTTTTTCCCAGCCGTATTCGTTGTCGGGGTTCGCGGGAACGGCCTGCGCCTCCGTCATTTCCGGCTCTCCGTGTTTCATGTCGCGGTAAACGCAGACGGAGGAGGAGAAGAAGTAGTGCTTGACCCCCATGGTCGCGGCCGAATGGGTCATGTGGATGTTGACCAGGGCGCTGTTGCGCATGATTTCGCATTCGGCCGAGTGGATGAACCCCATGCCGCCCATGTCGGCGGCCAGTTGGTAGACCTCGTCGAAGACGCCGGTGCGCGCGGCGAGGGCGGTGCGGCAGTTGGCTTCCTCGCGGAGGTCGAGCTTGAGGAACTCGTCGGAGGCGGGGGTGGCGTACTCGTGGCTCTTGATGTCCACGCCGCGGACCCAGTAGCCCTCTTTTTTAAGCCGCTTGACCAGATGGCCGCCGATAAACCCGCCCGCGCCGCAAACCAGTGCCGTTTTCATGCTGTGCCTTTCGATGGTTGTCAACGGGTGCGCACGCCCCCGATGCCTTATGTATGGACGCATTATAAGGCAATTGCCGAACGTGACAATCAGGATTTCCCTGATACGCCCTCCCCCGGGGGTCCGGAGGGCTTCCCGCCGGTTTTGCTTGCGGGCCGGGGGTGGAAAAGGCACCATGAGCGCCATGAAACCGGAAGACCAAAACGCGCCCGAAGAGCGCATTATCGACACCCGCTCCGTCTATTCGGGGCGCATTATCAGGCTGGACGTGCTGACCGTGGATATGGGCAACGGCGCCACCGCCCAGCGTGAAGTGATCCGCCACCCCGGCGCGGCGGCCATTCTGGCCGAGTTGCCCGACGGCCGTTTCGTGCTGGTGGAGCAGTTCCGGCGGGCCGTGGGAAAGAGGATGATCGAGGTGGTGGCCGGTTGCCTGGAGCCCGGCGAGGAGCCCGCCGCCTGCGCCCGGCGCGAGGTGGAGGAGGAGACCGGGCACAAGGTGGGCGAGCTGATTCCGCTGGGGCGGGTGTTCGCCTCGCCCGGCTTCGTGTGCGAATGCCTTCACCTTTTCTATGCCCGGCTCGACGCCGCGGCTGGCCAGCAGGCGCTGGACGAGGATGAACGCGTCCGTCCTCTATTTCTGAAAGCGGAACAGATCGAGGCGCGCATCGCGGACGGCTCCATTGAGGACTCCAAGACGCTGAGTTGCTGGCTGCTCGACCGGATGCGCCGCCGGCGTTGCCCTTGAATGAGCTTTCCCGGCGATTTGCCGCCTAATTGATGCCGTTGCGAAGGCAGGTCGCCTGCAATTGAATAATGCCATTCCAATCAAGAGTCAGCGCGGGACGTTCGATTTCGAAGAGAAGGCCGGCCAGCTTTCGTTTCCCGCGCGCCAGAAGCGGGGGGATCCGCTCCGCGAGGACAAGATCGTTGGTAACCACCAAATCTTCTCCAATGAGCCAGTCAACCGCGGTGACGTCTGACGTTCCGCGGAAGTAGGATGCCCATTTCCCTCACCCATCGCCGATGCGGTCGGCATGCAGAAAGGGGAGGACCTCGAATGGCTCATCGAAGACCGCAATACCTTTGTCGTCAAAAGGATTAAACCCGCCAAATCCTGCCTGAAGAACGCCAAGGGGAAGCCAACCGATTTTTAACAATGCTCGCCGGGCGGCTCTTCGGAAACCGAAGTCGCGCGCCGCCCCGAGCCGATCGGCAGATCGCGGGCGCGCGATGGTTGCCGCGCCCAGCCCAACCGACAACACCACCGAAAAGATAAAAGCGCCAAAACTCACAGATGCGCCCCCATCAGGGGCGGGGCTCAGTTGGAATTCTGCAGGAATTGGCGCAGGTGGGGCATGCGGGCGGGGCCCAGGTGATCGGCGGCGCGGAGCATCATGCGGCAGGCGGCGGGAATATGCCGGGCGAAAGCGGCGGTGGCGGGGATGGCGCCCAGCCTCCCGTAGGCCCCCAGCGCCTGGGCCAGCCGCTGGATGGCGGCGGTCCAGAACAGCTCCGCGGACAGGTCCGACCCGGCCGCCTTTCGGTAATCGGCCAGCAAGCGCATTTGTACAGTTTCTGAAAGTGAGACATACGGATCGGCCAGCAGGGAGGCCACGTCGTAGGCCGCCGCGCCCAGCCGCATGCCCTGGTAATCGATCAGCACCGGCCCGCGCGCCGTGAGCAGCACGTTGGTCGATTGCAAATCGCGGTGAATCAGCACGCGGGGCGATTCCTGAAGCCGCCGCGCGAGGGTGGCCAATTCGCGCAGAATCGGGCGGACCGCCTTTTCCGGCAGTTTGCAGCGCGCCTTGAGAAAGTGGTTGGCGAAATAGTGGCGCTCCCAGGAATAGAGCTTGGGCGAAAAGCCGGTCACAAGCCGCAGCCGCTCGTGCCGGGCCGCCTCGGTGGCTGTGGTGTGCAACCGGGCCGCCAGCGCGAGCACCGGGAGGTAGAGGGCTAGTTGCCCGGCCCCGGAGGCCCCGGCCAGGGCGGCGAGCAGGTCGCGATTGCCGCAATCCTCGAACAGCAACAACCGGCCCCGCGCATCCTGCGCCAGCAGTTTTGGCACGCGGATCCGATGCCGCAACAGGAAATGGGTGTGGCCGGCGCAGAGCGTGTTTTCATGGCGCGCGCGCCCGTATCGCACCAGGATGGCGCTTTTACCGGGCCGCATCAGCCGGGCGAAGGAGCGGTCCGAGGCCCGGGGTCCCAAGGGCAGCGCCGTTGTTTCATGGACCGGCCAGCCCGCCTTTTCGAGGAAAGGTCCCGCCCCGGCCAACCCGTTAGCCGAGATGGCCATGCCCTCCACCGCTCCATGAACGCGGACATTCCGGGCCAGCACCGCCTTGTTCAGCGTGGTTCCGGGTTCGACGGTCGCGCCCGACCAGACCACGCAGTCGCGCAGCAGGGAGCCCGGGCCGATCACGGCATCGGGCGCCACGGCGGCGAAGCCCTCGACGCGGACCTTGTTGCGGCGCAGGCGGGCGAGCCGGGAGGGGGCGGCCGCATCGTAAAGCCGGCCGCCGGGCCGGCCCTTGCGCCAGGCTTCCTCGATTTGGCCGTGGGCGCGCAGGTATTCCGACAGGATGCCGATATCCTCCCAGTAGGAGCCGGGCACGGTGACCCCCGCGATGCGATGGCCCGCGGCGATAGCCTTGCGATAGGCCCCCACGATGGTGCAGAAAGGCTCCGGCGGCATATAATCCAGAACCTCGGGCCGGACCAGATGAACGCCGCTGAAGGTAAGTGTTCCGTCAGTACCCGGATTAGAAACGTTGAATTCCGAGACGAACCCGTTTTCGAGCGACACGGTGCGGGGGCCGGCGTCGGGCACCATCCAGAGCGCGGCCAGGGGCCTGGCGGGTCCGTGGAAGGCGCGGAGCAGGGGGAGCGGATCGAGGTCGGCCATCACGTCGGCATTGACCAGCCAGAAGGGCTGGCCGCCGAAAAACCAGGCTCCGTGGCGCAGGGCGCCGCCGGTGCCGAGCGGCTTGACCGGCTCGAAGGAGAAATTGAGCCGCACGGGGCCGGACCAGGCGCGCGCGGTTTCCAGGACCGCGAGCGGCTCATGGTGCAGGTTGATGAGCGCCTCCCGCACGCCCCAGCGCGCGAGCAGGTCCAGGACATGGTGGATGGCGGGCTTGCCCCAGACCGGCAGGCAGGCTTTGGGCATGCCCTCGGTGAGGGGGCGCAGGCGGGTGGCGAGCCCGGCGGCGAGGATGAAGGCTTTGGCGGGGCGCGGTTGGTTCATGGGTCGGGGTAGAGGAGCGCCCGCTTGCGGGACTGTTGGAAGGCGGCCAGGCCGGACGACCAGCTATTGGCGATGGCGGCGGCGGTTTCGCCGTCCTGCAGGGCGAGGCGCACGGCGTCGGTGCCGTAGAGTTTGTCAAAAAATTCGGGACGCGTGCCCGGCGACGACCAGAGCCGGCGGCGGCCGTGAAGCGTTTGCAGGCCGGCCAGGATGGCGACGGAAACCCGGGCGGGCCGGAAGCGCAGAGGATCGGTCACCACCATCCGCAGGCCGGGGATGAGGCGGCCCGCGTAGGGGGCGCTCGGGGGGATGAACGGGTGGGGATGGAAGGTGACGCCCGGGAGGGCGGCGGCGTCCAGCATTTCCCGCAGGGCTTCGGCTTTCAGCCAGGGGGCCCCAAAGATCTGGAATGGCAGCGTGGTGGTGCGGCCGCAACTGACGGCGGGCACGCCTTCGGTGAAGACGGTGGCGAGGTAGCAGGCGGCGGACTCCCAGGAGCGGATGCCAGGGGACGGGGGCACCCAGGGAGGCCAGTCGGTTCCGCGGCGCGCGTCGCGGCGATAGCCGGCCATGGGGATGACGGTCAGGTCGAGGTCGAGTCCCCGCTCATTTCGAATCCAGCGGGCGGCCTCGCCCGGGGTCATGGCGTGGGCGAGGGGGGTGCGCACGCAGCCGACGAAGCTTTCGAAACCGGGTTGGAGCACGGGGCCGTCGGGCGTGACGGGCAGGGGGACGGGGCGGTCGAGCACGACGGCGGGCAGCTTGGCCGAGGCGGCAGCTTCGAGGGCATGGCGCAGGGTGGAGACGTAGGTGTAGCAGCGGGCGCCGAGGTCCTGCAGGTCGATGATGAGCACATCGAGGCCGCGGAGCTGGGCGGGGGTGGGGGCGAGGCGGCGGCCGTAGAGCGAGTGGACGGGAATGCGCCAGACGGGGTGGGGGCGGCTGTGGACCGGGTCGCCGGCGCCGGCGGCGCCGAAGTAGCCGTGTTCGGGCGCGAATAGGGCGGCGAGCTGGACCTTGGAGGCCTGGAGCGCCTCGGCGCAAGAAGCCCCGTTGGCGGCGAGGGCGGCGATATGGGAAACGAGACCGGCGCGGCGGCCGGCGAGGGCGCCCTGGGCGAGGAGAACATCGATACCGGGAAAGAACCGGGATTTCATGCCGGCGTCGCCTCGTCCTGCATTTCGCTCAGCAGGCGGTTGATGGCGCCGAGCAGGGTGTCGCGTTCCACGGGTTTGAGGATGAAGGCCCACTCGCTGCGGGGCATGAATCGGCGCATGTAGTCGCGCGAGAAGCCGGAGGTGATGACCATGGGCGTGCCGGGCTTGATTTCCAGGAGCTTCTGCACCAGCTCGCCTGTTTCCATATCGGGCATGATGGCGTCCACGATGCAGAGGGCGAAGGCGTCGGGATTTTTGTGGTAGAGCGCGAGGCCGTCGACGGCGCTGCCGGCCGTCTGGACGCGAAAGCCCTCGGTCTTGAGGATGGCGGCGGTTTCGTTGAGCAGATCCGGCTCGTGATCGATCAGGAGGAACTGGGGTGCCTGTTCCTTGCGGGCGTGCGGCTCCTGTTTGGTGGCCGCGGCGGGGATGAAGAGGTGGAAGGTGGAGCCCTCGCCGAGCTTGCTGCGCACGCGGATCCAGCCGCCGTAGCCGAGGATGGCGCTGTTGGCCACGGCGAGGCCGAGGCCCACGCCGCGGGTTTTCTTGGTCGAGAAGAAAGGTTCGAAGATGCGCTCGATTACCTCGGGGCCGATGCCGGTGCCGTGATCGGCGATGCGGATGACGGCGTAGTGGCCGCCGAGGGCCTTGGGGTTGGACTTGATGTCGGCCCGCTTGACGGCCTGGTCCTGGACGGTGATGCGGATGGTGCCGCCCGCGGGCATGGCCTCGGCGGCGTTGTAGAGAAAATCGGTCAGCACATCGACGAGCTGGGCGGGATCGGCCATGACGTGCGGCATGTGTTCCGATTCCTGGAACTTGACTTCGACCTTGCCGCGGGAGAGGGCGGGGTGGGCGATCTCGATGGCGTGCTTGATGGTCTGCTTGAGGGAAACGGACTGGAGGCGGATGTCGCCTTCGGCGTTGCTGGCCCGCGCGATGACGAGGATGCGGCGGGTCAGGTCCTGGCCGTGCCGCGCGGCGTCGAGCACCTTCTGGAGCTCCTCGCGGCCGCGGCCGCCGTTGAGGCCGTCCAGGACGCTGTTGGCGAAGCCGGCGATGACGCTGAAGAGGGTGCTGAACTCGTGGGCCACGGTGCTGGAGAGCTTGCCGAGCACCTCCATTTTTTCGATGCTGTGGTGGTGGCGCTCATGGATGCGGCGGCTGGTGACATCGTGGATGACGACGATAACGCCCTCGATGCCGCCGCCGGCGGAGAGGATGGGCGAGGCGGAGGCAAGGATGTCCTTCCGCTGGCCGGTGCGGTCCAGGAGGTAGAGCACGCGGGTGTCATCGCCTTCGGGCACGCCGTCGCGGAGGGTTTTCATGCCGATGACTTCGCCGGAACCGTCCGAGTCGATATGCCGGGCGACGCCGAGCTCCTCCAGGGGGCGGCCGAGGGCGTCCTTGCGTTTCCACAGGGTGATGGCTTCGGCGGCGGGGTTCATGTAGCTGATGATACCGTCGCGGTCGGTGGCGATGACGCCCTGGCCGAGCGAGTCGAGGGCGGAGGCGAACCAGCGGCTGTTTTCCTCGAGGAGCCGTTCGGAGCGGTGGCGGAAGAGGGCGAGCTCGATGGCGATTTTGAGGTCGCCGCGTTCGAATGGCCGGTGGACGAAGCCGAAGAGGGCGGGGGTTTTGAGGCCCTCGAGGCTGGTGACGTCGGCCCGTTCGGCCATGAAGATGACGGGGATCTGGTGGGCGTGGCGGAGGCTGGAGCCGGTTTCCACGCCGGTGGGGCGGCCCTTAAGCCGGGTGTTGACGAGGGCCACGTCGGGCGTGAGGGTGTAGGCGGTTTTGACGGCCTCGCGGCCGTTTTTGCAGATGGCGGGGACGTCGTAGCCGAGCTGCTGGAGGCTGGATTGCAATTCCGCGGCAATGACGGGATCGTCCTCGACCAGCAGGATGCGTGTTGCGCCCATGATTCGTGCCTTTCTTTCAGCCGCGTGACTGGTCGGGAGTATGCCAAAAGGCGGCGGCCGGTTCAAGGACGATGATCAGCCGCTAGTAATCGCGGGTGGCGAGGCTGCGATTGGCGAGGGCGAGGGGGATGGCGGCGGCCGCCAGGGTGAGCGCGAGGCTCCAGCCAGCGGCCAGGGCCAGGCCGAGGCGGAAGGCCCGGGGGGCGAGGTGTCCGACCAGATCCTGGTGGAACAGGGCCGCGAAGGGGACGATGACCAGCAGCATGTAGGCGAGGGAGAGCACGAGGTTGAGGGTGCCGCCGAAGCCCGAAACGATGGCGGCGGGATTGCGTTCGCGCAGGTCCATGAACAGCGCGCCGAGTCCGGTGGAAAGGCCGGCGACGGCGATGGGGATGGCCACGGCGGCGCCCAGAGCCACCCAGCGGATGACGGGGCCGACCTGGAGCATGGCCGTGGAAACGGCCATGAGCACGAAGCTGATGATCAGCATGGCGAGGGCGGAGAGGACGAACTTGCCGAAGAGGATGCGGCGCGGGGAGGTGGGGGCGAGGTTCAGGATCCAGAAACCGTGGCCTTCCAGGCTGAGCTGGGGGTAGACGAAACGGGAACCGAGCGAGCAGAGCACCGCCGAGACGCTGAAGACGTTGAGAAAGGCGATGTAGCTGCGCCAGACATCGGGCAGCAGGTTGTAGCGGAACGTGCGCAGGTTGAGGAAGTAGAGGCCGAGCAGGCCGAAAAAGATCAGGCTTTGGGTCCACTGGGCGGGATCGCGGAGGAACGACCGGATGTCCTTGAAGGCCAGCGCCCGCATATCGGCCGGCAGCAGGCGCGCGGTGGCGGCCTCCAGGCCCGCCAGCAGAATGGGGCGGCGCCGGCCGAGGGCGGATTCGCCGGCCGCGCGCTGGAACGACCCGAAATAGATGGCGGCGCCGAGCCCCTCGAGGAGCGTCAGCACGAGCCACGCGTTGGAGGCCAGCAGCAGCAGGAAGAGCAGGCCGCGCCCCCAGAGGCCCCGCGAGCCCGCCATGATGCCCTCGGCCATCCACCAGCTGGGCAGCGCGGGCTGGGCCGCCACCTTCAGTCCCGGAATCAGGTTGGCCAAAACGAAGGCCTCCTCCGATTCGGCATGCCGGTAGCCGCGCAGGAAGTAGACGCCAAGGGCGATGAGCAGGGCGGCCAGCCCGATCAGGAGGATCGTGAGCATCGTGCGGCCGCGGGGAATCCAGCGCGTGGCGGCGAGGGCCACAAGCGAGCCGAGCCCGGCGCCGAATATCAGGAACGGCACGGCGAAGAGCAGCGACCATATCAGGAACAACGGGGAGAGGCCGCGGTGGGCCTGGTAGGCGCTGATGAAGGGGATGATGATGAAGAAGAAGGCCCAGGAGGAGAGCAGGATGGCTTCGGTCACGCGGCCCAGCAGGATCTGGCGGTGGGAGACCGGGGCGGCCAGCAGGAAGGGCACCTCCGGCGAGTCGTAGAGGGTGGAGTAGGAGGTGACGATGCCCGAGACCACCATCATGATGCCGAGGCCCAGGAAAAAGAGGGCGAACAGGTGGCCGATGATCAGGGAGCTGAGGCCGCCGAGATCGTCGAGGAACTTGAAGCCGCCCAGGAAGAGGAGCCGGATGCCGAGGAAAAAGCCGATGAAAACGATTGAGATGAACGCGACCTTGAACCGGGAATCGCGGCCGAGGAGCCGGACCTGGTTCCGCCACGAGCAGGCGGCCTGGTAAAAGAGGGCGGATGAGACGGACATGGCGCGGGGTGGAAAGAGCAGGGGACCCGGGGCGAACCGGGTCCCCTGCGAAATCAACGGGTTGGACTTACTTGCCGAACGCCTCGTCGAAGACGCGGTCCGACTTCGGGAAATCGACTTTCTTGACGAAGGCGCAGGCTTCGGCGGCGCCGTGCTCGCGGTCCATCATGGCGTCTTCCCATTCCACGGAGAGGGGCCCCTTGTAGTTCAGAATGTTGAGGGTCCGGATGATCTCCTCGAACTTGATCTGGCCGCGCCCGAGGCTGCGGAAATCCCAGCCGCGGCCGGGGGTCCCGAAGTTGAGGTGCGAAGCGAGGATGCTGCTTTCGCCGTCCAGCGTCACGGCCGCGTCCTTCATGTGGACGTGGTAGATGCGGTCCGGGAAGGCCTTGAGGAAGGCGACGGGATCGACGCCCTGCCAGTGCAGGTGGCTGGGATCGAAGTTGAAACCGAACGCCTTGCGGTTTTTCAGGGCCTTGAGCGCGCGGCGGGCGGTGACGATATCGAAGGCGATTTCCGTGGGGTGCACTTCGAGGGCGAAGCGGACGCCCGACTTGTCGAAGACGTCCAGGATGGGGTTCCACAGCTTGGCGAAGTCATCGAAGCCCTTCTGGATCCGGGCGTCGCTGACGGGCGGGAAGCTGTATAGCATGTGCCAGATGCCGGAGCCGGTGAAGCCGTTGACGATCTTGACGCCGATGTTCTTGGCGGCCACGGCGGCGTCCTTCATGCTCTGGACGGCAAAGGCGCGTTTCTTCTCGGCGTTGCCGGCGCAATTCGGGGGGGCGAACAGGTCGGAGCGTTCATCGTCGTTCGGATCGCAGACGAGCTGGCCGGCCAGGTGGCTGCTGATGGCGAAGAGTTTCAGGCCGTGATCGGCGAGAATGGTCTTGCGCGTCTTGGCGTAGGCGGGGTCCTTGGCCGCTCGGGCGGCGTCGACGTGATCGCCCCAGCAGGCGAGTTCGAGGCCTTCGTAGCCCCAGGCCTTGGCCTTTTTGCAGAGGGTTTCCAGGGGGATATCGGCGAATTGGCCCGTGAACAAGGTGACTGGTCTGCCCATACGGTTGTCCTTTCCTGCGTGTTGGTTGCGGTTGTGAAAATTAATGGGGCTGGGGCGGGGTTGGCTCATCGCCCTCGCCGACCACGCGGACGGTCAGGGGGATGGAGACCTCGTGGCGGTCGTTGATGGCGACATCGACCGAGTAGCTGCCGGCTTTTTCCAGCTTGATCTGCTGGAGGTTGACGATGAAATTGCGGCTGAGGGAGGTGGAGCCGGGGGGCATTCGGATTTCGAAAGGCAGGTCGAGGGCCTGGATGACGGCCTTGCCGTCCTCGTCGACGAAATCGATGCGGATGCGGTGTTTGGCCACCTCCATGCGCGAGAAGATGACGCGCAGGACGATGGCGCAGCTGGGGTGGATGGCCGGCAGTTTGCGCGTGAAGATGGTGTCGAAGGTGCCGAGCAGGTTGAGCTTGCCCTGGTAGTCGGTCGCCGCGTCGCACAGGCACGCGATCTGAATATTCATTCTTCTTCTCCGGGTTGGAGAAAAAGAATGGCGGCAGGAGGGGCCGTTGTCAATGGCAAAGAGAGCTCTTTCATTCCGTCAGAGGCACGATTCGGCGGCTGATTTCCGTGAAGAACTCTTTTGACCAAAGGGTCAGGGATTGCCGGTCTCGAACGAAGGGTTCGATGTCGGCGAAGGCCTGGCGCACGTCCAGTCGGGCGATGGCGGCGGCGAGTCGGAGGCGAAGATCGTCCGGCGTCAGCGGGCCGGCGGCGGTGTAGTCACCCGATTGGCGCATCCGGGCTTCCAGGTGCCGAAGGCGAAGCTCGGGATGCCGACCGGCATACCAGACCAAATCGTACCAGTCGCGGCCCTTGACCCGGTTCTTCCACTTTCGGCACAGGACGGCATGCATCTTGCCGGCAAAGAGGTCCGGCAGGGAGTAGACCCGGACCGCGAAAGGCACCGGTTGGAGCACGTATTTTGTTTCCGTGATGAAGGCGGGCGGCGGATCGGCGTCCACTTCCAGTTTGATGATGAGTTGTCGCCCCCGGGGAAGAGCCGAGACAATTTCAGGGGCGGCTTCGAGCACGATCAACTGTTGAACGGTGTCGGTTTTGAGAAAGGCGGATTCGATGGCCGTCGTTTTGCGGACGGCCGTTTTTTGCGTAAATTGAACGGAAAAGCCGAATCCGCGGAGTTCATGTCGCAAGGCGTCTCCGTAGCGGGCGAGCGTGAAGCGGGCGTCCGGCTTGAGCAGCGAGAAATCGAGATCTTCGGAGTAGCGGTCAAGGCCATGCAGGACGCGGAGGGCCGTTCCGCCATAAAAGGCGGCGTGTTCGAAGAATTTACTCCGCCACAAGCCCAGAAGCGCCAATTCCTGCATAATTTCCCGAAGCGCGTTCAGGTAATCGTCACGGGTCTTGCAGGCGTATCGATCCAGCATTTGTCGGATGGCCTCGTTCATCGGCGGCTTCTCCTGCGTGCGTCTTGAAGATAAGCGGCCAGCATCGTGATTCGGGGGGTGTTGTAGCCCGCGGCGATCGTTTGCATGGATTTCGGATTCAGTGCGGCCAGGCGGTCCGGCTCCATGCGCAGATTGTCGTGCAGGTAGGCGTCGAAAGCGGCGGGACCCGAGGGGTGGAAACCCCGGTCGGCCCAGACGAAATCGGCCAGCGCCTTTTCGGGCGAGGCGACGAGGAAGGGATCCGGGCCGCTCTGGTCCTGGGCGATGCCCAGGGAATAGGGGATCGTGGGAACGGGGCGGTAGGTGAACAGGCCGAAGGGCGTTTGGAACCGGCGTGTTCGGCCGCTGGTGACGCTGGTCAGCGTGGTGACCCGCTCGGGGATTAGTCCATGGAGGCTGAGTGCGTACTCCATGCTGATGTAGGAGGGCCCGTAGATGAGGTTGGCGAGCAGTTCCCGGCAGACGGGTTGCCGGCGCCACGGTTCGCCGAAAACGTACAGGCCCTTTTTGACGCGCACAAGGGAGCCCGCCGCCAAAAGCGCGCCGATCTTGTCGCGCGGCTTGGCGTATTCCCGCAGGGAATCCGTCAATTGCCGGTAGTCGAAGATCTCCCGGTCGACGCGTTGCCGCAGTTGCTCCATCGTGGTCATAGCTCCAAGTAAACCAGATTGCATTCCAGTATGTCCAGAAAAAATGGACATACTGGATTGTCGCGAGGTTGCCGTTAAGAAGCCGGCTCATCCAGCCCCTGAGCCGGATTTGGTTTTCTTTTGGCGCGGCTTGGCCGTATAGTTCGCTTGAGGGCTGTTAAGAAAGGAACGCGCATGCGAAGGATGATGATTATGGCGGGAT
>JAWOJA010000047.1:0-68385 GCA_046484345.1 Kiritimatiellia bacterium
CATGGCTCGGGGCGCCCCTTATTCCGCCGCCGCGCGGAGCTCGCCCTTGGCGAGGGCCGAGCATTCGGCCATCACCGCGGAGGCCCGCGCGATTGGGTTGGTCAGGTATCTGCAGCTTCCATTCCAGCTTGAGCTGGGAGAGCGCGGTGGGGATGGGGTGACGAAGGATGAACACGATGGGCATTTTGGGAAAGGCGGCGCGGATCCAGCCAAGGGCCAGGTTAAGCCGGACGTCCTTGATCAGCCGCCGGTGCGCCATTTTGCGCGAGTTGAACTGGTCCACCCATTCGTTGCGGAGCCGGCCGGCCAGAATGGCGCGGGCCCGGTCGGGCCCGGGTCCGGTCGCCTCCGGCCGCAGGTATCGCTGGGGCCGCCAGAACGGTTGCAGCTCCGGCACTTTGGCGGGATAAAACGGCTCGAACATCATGCGGAAGCTGTTGCGGAAATTCAGGATGTCCCCCAGCCACGTCGTGCCGCTGCGGCCGCAACCGGCCAAAAGAACCGTGCCCCCGGGATTGTGAAAGTCCAGCCAGCAATTCGCCATCCCTGCCCCCTTCGCCTTTTGCCAAAGAATACCCGTCTGCCGGCCCCCGTCAAGACCAACCCGTCCGGCAGACAAAACGGTTGCGTGTCGGTTGTGCTGGGTGCGGCAATTGACTCATCCCGCGGTTCCCTCTATAGTCTGGCCAAACGGAGAACTATGCACATCGGGTTTGTCAGTCGCATTCAGCCGGCCAACTTCCTGGCCCATCTTGACGCCTCGGCCGTCGAGGCCGCCCGCGGCGTCAAGGGCCACCTCAACAGCAGCCTTCTGAACCTGATCCCCGAGCTGCTCCGGCGAAACCATCAAATCAGCGTGTTCAGCGCCGCGCCCGGCCTGCCGTCGCCGCTGGTCTTAAAAGGTCCGAACCTGACCTTCCACCTCGTGCCCTTGCGGGGTAAAAAAAGCGGGGCCGAATTCGACGGCTTCCGGCGCGAACGGCGCCTTCTCATCCAGGCCATCCGGGAAAATCCGCCCGACCTCGTGCATGCGCACTGGACCCATGACGGCCATGCCGCAGCCGCGCTCGATTCGGGCCTGCCGGCCCTGGTCACGGAAAACGGCATGCGCCTCCATACCCTCCGGATGAACGGTACCCTGCGCGCCTCCTCGCTACCCCAAGCCCTGGCCAGCCTCCTTATGACCTGGAGCGTATGCCGCCGCGCACGCCATTTGTCGGCCGTTTCACCGGCCACGGCCGAGCATCTTCGCCGGTATTTTTTCTGCCGCCAGCCCATTGCCATCCTTCCCAACGCTTTCCCCTTCGACACCTGGCGGCCCCTCCTCCAGGCGCCGCGCCATCCCTTTGATCCGGCTCGTCCGGTCTTCGCCGACATCGCCCGCTGGGGTGAGCTGAAAAACGTGACCACGCTGCTGGCCGCCTTCGCCCGGGTCCGGGAGCAAATCCCCGGCGCCCGACTGGTGCTGTTCGGCAAGGGGCTCGGCCCGGCGGGGGCGGCCGAAAAGTGGGCCGCGCCGCGCCGGCTGACGCCGGGCGTCACGTTCCGCGGCCCGCTGCCGTATGCCGAGCTGATGCGGGAACTGGGCGAGACCACGGATTTCCTGGTTCACCTCTCGCGCATCGAAACCTTCTGCAACACCGTCTGCGAGGCCCTGGCCTTCGACCGGCCCGTGATTGCGGGCGATGTCGGGGGCATCTCCTGGGCCGCCGATTCACTCCCCGTCACCTATCTGAAAAACGTCCTCGATGCCCGCGATGCCGCCGCCGCCATGCTCCGCCTGGCGCAAACCCACAACCCCGCAGAGCCCCGCGGCTGGGCCGCCGCCCTTGAACGCCGCTACGCGCCCGCCGTCATTGCCAACCTGTCCGAACGGCTCTACGACGAAACCCTGAGCAAGCCCTGAACCCGCCCCGGCCGAAACTTGCAAAGGGCGGGCCGCTTCGCTATAGTCGGCCCATGCAAACAAGCCTGCCAACCGTTTTCCTCGGGCGCACGGACGTGAAGGTTTTCCCGCCTCTGCTGACCGCACCGAGGAGCGCACCGCCTCCTCCATGAACGCCCGCTAACGTGCCGGAAAAGAAAGTGAACGCCCATGTGGCTGGATAAATACGAATCGCGGTTCGGCCGCCTGGCCTTGCCGCACCTCACGTGGTTGCTGCTGGCGGGCCAGGTCCTGTTTTTCATCATGGGCGCCACCGCGCGGGTCACCGGCATTCTCGACCTGATGGTGCTGGATGCCGCCAAGGTTCTTGAGCAGAACGAAATCTGGCGGCTGGTGACCTTCCTGTTCATTCCGCCCCAGACGCACCCCATCTGGCTGATTTTCGCCTGGTACCTGTTTTTCATCATGGGCACCGCCCTGGAAAACGAGTGGGGCGTCTTCCGGTTCAACCTGTTCATCCTCATCGGCTGGCTCGCCACGGTCGCCATCGCCTTCCTGCCCCCCGGCCTGCCCGTGACCAACGAGTACCTGCTGGGCTCGGTGTTCCTGGCCTTCGCCTACCGGTTTCCCGATTTTCAAATCCTCCTGTTTTTCATCCTGCCCGTTAAAATCAAGTGGCTGGCCCTGGTCACCTGGGTCTTTTATTTCTACGCCTTCGTCACGGAGGGATGGACCGAACGCTTCACGATCCTGGCGGCCACGGCCAATTTCCTTCTCTTTTTCGGTGGCGACATCCTGAGCGGCATGCGGCAGGCCAACCGCCGCATGATCGTCCAGGCGGCGGCCCTGCCGAAACTGCGCACCGCGCGCCACACCTGCCGGGTCTGCGGGGCGAACAGCCTGAGCGAACCCGACATGGACTTCCGCTACTGCACCGACTGCAAACCCGCGCAGTGCTACTGCCCCAAGCATCTCGACCTGCATGCCCACACCAGGGAGCCGCCCGCATGAAGCTCGTGCGCGGGACCACCGGAGAGCTCCTGGCGGCCGATGTGCGCGAAGCGCGCACGGTCGGAGCCCGGATGCGCGGGCTGATGGGACGGCGCGCCATGCCGGGCGACGGGCTGCTGATTAAACCGGCCGACTCGATCCACACGTTTTTCATGCGTATGCCGATCGACCTGATATTCCTGGCCGCCGATGGCCGGGTGCTGAAGCTCTGCGCGGCGGTCAAGCCCTGGCGCATCCGGCTCATGCCACGCCACGCGAAATGCGTTCTCGAAATGGCGGCGGGATTTATCGGCCGCCATGCGCTTGTTTCGGGCGAACGCCTGACGTTGGAATAACCCCGCATGCTTGCCTTTTGCCAACTGACAGGCTACCATGTTTTTTTACACAACCCGCGAGGACAGCATGACCTACCAGCCCGACCCCGCCCGCTACGGGACCATGACCTACAACCGTTGCGGCCGCAGCGGCCTGAAACTCTCCGCCCTGTCCCTCGGCCTGTGGCATAATTTCGGCGGCGTGGACGCCTACGAAAACGGCCTCGCCATGGTGCGCAAAGCCTTCGACCTGGGCATCACCCACTTCGACATCGCCAACAACTACGGCCCGCCCCCCGGCTCCGCCGAGTCCTGTTTCGGCCGCATTCTCAAACAGGACTTCGGCCATGGCCTGCGCGATGAGCTTGTGATTTCCACCAAGGCGGGCTGGAAAATGTGGGAAGGCCCCTACGGCGACTGGGGCTCGCGCAAATACCTGGTCTCCAGCCTCGACCAGAGCCTGCAGCGCCTCGGGCTCGACTACGTGGACATCTTCTACCACCACCGGCCCGACCCGGAAACGCCGCTCGAGGAGACCATGGCCGCCCTCGACCACATCGTGCGCTCCGGCAAAGCGCTCTACGCCGGCATCTCCTCCTACAAGGCCGACGACGCCCGCCGCGCCGCCGGTCTGCTCCGCGGCCTCGGCACTCCCTGCCTGATCCACCAGCCCAGCTACAACATGCTCAACCGCTGGGTCGAGCCGGCCCTGCTCGATGTGTGCGACCAGGAAGGCATCGGCGTGATCGGCTTTTGCCCCCTGGCCCAGGGGTTGCTCACGAACCGCTACCTCGGCGGCATTCCCGACGGCTCGCGCGCCAGCAAACCCAACACCTTCCTCAAAAAACAGAACATCACCGACGAGGTGCTGGCCAAGGTGCGCAAGCTAGACGCCATCGCCAAGGCGCGCGGCCAGTCGCTCGCCCAGATGGCGCTGTGCTGGGTGCTGCGCCGCAAAACCGTCACCTCCGCGCTCATCGGCGCCAGCAGCCCCGCGCAGATCGAGGAAAACGTGCAGGCCCTCAAGGCCCCGCCGCTGACCGAAGCCGAACTCAAGGCCATCGACCAGGCATGCGCCTAACGCCGTTCAGCAACAATCATAGGTCTTATAAACTTTATAGGTCCTATTCCAGGAACAACAAATGCAAACCGCCATTCCGCTCTGGCCCGACGGCGTGCCCACGCCCGACGGCGTCATCCCCCCGAAGGAAACGCCCCAGCTCCAGCTCTATCCCGTCAGCGGCGCCGCGCCCACGGGCTTTGTCGTCGTCTGCCCCGGAGGCGGCTACGCCCGCCGCGCCGACCACGAAGGCGAACCGATCGCCCGCATGCTCAACGCGGCCGGCATGGCGGCCGGCGTGGTGATCTACCGGTGCGCCCCGCACCGCTTCCCGGTCCCGCAAATGGACGCCATGCGGGCCGTCCGGCTGGCGCGGGCCAATGCCGCCGCCTGGAGCCTCAAGTCCGATAAGATCGGCATTCTCGGCTTCTCCGCCGGCGGCCATCTCGCCGCCAGCGTGGCGACCCTGGCCGATGCGGGCGACCCCGGGTCCGCCGATCCCGTGGCGCGATTATCCGCCCGGCCCGACGCCGCCATCCTGTGTTACCCTGTCATCAGCTTCGGCGAATGGGGCCACCGCGGCTCGCAGAACAACCTGCTGGGGCCGCTCGCTTCGCCCGTGCTGGCGGATCAGCTGAGCCTGGAAAAGAGGGTGGACGCGAGCACGCCGCCGACCTTCCTCTGGCACACGGCGGAGGACAGCGCTGTGCCCGTGGTGAACAGCCTGCTCTTCGCCCAGGCCCTGGCGGCCCACAAGATCCCGTTCGAACTGCATGTGTTCCCGAATGGGGGTCATGGGCTCGGGCTGGCAAAAGACGATCCGGTCGTCGGCCAATGGCCCGCGCTGTGCGTGAAGTGGCTGAAAACCCGCGGGTTTTAGGAGCATCCCCCAAGAGTCTTCAGGATCGCATCGGCGTTTCGATTATTCCGCCGCCGGGCCGGTGCGGTCGAGAATCGTGTTGTCCTTGAACTCCAGAATGCGGGTGGCCAGCGAGCCGACCAGGCGATGGTCGTGGGAAACAAAGATGAGGGTTCCTTCCGCCTGTGACAGGGCGAAGTTCAGCGCTTCGATCGATTCCAGATCCAGGTGATTGGTGGGCTCGTCGAGCACCATCACGTTGCCGCCCTCGAGCATCATCTTGGCCAGGATCAGGCGGGCCTTCTCACCGCCGCTCAGCACCTGGATTTTCTTGAACACGTCGTCCTTGCTGAAGAGCATTCTTCCCATAAACGAGCGAAGCTCGGTTTCGGTCTTCGTCTTCTCCTCCGCAAATTTTCCGAGCCAGTCGAGCGCCTGGCTTTCCGGCTCCAGCACCTCCTCGGGATCCTGCGGAAAAAGGCTGAGTTGCACGGTTTCGCCGAACACAACGGATCCGGTGTCCGGACGCAATATGCCGCTCAGGATTTTCAGCAGTGTTGTCTTGCCTGTACCGTTCTTTCCGATAATCGCAACACGCTCGCCGGGCCCGATCTTGCATGAAAAATCTTTGAAGAGGCAGGTGTCGAAGCTCTTCGACACCCCTTCGGCTTCGATCACCTTGTCGCCCAGGCGCCGCTTGGCGTTGAAGCGGATGTAGGGCGAAACGCGCGAGCTGGGCTTCATCTCGTTGAGTTCGATTTTTCCGAGCAGCTTCTGCCGCGAGGTGGCCTGTTTCGACTTGGAGGCATTGGCGCTGAAGCGGCTGATGAAGGCCTTCAGGTCGTGGATCTGCTTCTCCATCTTCTCGTTGGCCTTGACCCGCAGTTCGCGCGCCTCGAGGCTCGCGATCGTGAAGTCGTCATAATTCCCGGTGAACATCCGGATTTCATGGTAGTCCAGGTCCGCGATATGCGTGCACACCTGGTTGAGGAAGAACCGATCGTGCGAAATGACGATCACCGTTCCCTCGTACTTCGTCAACAACTCCACCAGCCATTCGATGGACTCCATGTCGAGATGGTTGGTGGGCTCGTCCAGCAGAAGCACATCGGGATGGGCGAAGAGGACTTGCGCCAGAAGGACCCGCAGCTTGAAGCCGCCCTGCAGAGTGCGCATTTGACTGGAAAACACATTTTCCGCAAAGCCCAGCCCGGCGAGTAACTTGGCCGCATCGGCTTCCATGGTGTAGCCGCCGGCCAGTCCGTACTCATGCTCGATTTCGTTGCACCGGTCGTGCTCGGCGTCGGAAAGATCGTCCCGGGCGTACAAGGCTTCGCGCTCGTGGTGCAACGCCCAGAGCTTTTTGTTCCCCATGAAAACGGTGTCCAGAATGGGAATGTCGTCGAATTCCGCATGGTCCTGGCGGAGGTAGCCGAGGGTACAGTCGCGACCGATGGTCACTTCCCCGGAACTGGGCGGAATGAGGCCGGCCATAATTTTGACAAACGTCGACTTCCCCGATCCATTGGCCCCCACGAGGCCATAGCAGTTGCCCGGCGTGAACTTAACGCTGACATCCTCAAACAGGATATCCGCTCCGAATCTCTTGGACAGCATCGATGTTGCAATCACAAACTCTCTCCCCTGCGACGGCTGAAAGAAAACAAAGGCCAAAGATGATAGGATAAATGGCGCTCATAAGCAATCGCCGTTTTACCCCTGGAAATCCCTTATTGCTTACGGGCCGGCATGCTGTATAGTAACGCCAACAAAACGGCATGTCGCCGCCCATATCCCCAGACAGGAGATTGATCATGTCCAAAGCAAACGATGCCAAGCGGGATACGAAAAAAGCCCCCCAGAAAACAGCCGCCGAGAAAAAACTAGCCAAGCGCGAGAAGAAGAACAAGCGCTCCCTTTAGCCCCGGCCCGGCGGCCTACTTGCCCATGTAGTGGGCCGTCGTCACCGTTTTCCCGCCATCCTCGGAAACGACCTGGAAGCAGTTGTAGAAGATATAGATCACTTCCCGACCGGCTTTCATGGTCGCGCTCGGTTTGCCCAAGGTCTCGATCATCTGTTCGATCATGCGCCCTTTGAAGGTTGCGGGATTGGCGGGGTCGATCCCCGCGTCCACCAGCAAGTCGGCCACCCGATCTCGCTCGGTTTCAGGGAAGGCGGCTTCCTCCTGAATTTCTCCGGCCGGCGCCGGTTGCATCAGCCATCCAGGGGCTCCGGCTTGTTTCAGGATGTCAGCCCCGCCGCCCATGGCCAGGCCCAGGGCGACCAGAACGGCCGCCAGGCCCGCCAAGCCCACCCAAAACGGGTTTTTGGCCACCTTCCAATGCACGATAACGAACACCAAGCTGGCGATGGGCTGGAGAAAAAAAACGACCAGGCCCCAGCACACACCGACGCAAAAGGCGCGCACAATCAGCCAGATGTTGGCGGCAAGGCTTGCCAGGATACCCAGGCCGAAAATTATCGCCGCCGCCAGGAACAAATAGGATCCCGTATTGGAAAGCTCCGTCATACGCCTCCTTATTCCGCTAGGCCCGCCAGTTCAGTACCGTTCCCGCCATATGGCCTTGTATTGCGGCACCATATACTCCTCGCCCGCCCAGTAGGATCGTTGCACGGATACCCCATGCGGGGGGATACGGCAGGCCGGTCCACCTCCTCATGACGGTAACACCGCATCATACGTTCACGTCTTGTCACGCGCGCTCCTTGTTTCAATCCACGCATTGTGTCGGGCATTCCCGGTTCACGCAAGCGAAAATCAAAAAACCTATCACCTGTAAAGGCCCGCCTCAACACACGGCTGTTCATAGGCCTGCTCTTTTCCTTCTGTTTATAACCCGCCCATGGGGTGAAGCCCCCGGTGCTCAGGAAAAACCATTAGCCGTTACCAACCGATCACGATTGCTGTAAACTCTTGTCTGGCAATATTTTACGCCACTATTAACAGGAAATAATCAGTTTTTTCACAAGAGCCCATCAGTCCGGGGTATCCGCTCGGAGGCTGTGAACAACCTGTCAATGGCTGTTTAAATGTCAGCCTTTTGAGAAACTCCGGCCCAGCATCCAAAGTCCGATTGCCACGATTGAAACAGCGAAAATCCGCGTCAGGGTGAGATTCGACATCTTCTTGAGCCCGTCCGCCGCAAACCAGACCACGAGAAGCGAGGCGAGCGACGTAATGATGACCACCCGCCAATTCACCAGCTGGTTGCCCGAGTTTTTAAGCGTGCCCATCAGGGCGGTGCCAATCACGACGGCCAGCGAGGTGGCCACGGCCTCCTTCTGCTTCATCGAGAGAAACAAGACAAAGGCCGGCACCATGAAGACGCCGCCGCCGACGCCGCAAAGGCCGGCCAGCAGCCCGGCCACGACGCCGATTCCCACGCAAATGGCATATTCGTACATAAATGGCTCCTTACGTGCTGTCCAATATTACGCCGTCGCCATCTCTGGATACAAGAAAAGAACCCGAACGCGCGAGCGCTTGCCTTCCGCCCGAACACTTGCTATTTTCTACCCTTCATTCTGGAGACCTCCATGAAACCGCACCAACCCATGCCCGACCTGCGCGCGGTCGGCACCGCCTTCCAAATTCCAGGCCGCTTTCTCGGGGCCCGCCCCTATGGCAACGGCCATATCAACGACACGTTCGTCTCGGAATTCGACCAGGGCGGCAAAACCGTCCGGTACCTCCACCAGCGCATCAATGACCGCATTTTCAAAAAACCCGCGGTCATCATGAAAAACATCCAGCGCGTCACCGACCACCTGCGCCGCAAGCTGGCGGCGCGCGGAGCCTCCGAAATCGACCGCCGCACGCTCACCCTCATTCCCACCCTGGACAACCAGCCCGCCCACGTCGATTCCGAAGGCAGATTCTGGCGCACCTACATCTTCATCGAGGCGGCCACCACCCACGATGTCATCCAGAACCCCGGCCAGGCCCGCCAGGCCGCCGCCGCCTTCGGCGCGTTTCAGGAAATGCTCCGCGACCTGCCCGGTCCCCGGCTCGTGGAAACCATCCCCCATTTCCATCACACCCCCTCCCGGTTCGAGGCCCTCGAACAGGCCATCGCCGCCGACGCTCACAACCGCGCCGCTGCCTGCCGGGCCGAAATCGAGTTCTGCCTGGCCCGCAAGGCCATGACCGGCGAGCTGATCCGGCTCCAAAACGAGGGCCTCATCCCCGAGCGCGTGACCCACAACGACACCAAGATCAACAATGTCATGCTCGACGACAAGACGGGCGAGGGCATCGCCGTCATCGACCTCGACACTGTCATGCCCGGCCTGGCCCTCTACGATTTCGGCGACATGGTCCGCACCTGCACCAGTCCCGCCGCGGAGGACGAAAAGGACCTCTCCAAGGTCGTCATGCGCCTGCCCGTCTTCCAGGAGCTGGTGGCCGGCTACATCTCCTCCGCCGACGGGTTCCTCACCCCCGCGGAACGCGAGCACCTCCCCTTTTCCGGCAAGCTCATCACCTTCGAGATCGGCATCCGTTTTCTCACCGACTTTCTCTCAGGCGATGTTTATTTCAAAACCCACCGGCCCGGCCACAACTTGGACCGCTGCCGCACCCAGTTCGCCCTGGTTGCCTCCATCGAAGCCCAAGAGGCGGCCATGTCCCTCTGCGTGCGGCAAGCCTGATTTTCGGTCACAACCCGTTTAAGGAGAAAGACGATGGACCTTTTCACTGCCCTGGCAAAACGGCACAGTTACCGCGGCGACTACCTCCCGGACCCCGTTCCGCGGGAGCATCTGCGACAGATCGTGCAGGCCGGCATCCAGGCGCCCTCCGGCTGCAATGCCCAAACCACCTCCTTTGTCATTGTGGATGAGCCCGCCCTCGTCTCCGGCATCCGGGAAATCGTGGCCCGGCCCTTCCTCGCCACCGCTCCGGCCTTTATCGTCTGCCTCATCGATCCGCGCCCGGCCTACCGGAACTGCTCGTTCGCGACCGAGGACTGCGCCGCCGCCACCGAAAACATGCTTCTCGCCATCACCGCGCTGGGCTATGCCAGCGTCTGGCTCGACGGTGTGCTGCGTACCCCGAAAATCAAGGATTCCCTTTCGGCCCTGCTGAAGATTCCCGGCGAACGCGAAATCAGGATCCTCCTGCCGGTCGGCAAGCCCGTTGCCGATGGCAAGCCCAACAAGCGCAGCCCCTTCGACCAGCGGGCCTGGTTCAACGCCTACGGCCAGGACGTAAAATAGTTATTGCTCCAACGGACGGATTATCATATTATGTTGCCTGTTTGTCGCCAGGCCTCTAGTACGACCTTGGGCCGGAAGACCTGGTGACGACACGAGTTGAGTCTGACAAGGAGGTTGGTTGAACTAGTAGAGAAGCGAATGAGAATGGTCTGTTGTGTGTTGAACGTTATGTTAGTTGAATTAGTTTGGAGTTAAGAAACAAGTGAATATCTACGTTGGTAATCTGTCCTTTAACGCCTCGGAGGCTGACCTCCGCTCGGCATTTGAACAATATGGCGCAGTTTCCACGGCCTCGGTGGTCATGGATAAGATGTCCGGTCAGTCCCGCGGTTTCGGCTTTGTCGAAATGCCGAACAACGCCGAAGCCCAGAAGGCTATCGAAGCTCTCAATAACGCGGATCTCTGCGGCCGTCCGCTGCGCGTTAACGAAGCCCGTCCGAAACCCGAAGGCGGGCGTGGCGGTGGCGGCGGATACGGCGGCGATCGCGGTGGCGATCGCGGCGGCCGTGGCGGCCGTTTCTAAGTCTCGCTGAGACAATTAAAAAGGGCATCCTGCAAAGGATGCCCTTTTTTTATTCCCCAATCTCCCGCTCAGGAGTTCCACAAATACATCAGCTTCGCCGGACGGGGCTCCAGCAGCCGCTTGAGTTGCTCCGCACTGCCGGATGACACCTTGAGGAAATCCCAAATCGAGCGCTGGGGCTCGTATTTGTACACCTTGACGGCCGGCAAATCCATCAAGTCGCCCGCGACCTTCACCGCATCGTCCCAATAACCGATGGAATCCACCAGCTGCGCCTCCAGGGCCTGCCTGGCCGTCATAATCCGGCCATCCGCCAGCTCCCGCACCGTCGCCTCCGGCAGCTCGCGGCCTTTCACCACCAGGGAAACAAACCGCGCATAGGTATCGTCCACCACCCCCTGGATAATGGCGCGCTCCTCGGGCGTAATCGTCCGCAGCGGATTCAGCATGTCCTTGTTGGCGCCGGATTTGATCGTCACATCCTCCACGCCCAGCTTGTCGCCCAGCCCCTTGAAGTTCATCGTGCTGATCAGCACGCCGATCGACCCGGTGATCGTGGTCGGCTGCGCGACGATGTGGTCGGCCGCCATGGCGATATAATAGGCCCCCGATGCCGCCACATCCTCGAACAGGGCCACCACCTTTCGCCCCTTTTTGGCCTGTTTGAATTTGAGCAGTGCCCGATAGATGACGTCCGAGGCGGTCACCTCGCCGCCCGGGCTGTCCACTTCGAGGATGATGGCCATCACCTCCTCATCTTTCGTGGCATCCTGGATGCAGGCCAGCACATCGCCGACAGGATCCGACACCTCGCCCAAGATGCCTCCGGAGGCCGTCCGGGTCAGTACGCCGTAAATGGGAATGCGCACCACGGGCGTGTCGCCCTCGCCATAGGACCAGGTTTTTTCCAGGTTCGGATACTCGTCCACCCCGCCCTCATCCGACTTGGCGTTCCATTCCCGGACGCCAATGCCGATCGAACGGACCCCCATGAAAAGAAAAGCGGCCGTCAGGGCCACGCCCACAGCCAGAATGATTCCGCCCACGATGATCGCCACCAGGCAACCCGATCGGGTTTTTTGTTGCGCCATACCTCAGCTCCTTTTGTGGATTCGAAGGAGAATACCCGTCCAAGTACGACCCGTCAACCGGGGAACTGCAGCGCCTCAGGGTAAAGATGCCGTCCGCCATCGCCCGCCGCCGCCGCACCCCCGGCCGGCCAGCGCTTCAAGGCGCCCAGCAGCCCTTCCTCAAAAGCGTCCGCAAGGCGGTCAAAGGAGGTCCACTCCGCGGGCGCCAGCAGTCGGTCCAACTCTTCGGCCCGCTCTTTCCAGATGGCCGCGACCAGAGGCTGGTACCGCTCCCTCACCTTCTGCAGCGCTTCCAGACACTGACCCCGCCGCGCCTGCGCCAGGGCGGCGGAGGCGAACAGGCGGACCAGGAACGCCTCGCGCGCGGCCGGTTGCTCCAGCGCGTGTTCGTCGGCCGTGGGTTTCAGAAAATAACGCTCCAGCGCCGCCTCGGCAAACAGGCCGGGCCCGGAGCCAACCGCTTCCGTATCGTGCAACCCCCGGAAGCGTTTGGCGTGGCGAATGCCGCAGGAAGGCGACTTCTCCTTCAGGATAAACCCGTCCGCCTGCGGCAGATCGTCCAGCCACGCCCGCGTAAACGCCTTCAGCCGGTCGGTCTGGTCCTCCCCCGTCTCCGGCGTCATCAGCCGCACGCCTTCGGCCTGTTGCACCAGCCGCATGGCCGGCCTCGGCACACCCAGTCCCATATCCATTTCAGGACAGATGCACCGGAAGTTGACAAAACCTTTCCACCGCTCGGCCCAGGGAAAGGCAACCCGGTTGCCATCGTACCGGCAGGCGTCAAAACCCAGGCACCGGCTGGTCACCACCACGGGAATGGGGAAAAGTCTCAGCACGCGGACACCTTCTTGGCAAACGCCTCCACTTCGGCGTCCACCGCTTCGCGGGCAATCTCCTGGTCGAGCAGCACCAGGGTGGCAGCCGGAGGCTGGCCCAACAGCGCCTCCATTTCGGCAAAGGCCCGGGGCGCGCCGCTGCCACCCTGGGTGCACAAAAAGGCCGCCCGCCGGATCACGCGCCCCTGTTTGGCCAGATAGGAGCGAAGGGCCGGACACACGGTAAAGGCCCAGACCGGACCGGCCAGCACCACGAGATCGAATGTCGCGGGATCCGCCCCCACGGGCTCCAGTTCCGACGACCGCTTCATCAGGGCGTCGCGGCCGGCCCGCCAATAACCCACCGCGCCCGCGCGGTTCACGCCCGCCTCGCGCAGCTCTTCCACCGTCGCGTTCAACAACCGGGCCAGCTTCTGCGCGGCCGTCCGCGTCCGCCCGGTCCGGGAATAAAACACCACCAGCGTTTTCATGAAGCGCCTTTCGTCTCCTCCACCGCACAGGGCGTCACCTTCCAGATTTCGGAGGCATATTGCCGGATCGTGCGGTCGGAAGAAAATTTCCCCGCGCGCGCCACATTGATCAGGGCCATGCGGTTCCATTCCATGGGCCTGCGGTACAGGGCGTCCACCCGCTCCTGCGCCTCCATGTAGCTTCTCAGGTCCGCCAACAGCATGTAGTGGTCGCCCTCTTCGAGCAGGGAGCGCAGAATCGGATCGAACTGGCCGGGCTGAAGCGGCGAAAAGGCGTTGTGCCGGATCCGCTCCAGCGCCGCGTGAATCTCCGGATCCGCCGCCGCTGTCCGCCGCGAATCGTAGCTCGGCCGCCGCTTCTCCGCCTCCTCGGCCGTCATGCCGAACAGGAACAGGTTCTCCTCGCCGGCCTCGTCGCGGATCTCGATCGTCGCCCCGTCGAGCGTCCCGATCGTGAGGGCGCCGTTCAGCATCAGCTTCATGTTGCCCGTGCCCGAGGCCTCCGTCCCCGCAAGGGAGATCTGCTCGCTCAGGTTGGCGGCCGGAATAATCCGCTCGGCCAGCGAGACGCGGTAATCGGGCAGGAACACGACCTTCAGTTTGCCGCCCATGGCGGGCGAGCCGTTCACAACCCCGGCGACGGCGTGCAGGAACCGGATAATGCGCTTGGCCATCGTGTATCCCGGCGCGGCCTTGGCCGCCAGGATGAAGGTGCGCGGATGAATGTCCATCTTCGGATTGGCCAGCAGCCTGTTGTACAGCACCACGACGTACAAGGCCAGCAGCAGCTGACGCTTGTACTCGTGGAGCCGCTTGACCTGCACATCGAAGATCGACTCGGGCGAAACCGCCACGCCCGTCTCGGAGAGAATCAGCGAGGCCAGCGCCTTCTTGTTCGCCTGCTTGACCGCCCCGAACCGCATGAGGAACGCCTCATCGTCCAGGAAGGCCTCCAGCCCGCGCAGTTCGTCGAGATTCGTGATCCAGCCGGGCCCGATGGCCCGGGTGATCAGCGCGGCCAGACCCGGGTTCGCCTTCAGAAGCCACCGGCGCTGGGTGATGCCGTTGGTCTTGTTGCTGAACCGCTCCGGCCACAGCTCCGCGAAGTCGCGGAACAGCCGCTCGCGCAAGATGCGGCTGTGCAGCTCGGCCACGCCGTTGACGGAACAGGAGCCCACCACGGCCAGGTTGGCCATGCGCACCTGCTTCTCGGCGCCTTCGCCAATCAGGCTGACCCGCCCCAGGCGCGCCGTATCGCCGGGATGGCGCGCCGCCACCTCCGCCAGGAACCGGGTATTGATCTCGTAAATGATGTGCAGGTGGCGGGGCAGCAGCCGTTCGAAAAGAGGGATGCCCCAGTGTTCCAGCGCCTCGGGCAACACGGTGTGGTTGGTGTAGCCCATGCAGGCCCTCGTGAGCTCCCAGGCCGTGTCCCAGGGCAACCGCTCACGGTCGATGAGCAGCCGCATCAGCTCGGGAATCGCCAGGGCCGGATGGGTGTCGTTCAACTGCAGAAAGACCTTGTCGGGCAGCTTGTGCCAGGCCCGGCCGTTCTCCTGCACAAAGCGCCGCAGGATGTCCTGCAGGGAGCAGCAGACGAAAAAATACTGCTGCTTCAGGCGCAGCTCCTTGCCCTCGGTAATGGCGTCGTTCGGGTAAAGCACCTTGGTCAGGTTCTCGGCCTGCACCTTGTTCTCCACGGCGTCCACGTAAGATCCGCGGTTGAAATCCTCCAGGTCGAACTCATCGGCCGCCCGGGCGGACCAGAGCCGCAAGGTGTTGACCGTTCCGCCGCCGTAGCCGATGATCGGGACGTCGTGCGCAATGCCGATCACGGAGGTGGCGGCGGTCCAGCGGAACGCGGCCCCCTCATCCTGCGGGGCGATTTCGACATGCCCGCCAAAGGGCACTTCGTAAGAATACTCGCGGCGGGTCAGCGCCCAGGGATAGCCATCCTTGAGCCAGCGGTCGGGCTCCTCCACCTGGGCCCCATCCACAATCCGCTGCTTGAAAATGCCGTAATCGTAAAACAGCCCGTACCCCATGCCCGGCAGCCCCAGCGTGGCCATGGAATCGAGGAAACAGGCGGCCAGGCGCCCCAGGCCGCCGTTGCCCAGGCCCGCGTCGGTTTCATAATCCCGCAGGGCGTTCCAGTCGAGCCCCAGGGCCGACAGCGCCTGGCGGCACTGGCCCTCGATCTGCAGGTTGATCACGTTGTTGCCCAGCAGGCGGCCGAGGAGGAACTCAACGGACAGGTAATAGACCCGCTTCACGTTCTGGCGCTGGTAGGTGCGCTGCGTCTGGATCCAGCGCTCCACAAGCCTGTCGCGCACCGACCGGGCCAGCGCTTCGTAACGGTCGCGGTCCGTGGCGTGGGGGCGGTCCTTGGCCAGGGTGTAGCGCAGGTGCCGCTCAAAATCCTCGCGCAACCCGCGCGCGGTCATCGATACGGTCACAAACGTGGCCGGCGTCGGGCGGGGCGTTTTTTTCGGTAATTTCGCAGGCATCGTGAATTCCTAATCGTTAAAGAGGCATTATACCCGCGCGGCGCGGGCAAGACCAGCAAAATGGCCCCACGCCGAAACCCGAACGCGTTGAAAAATGGGGGCGGCCCCCCTCAAACCAGCGGCTGCAAAAAGGGGATAAGCACTTCGGCCATCCGCGCGAACCCCAGATCGGTGGGGTGAACGCCGTCCACCGTGCCCTCGCGGTCGGCCCCCGGCAAATGCCAGCCCGGCACCCGGGTCAGCCGCGTCACGCCCTCGTCCTGCAACACGGCACAGCCCTCGCGCGCCGCCTTGTTCTTTTCCGCGTAATCCAGCCGATGGATTTTATTCAGGGGATAGTTCAGGTACTGGACGTTCTCCATCAACACGATCGGGGTCGACGGCCGCGCGCGCCTCAGAATGCGGATGAACGGCACAAGCCGCTCGCGGATCAGATCGGGGTACATATTGGGAAAAGCGTCCAGCACGTAGGCGCAGGGCTCGAGCTCGGTTAACAACTCCGCAACAGCCGGCTCCATGCGGGCGTTGCCCGAAAAGCCGAAGTTGTAGTGACTCCTGTCCAAACGGCGCGCCGCCACCGCCGTGTAACAGCTTCCCGGCCGGCTGGCGCAGCCGCCCTGGGTGATCGAGGAGCCGTAAAAGCAGATCGGCTTCCCGGGCCGGGGCGGCAACTTGACGATCGATTCGCTTTCCGGAACGCCGATTTCCACGGACTCCACGCCATTGTAAAGCGGCAGGTAGAGCCGGAACTCGCGCAGGATGCCCGGCTCCAGGCCGACGAGCAACTCCTGACTGTTCGCCTTCGCGCGCGCAACGCCGGTGGCCACCCAGCGCCAGTCCGCCCCCTCGCGGTGGTAAAGGTCCAGGCCGCTCGCCCCCGTCGCCGGCATGTGGGCCAGCGCCAGGCTGTCGGAACGCAGGGTCCAGCGGGCCGAAAACGTGGTCGCCTCCGTGGCGAAGCGCACCGCCAGGCCCGCGGAACAATGACTAAGCGCCCAGACCGGAGCCGAAACCAGGGCCTCGGCGCGCGCGGGAAACCGGTCGAAGGGATGGGCCGTCACCTCCCACCCCTGGCCCTCCAGCTCCAGACGGCGAATGTCGTGCCAGCGCAGGCCGTCGGCCGCGCCGGTTGAGGCCAGGTTCGGGTCCAGTTTCTCGATGTTCTGTTGACTCATATAGGGGACCGGCAATCTTTTTCGGTCAGGCCTTGACGGCCGGTACGGGCTTCTCTTCGGCCTTCACGCGGCCCAGGTAACCGGGCAGCTCCACGCCCGCCATGGCCGCCACATCCTGCAGGGGCGGCAGGCTCTTGATCAGGCTGGACATGAAATTCGCGGTCGAGGAGCCCTTGTCGTTGCCGCCGGCCGAGTCCCACACGGTGATCTTGTCGATCTTGATCTTCGAGATGGCTTCCACCTGGAGGGCCACGATGTTCTCCAGCTTCTCAATCATGAGCAGGGTCGCGGCGGCGCGCGAATCGTCGCCGCAGCTCTTGACCAGGGCGGTGTAACCGGCGGCCTTGCTTTCGAGCACCTGCCGCAAGCCGCGGGCCTCGGCCTCATACTTGAAGAGAATGGCGTCGGCCTGGCCCTTGGCCTCGCGGCGGGTCTTTTCAGCCTCGGCCTCGGCGGCGATCTCGATCTTCGTCTTGTCGATCTCCTTCTGCACCACCTCCTCGGCGTGCAACCGTTCGGACTCGGCGCGGTACTGGGCCTGCTGAATCACCACCAGGGCCTCGCGCTTGGCCACTTCGGCGGTCTGAAGGAAAGCGGCCTGCTTGACTTCCAGCTGGGCCTGCGATTGGGCAATATCCGCCCGCGCCATGTTTTCGCCCGTGACGGCGGCCGCTTCCTGGCCCTGCACGTAAACGCGCTGGTCGGCTTCGGCCTTCTTCTTGCCCTTTTCGGCGGAGGCGACGTTCTCGGCCACACGGATCGTCATCTCGCGGTGCGCCTCAGCTTCGCCGATGTTGCCGATCTTGACGTTCTCGGCCACGTCCACCTTGGCGCGGTTGATGGCCTCGGAGGCCGCCTTCTTGCCGATGCTCTCGATATAGTTGGACTCGTCGGTGATGTCCGTGATGTTGACGTTGATCAGATAAAGGCCGATCTTGTTCAGCTCGGGCTCCACGTTCTTGCGGATCGACTCCAGGAAGCTCTCGCGGTCCTGGTTGATCTGCTCAATCGTGAGCGAGGCCACGGTCAGGCGCAACTGGCCGAAGATGATCTCCTTCGCCATATCCTCGATCTGCGGGGGCTGCAGGCCCAACAACCGTTCGGCCGCGTTGGTCATGATGGCGGAGTCGGTGCTGATGCCAACGGTGAACGTGCTGGGCACGTTGATGCGGATGTTCTGGAAGGACAGCGCGTTCTGCAGCGGAATGCTGATCGTCATCGGGGTCAGGCGCAGAAAGGCGTAATCCTGCAGCAGGGGCAGGATGAACCGGCCGCCACCGTGGATACAGTTGGAGGAGCGGTTCGCCCCGACGCTGCCGTACACGACGAGAATCCGGTCCGAGGGACAGCGTTTGTAGCGCTGCGCCACGAAAATAATGGTGACAAACAAGATCGCAATAATCAAAACAACGAGCCCCGGCATATTCATGGTCTGGTCCTTCCTGATGAGTCCTGTTAACGAAAACCCCCTAATAAACCCGCTTCTCGACGATCAGCATGTTCTCGGGCGTCACTTCCAGCACCTTGACCCGGTCGCCCGTCTTGATCAGTTCACGGGACGCCGAGCGGGCCTCGTAAATCTTGAGACTGCCCTGGATGCTCAGCTGAACCTTGCCAATGCCGCCCGGCGGAATGTTGAGATAGACCGCCCCTTCCTGTCCAATGGCATTCTCCAGGCGGATGTTGCCTTCGGTCTGGAGCCGCCGCATGGAGGAAAAGATCTTCGCGATCATCCCCATGACCAGCAGACCGGCAACGCCGCCCAGGCCCAGCGCCAGCCACTGGGATTCATGGTTCTTCAGCACCACCATGCCCGTGACGCCGAAAATGAGAAAGAACGCCGTGATGCCGTGGATGGTCAGGAAATGAAAGCTGACATCCGTGTCGGCCAGCCCCGAGTGGACGTCCTCGCCCACATCCATGTCCGAGCCCAGCCCGATCAGCAGCATGATGGTCCGGATCACGAAAAGGGTCCCGCCCGCGATGGCGCAGATGAAAAACACCTTTTGAATGAGCGTTAAACCCGTGTAATAGGCTTCCATTCTTCACCTCCCGGCTTGCACCTGTTTTCCGCACTCCGACCCATTATAGGCCTACCCACTCCCAATGCAATACTTGTCGGAGGATAGTTCGTCGGGTAGGCCAGTTTTCATTTCTCGCCTTCATTCCGCGGCAAGGTAGTAGACTTTGGCCTTCTCGGTCATCCGTTTGATAAAATCGCTCTTGGCCGCCGTGTAGGAAACGCGATCGGCGTGATGGACATCGGAGAGCCGCCGTTTGAGTTCGCCGTATTCCCGGGCGACATCCGGATGCTCAATGAGGAAGTCCCGGAACAGGAGTCGGTCCCAATGCTCAAAATGGGCCTCAACCATGTGGATGTGGTGCGTTCTGTTTCCGTTTTTGTCGCGCTTGATGAACCAGGCGTAAAATGGCGGGGTGGCCTCGCCCCACGAGGGCCTCCAGAAGTAATCGTACCCCTGCGCTTCGAGAATGGGGACAATCCTTTTTCTGGTCTCCTCAAGACTGGTCACTTCGACCAGCATATCCACAATGGGTTTCGCCGCGAGGCCGGGGACCGCGGTGCCGCCAAAATGCTCAATGCGTCTGACCAGATCCTGAGGCAGGCACGATAGAAGACGGCTCCGTTCCTCCGCGAACATTACCGGCCACCGGGGATCGTATGGCACAACGGCCACCTCCTCCTTCACCACCCTCGCAACCTTCTCTTCAATCGTTTCCATTTGAGTTTCGGATTCTCACACAAAGCCACAACGTCCACAACGAAGAAAATCGGATTGTGTCCTCGTGCCTTGGTCACCTTTAAACGTTGAGGCAAAAAAAGAGTTTTTGCTCTTTGCGCTCTTCATCGAATTTTCTCAGCGTCCTCTGCGTTGAGATCTTTTTAACGTGCCCTCGCCATAGGTTGCCCCAACTCTTTTTCATTGTCCCGCGCCGCGCTCTGCCGTATCTTGGCGGCAAGGAGGACAAGGATGCGATGAAACAAAAGACACCGTTTATTCCAACCGCCCTCCTCGCCGGGCTGCTGGCCGCCGCAGCCGGCACGCTTGAGGCCGCGGGCGAATCGAATGCGAACTTCGAGGCCGGCCCGGTTTCCGTGAATGGGGCCGACTCCTCGGGCGGCTGTCTCTACGATCCCCTTTTCAGCGACTTCGCCCGCCGGGTCTACGCGGACGGCCTTTTCTACGGCAGCGCCTGCAGTTGGCTCCGCATGAACCCCGAAGCGGCGCAATACCTCGATATACCCGACTTCACCACGCGGGAATGGGGCGAGTCCCTCATTCCCGTGATGCGCTTCGACGGCGCCTATCACTGGGTCGAATCGGACATTCACGCCTTTGACATGCGCTTCGAGGCCGGGTACGGGCCCTTTGCCGCCTCCGTCGACCGGATCGTCTTCGACGAGCATGACTCGGACAAAGAACTCACCCTCACGCGCTGGCATGGCCTGCTCCGGATGTCGTTCGATGCCGGCGTCGAGGTGGATATGGGCTTCGGCGCGCTCACCATCGAAGGTAAAAGCGAGAACGACCGCTTTTCCTTCACCCTGCCCATCCGGTACCGCCCGCCCGGCAGTTACGGAATCGAATTCCGCCCGGCCTGGTCCGAACAGGTGTCGGAATACGATCTCGCGCTACTGGCCGGTTACAAATACATTTACTTCAAGGCCGGCTATCGCTGGCTGCGCGCGCCCGGCGAGGCGCTCGACGGCCCCTACGCGGGACTCTCCATCAGCTTTTAGGCGTTGCGCCGCGTAAAGCGGTCGTTCCGGGCGAACAGGGACAACACACACCCCACGGCCAGAATCGCCGCGCCGGCCCGGTCCGACATCCCGCCCCAGCCCGGCGCGGGGCGCACCTTCTCCCACAAATCCTGGAAGAACGGGGAACTGGAACCCGATAATGGCAATGCCGGCCGATATATTGCAGAAGAAACCCACCCACATCAGCGCAAATTCGCAAGGAAGGGCCTGCCGTCACAACGCCGCCATCTGCTTCACATACCTTTGCATGTCGAATTTTCGTTCCAGCCCGGAGGCCGTCATGCTGCGGACATTGCCAAACACCGGATGCTTCGGCCACGGGCGGTCATGCTTGCCAAAGCACCAGGCAACGCCGGCGTAGCCATTCGGGTCCCGTCCGTCCAGTTCATGGCGGTCGTTCAATTCCACGGCCGTGACATATGCCTCTTCCGGCGTCTCGCTCCACTCCAAAATCTTCTTCCCCCAATACATGCGCATATAATTGTGCATGCGCCCTGTCTTCATCATCTCGCGCTGCGCCGCGTTCCAAAAAAGATCACCGGTGCGGGCCGCTTCAAAATCCGCTCTGTTATATACCGCGGGCCGCTTTGTTTTGCTCTCGGCGGCCAGCGTCGCTTTCGCCCAGTTCGGCAGGCCGGCAAAGCGGTCGTAATCGGGATTGTACCAGGCAAAGTTCATCGCCAACTCGCGCCGCACAATCAACTGCTCCAGGAAAACATCCCGCGACTTTCCTGTCCCCGTTTCCTTCACCGCCAGCGCCACGGCCAGCGCCGAAATCTGCCCGAAGTGCAGATAGGGACTCAGCCCCGAGGCGCCGTTCGCGTTCGGATCGTCCTTCCGTTCGTCATACCGGTGCAGCCGCAGGCGTAGAAAATCCTCCAGCGCCTTCGACGCCGCTTTCGCGCCGCCGCGGATCGCGCCCACGGGCTCCGCCCCACCCGCCACTTTCAATTTCCGCAATAGCGCCGCCGGATCGGCCAAATCCAGCTCCGCCCCGGCAAGGCGCATCGACAAAGAAACCCGCTCCGGCTTTGTTTCTTTAAGCGGAACAAGGAAGTTTGGCAGCGCCTTGTGGATCCGGGGGCGGAGGGTGGCCGCCATGTAGGCCTCGTGATCCATGGCCGTCTCCACGGGCACCACCACGTCCGACTCCACCTCCACCGCGCGGCACTCGGCTTGCCCGGCAACAGCCCGGCGCCACGCCCGCTGAACCCGGGTGTAGCCGCGATCCGTCACCGCCAGCGCCGCCTCTTTGCTCAATGCCAAGGCCGTGCGGTCGGGCGCCCCCGCGCGAACGGTCAACCGAATGCCGCGCGCGGCCAGGGCTCGTTGCGTTTCGGCCAGACCTTCGAGCATGAAGGCATAGTGGCGACGGTTGGCCCCCGGATAATCGGGCGTCAGTCCAAAGGCCGCGAGCACCGGCAGCCCCAGCCGGTTCGCCTCCCGGATCGCGTGTTCGAGCGCGTGGTTGCACGACGACCGCTGCGACTGCTGCATCAGGTACAGGACATACCGGCCATGCGTGTTGACCGGCGCGACGTTCAGTTCCTTAATTCGTTCGGACTGGATCATGCGCCCAGCTCCTCTCCCGGCAGGCGCCGCACCGCGTCCCGCACAACCTCGGGCAAAGCCGGATGAATGAAAATCAGGTCGCGCAGATCCCGCAGCGTGCCGCGCTTCTTCATCAGCACGATGAACAGGTGCGCCAGCGTGGCGGCCTCTTCGCCAACCGCGTGCGCGCCCAGTACGCGGCCCGATCCGCGCTCGGCGAGAATCTTCACGAAGCCCTCCTCCAGGCCGCGCGCCAGGCTCGCGTTCGTGGAGTCAGCATAATCGGAACGGGCAATCACAAGCTCATACCCCGCCGCGCGAGCCGCCGGCTCGGTGAGCCCCACGCCCGCCACCTCGGGCCGGGTGAATACGGCGTGCGGAACGGGCCCGTAATCCAGGGGCCCGCCATCCCTGCCGTTGAGCAGGGTCCGCTCCAGATACTCGGCCTCGAAATTGGCGGTGTGCCGGAAGGCATGGCGGCCGATCGCATCGCCCAGCGCCCACACGCCCTCGGCCGTCGTGCGCAGCTTGCCGTCCGTTTGGATGTACCCCTTCGCGTCGCACGCGATCCCGGCCAGCTCCAGCCCCAGCCCGGCCGTGCAGGGCGTGATACCTGCGGCCACGAGCAGGGCGTCGGCCCGCACCGTCTCGCGCGCGCCGGCGGGCCCTTCGCAAAAAACGGCAAATCCGTCGGGCCCATGGACGACGGATGCGGGTTTGTACCCCGTCATCATCTTGTACCGTTTTTTAAACGACTCCTCAACGGCGGCGGCCACGTCCGGGTCTTCGTGCTTCAGGAAGGCGGAGCGCACAATAAACACGACCTCCGCGCCCAGCGCGCCGTAGGCGTGACCCAGCTCGGCGGCGATGTAGCCGCCGCCCACCACCGCCAGCCGTTTCGGGATCGCGGCGTTGCGGAGCAGCCCGGTGCTGGTCATGTGGGGCGTGCCGGCGAGGCCGGTGATGGCGGGTATGGCGGGCTCGGCGCCGGGGGCCAGAATGACGCGGCCCGCAGTATAGGTCTCACCGCCGGCCGCAACGGTTCGCGGAGCCGTGAAGCGCGCCCGCGCCTGAACGTAACGAAGGTTGGGCGTGGAGGTGTAGCGCTGGCGCAGACTTTCGGAATGCGCGCCAATCTCGGAATCGATGCGGGCGGCCAGGGCGGGCAGATCCGCGCGGGCCGTCTCGCCGCCGCACACGTTGATGATGCCGGCCTCCCGGACGCGTTCGGCCAGCAGGGCGGGAAAGATCAGCATCTTGGAGGGAATGCATCCGCGGTTGAGACAGGTGCCGCCCGCGGGTCCGGATTCGACGAGAACGGTGTTCAGGCCCAGGCGCGCCCCGGCCAACGCCACCTTCGCGCCCGCACCACTTCCGATCACCAGTAAATCACATGTCGTTGCCATGGCCACACACTAGCACCGGGGGGCCAGCCGATCAAGGCTTCCTCCCAGGGCAAACGCATCAAAAAACCGTTCAACCGGCCAAAAACCGGCATGGTTCTTGATCGGGCGGGTCACCCGGTGGCCTCCTACGCGTCCCGGCCGACACGCCCTTCTCTCGGTCCATGCTCTGGCGAGTCTCTTGACCTGTTGAAACGGGAAACCACCAAAAAACGCGGCATCAAAGGCAAACAGAAGAACGCAGGCTGGGATCCTGCCTGTCTGTTGCGCCTGCCGGGGCTTTCCGTGTCCCTGGACGGTCCGCGGGAGCCGGGGAACCGGCCGGAAGCGTAGAGCCCGCCCGAGGCGAATACGCCCGGCGGCGGGAGATGGCGCGCGGGGGGGCGCGCCGGAAAGCCGCTCGCGACCCCGAGGGCGGGGGCGCCTTAGCGGCGTACCGCCAAGACGGGCGGTTTCGACGCGGCTACGCCCCGCCGGAACCCCGTCAAGCATCTTTTTGCCGCGGGCTCTCCGCTTCCGGCCGGTTCCCCGGCTCAGGCGCTCCTCAAAAGCGATCCCGGCTGGCACTCTGTTTTTCATGCGTTTGCCCTGGGCTTCCTCCTGGAATCATCCGCGCCTGGCGTCCGCCTTTCGTCGAAAGCCTTCACCCCAGTTCGGTGTGGCGCACGATCCGCCCCTCGATCAGGTAGATCAGATCCTCGGCGATATTGGTGGTGTGGTCGCCAATCCGTTCCAGATGGCGCGAAATGCTCATGACGTTGAGCAGCATCGCGAAATCGGCGGGGGTTTCCATCACCCCCTTCTGGATCTGCTCGTAAATTCCCGAATTCAGCGCATCGAGCGCCCGGTCCGCCAGGCAGACTTCCCGGGCTTGGTCGGCCCGCAGGTTCACGAAAGCGTCCAGCACCTTCTTCAACTGCAACCGGGTGAGATCCGCCATCCGCCCGAGCGGAAAGGCGCTCGTTGAGAAGGCGTTCTTGCACAGCTCCAGGCTGCGCTCGGCGATATGCACGGCCAGGTCGCCGATCCGTTCCAGGTCCTGGTTGATCTTCAGAACCGCGACGATGTACCTCAAATCCGCCGCCACCGGCTGGTGCAGGGCCAAAATTTTGAGGCACTCCTCCTCCACGTCCACCTCCATGGCGTTCGTGCGGATTTCCCCGCTGATGACATCATGGGCGAGAGCCGGGTTGCGCTCCTCCACCGCCCGCACGGCGGCCAGCAGGTCGTGCTCCACCTCGGCGCTGAGCGCGAGGATCCGTTTTTTCAGATTGTCGATTTCTCTCTGGATGTGCATGGCCGTTCTCCCGATTTCCGTTCCGTTTTTACCCGTAGCGCCCCGTGATGTAATCCTCGGTCCGACGGTCCCGGGGTTTGGTGAAAATATTTAGCGTGTCGCCGGCCTCGATCATTTCGCCCAGCAGCATGAAGGCGGAGTGTTCCGATATCCGCGCGGCCTGCTGCATGTTGTGCGTGACGATGACGATCGTGTAGTTCACGCGCAGTTCCCCCATCAGCTCCTCGATCTTGGCGGTCGAAATGGGATCGAGAGCCGAACAGGGCTCGTCCATCAGAATCACCTCGGGTTCCACGGCCAGAAGGCGGGCCACGCACAGGCGCTGCTGCTGGTCGAGCGGCAACTCGAGGGCCGGCGCGTTCAGCTTGTCCTTCAACGGCTCCCAGAGCCACGCGGCCCGCAGGCTCCGCTCCAGGATTTCCTCCTGCGCGCGGCGGTCCGTCATGCCGGAAACCCGCAGCCCGAAAATCACGTTCTCCCGCACGGTCAACGGGAACGGGTTGGGCCGTTGGAAGACCATGCCCACGCGTTTGCGTAGGGCGCACACGTCGAGCCCGCGGCTGTTGATGTCCTTGCCGTCCAGCTTGATCGCCCCCTCGATGCGGCAGCCCGGAATGAGATCGTTCATGCGGTTGATCGCGCGCAGGAGCGTGGACTTGCCGCAGCCCGAGGGCCCGATCAGCGCCGTGATTTTACGGGGCTGCACTTCCAGGCAAACTTTTTTAAGCGCCTGGAAGGTTCCGTAGAACAGGTCCAGATTCTCGATTTGAATGACGGGTTCGCTCATCAGCCAAACCTTCCGCTCACGTAGTCGTCAGTCCTGGAGTCGCGGGGCGCGGTGAACAGGCGCGTCGTCGGGCCGACCTCCACCACTTCGCCGCCGAGGAAAAAGACGGTGGAGTCGGCCACGCGGGCCGCCTGCTTGGTGTTGTTGGTGACCAGCACGATCGTGTAATCGCTTTTCAGCTCAACCAGGGCCTCCTCGATGCGGGAGGTGGAGACCGGATCAAGACCGGAACAGGGCTCGTCCAGCAGGATCACTTCGGGCTCCATGGCCAACACCCGGGCGAGACAGAGCCGCTGCTGCTGGCCGCCGGAAAGACGCAGGCCGGAAAGGGAGAGCCGGTCCTTGACCTCCTCCCAGAGAAAGGCGGCCTTCAGGCTCCTCTCGACGCAGGCCGCCAGGTCGCCGCGGCCGCGCATGCCGGACAGCCGCGGGCCGTAGGTGACATTGTCGAAAATGCTCATGGGCAGGGCCACCGGCAGGGCAAAGAGCATGCCCACCCGCTTGCGCAGGGCCACCCCATCCGTGCCGGGCGCATAAATGTCGCGCCCGTCCAGCAGCACCGTTCCGGAGACAATGCAATTCGGGTCCAGGTCGTTCAGCCGGTTCAGGCTTCTTAGAAACGCCGTCTTGCCGGCGCCCGCCGGACCGATGACCCCCATGATCTCGCGCGCCGGAATGTCCAAGTCGATGCCGCGCAGGGCGCGGGCCTCCCCGAACCGGACCTCGAGGTTGCGAATCGAAATTTTAATCGCTTTCGTCATGCCGCCCGTCCCTTGATAAACCGGTGCATCATCCAGTAGGACACCGCGTTCACGCACAGGATCGAAATGATCAGGACCGCGGCGGTGCCGTAGGCATTCTCATTGGAAATCCCTTCGCGGGCGAGAATGTAAAAATGCACGGCCATGGTCCGGATCGAATCCAGCGGGGAGGCGGGAAGGCGCAACGAGGCGCCGGCCGTGAAAATCACGGCCGCCGTCTCCCCGATGCACCGGCCCACGCTCAGCATGACGCCGGTCACAATTCCAGGAAGCGCGTTGGGCAGCACGACCTTGCGCACCGTCTCCCACCGGGTGGCGCCGAGGGAATAACTCACCTCCCGGTAGCTCTTCGGCACCGCCCGGATGGCCTCTTCGGAGGTGCGGATGATCGTGGGCAGCACCATGATCGCGAGCGTCAGGGCGCCGGACAAAATGCTCCAGCCCATGTGCAGCATGGTGACGAAAAAGATGTAGCCGAAAAGACCGAAAATGATGGAGGGAATGCCGGCCAGGCAATCGGTTCCAAACCGGATCACCCGCGTGGCGCGGCCCGGCCAGGTGTATTCGGTCAGGTAAACCGCCGCCCCCACCCCCATCGGCAGCGCAATGGCGATGGCCGCCAGGGGCAGGATGATGCTGCCCAGAAGGGTCGGGAAAATGCCCCCTGCCCGCCCCATTTCCTTGGGGTTCTCCAGAAGAAAGGCGAAGTTGATCGCCGGCAGGCCCTTGCTCAGGATGAAGACCACGACGAACACGAGAACGGCCAGGGTGAGCAGCGTGGCGGCGCCCAGGAGGGTGACGGCGAGGGCCTGCGTTATTTTGGGGCTGATCTTCACGACCGGGCGCTCCCCTTTTTCAAAATCGACAAGGCGATGAAATTCAGGATCATGATGCCGATGAAGAGCACCACGCCCGTGGCAAAGAGCGCCTGGCGGTGTTCCCCGGTCGCGGAGCCCATCTCCTGCGCAATGTTGGCGGTGAGCGTCCTCACCGAATCGAGCGGAGACCGCGGCAGGGTGATGGCGTTGCCCGCCACCATGATGACGGCCATCGTCTCCCCCACGGCCCGGCCCATGCCCAGGATGACGCTCGCGGCAATGCCCGAGCGGGCCGCCTTCAGCACCACCATATGCACGCTTTGCCAGCGCGTGGCCCCCAGCGCGAGCGCCCCCTCGCGGTATGACTTCGGCACGCTTCCAATGGCGTCCGAAGAGATGCTGATGACGGTGGGCAATATCATGACGCCCAAGATGAGGGATGCGGCCAGGACGGATAGGCCCGGCCCGCCCAAGTGGTCGCGGATCAATGGCGCCACCACCATGACGCCGATGAAGCCGAAGACCACCGAGGGAATCCCGGCCAGCAGCTCAATCATGGGCTTGATGACGCGCATGACGGAAACAGGGCAAAATTCGTTGAGGAAAACGGCCCCCGCGATGCCGAGCGGGGCGCCGATCAGCATGGCGCCGAGCGTCACCCACAGCGACGCCACAATCATGGGGTAAATGCCGAAATGCCCTTCCAGGGGCTTCCAGTTCGACGAGAGGAGAAAATCGCCGATTCCATGGCGCCAGATGAACGGCGCGCCTTCCTTGAAGATAAAGACCGCAATGAGAAAAAGTCCGATCAGGGCCGAAAAGGCCAGCCCTTTCAGAACAACTTCAACAATCTTCTCTTCCGTTATCTTCATCTTAACTCGCCGGGAGCAAGCCGTCCTGGTGGATGATGCCCTGCCCTTCGGCCGAAAGCATGTAGTCCATGAAATCCTTCACAGCGCCCGTCGGCGCACCCTTGGTCATGAGGAAAACGGGCCGCACCAGCTTGTAAGCGCCCGATGCAATGGCGGCCGGCTCGCACGCCGCCCCGTCCACGGTCAGAGCGTGCACCTTCTCGTTCACCAGGCCGTGCGACAGGTATCCCACCGAAGCCTTGTCGTTCGCCACGGTTTCACGGATCGTGCCGTTCGAATCCTGCACCAGGGCTTCCGGAAGCAGACTGATGCCGCCGATGATCTGTTCAAACGACGTGCGGGTGCCCGAACCCGTCTCGCGCGTCACCACGCGAATCGGCGCATCCTGCCCGCCCACGTCTTTCCAGTTCCGGATCGTGCCGTTGAAAATGGCCCGGATCTGCTCCGCTGTCAGGTCCTTCACGGGGTTGGACGGATGCACCACCATCACGATGCCATCGCGCGCCACGATCACGCCGGTCAGCTCCGCCGCATCCGGGGGCAGGGCCACCAGATCGGCCATCCCAATCTCAGCCGTGCCAGAGCGGGCCGACTGGATGCCCAGCGAGGAGCCGCCGCCCTGAACCGTAATGGCCACATCCGGCCGTTGCGCCATGAACTGATCCGCCAGTTTTTCGGCAAAAGGCTGAAAGGCCGTCGAGCCCGCCACCGTGAAGGAGGTCTCCGCCCGCCGCCCGCAACCAACGGTCAACCCGACCAAAACAAAACCCGCCAACAAAACGCTAATCATTCTTCTCATCGTTATTCCTTTTTCTTATTCCTATTAGTAAAGACTCCCTGCGTCAGGATAAGATGAGGGAATTGTTAGATTTGTGTTAGGACGGGTGAATGAGCGGCGGCTCGCCTACGACTCGCTCTCCATTGCGGGTTCGCTCTTCCCGCCGTAAATAAGAATGTAAACCGTTGGAATAACGATCAGCGTGAAGGCGGTCGACACAAACAGCCCGAAAATAATGGCCCAGGCCAGGCCGCTAAAGATCGGGTCGAGCGTGATGGGCCAGGTGCCGAGCATCGTCGTGGAGGCCGTCAGGAAAATCGGACGGAAACGGACCGCGCCCGCCTCATAAACAGCCTCGCGCACATTGGCGCCTCGGGCCACGGCGCTTCGGATGAAGTCCACCAGCAGGATGCCATTGCGAACCACGATCCCGGCCAGCGTGATCATGCCGATCATGGCCGTGGCCGTGAAGAAGACCGGATTCCCAAACCCGCCCACCGGCCGGTCCACGATCAGGTTGAGCAGCCAGAACCCGGGCATGATGCCGATCAGCGTGAGCGGAATCGACATCATGATGACCCCGGGCAGCGCGTAGGATCCGGTTTCATAAACAAGAAGCACATAGATCGCCACCAAGGCAGCCGCGAAGGCGATGCCCAGGTCCCGGAAAACGTCCAGCGTGATCTTCCACTCCCCCTCGCCGCGCCAATCGAGGCTCAGCCCCGCCGGCAGCGGATGCTCGTCGAAATGCTTCTGCTGGTTGAGCACGGCATACGCCGGCCCGCGCCCCGCCATCTCGGCGGTCACGTACACCACACGCTCCAGGTTCTTGTGAAAGATCGTCTTGTCCACCGTCCGGTTCTCAAAACTTCCCAGCTCGCCCAGTTGGACCGACTGGCCCCCGCGGCCCTTGACCACAATGTTCTTCAGCAGCGCCAGGTCGGACCGCTTTTCGCGCGGCAACCGCAGCACGATCGGCACTTCGTTCTGTTCGCCGGGGATGTGCAGCGTGCCGCCGGGCATGCCATTGAGCGCCAGGCCGAGCGTTGTCGTGATGGCCTCCGTCGAAATCCCGTTCAGCCCGGCCTTCTCGCGGTCCACGCGGAAGAAAAACTCCGCCTGGTTCGCCTCCACCGTGTCGTCCACATCCACAACGCCCGGCTCCGTCTCGAGGCTCGCCTTGACCGTCCCGGCCGCGTCGATCAGCTCCTGGTACGCATGGTGCGGTTGGCCGCGGACCTCGGCGACCACGGTGGAAAGCACCGGCGGGCCCGGCGGGGTCTCCACGAGCTTGATGCGCGCGTTCCACCGTTTTTCAATCGCCGCCACATCCCGGCGGATGCGCAGGATAATGGCATGACTGTCCATCTCGCGCTCGGTGCGGTGCACGAGGTTGACCCGCAGGTCCGCCACGTGGGGCCCCTGGCGCAGGTAGTAGTGGCGCACCAGGCCGTTGAAATCCATCGGCGAACCGGCCCCGACAAGGGACGTGAAGTCCGTCACCTCGGGCAGGGTCCGAAGATATTCCTCCAGCTCCCGCACCACGGCATCGGTCGTCTCCAGCGTGGCGGACTCCGGCATATCAACGACCATCTGGAACTCGTTCTTGTTGTCGAACGGCAGCATCTTGAGCGGCACGCCGCCGGTCCGCACCAGGGACAGGGAAAGGAGGAACAAAATGCCGGTGCCCGCGAGCAGCAGCATGCCGTTCCGCCGCGAGCCCGCAAAGGGCCGCATCGCCCGGCGATAAATGCGATAGACCAGCGTGCGCGTCACGTCATCCCCCCCGACGGGCGCGCCGACCTCCTCCCGCAGCAGTTTGCTGGCCACCCACGGGGTGATGGCGAAGGAGACGAGCATCGAGGCCAGCATGGCGAGGGGCACGTTCAGGGCCATGGGCCGCATGTAGGGCCCCATCATGCCGCTGATAAAAAACAACGGGAGAAACGCGGCAATCACGGCCAGCGTGGCGAGAATGACCGGCGGCATGACTTCATTCATCGCCATCGAGATGGCCTTCAGGCGCGGATACCGCTTCATGGCCAGGTGCCGGTAGATGTTCTCCACCGCCACGATGGGGTCGTCCACGAGAAGCCCGAGCGCAAGAATCAGCGCGAAGAGCGTGACGCGGTTGATCGTATATCCGGCGAGATAGTTGACCAGGAGCGTCAGCGCATAGGTGATCGGAATGGCCAGCGCCACGATGAGGCTGACCCGCCACGTCATGGCGATGGCAATCAGCACAATCACGGTGATGATGGCCTCCACCAGACTTTGAACCAGGCCGTTGACCTTGTCGTTCGCCGTCGCCCCGTAATCGCGCGTCACGCGGACATGCATCTCATCCGGAATAATCATCCCGCGCATGCCGTCGAGCGCCGCTTCCACCTCGCGCGAAACCCAGACCGCGTTGCTGCCCTTCTTTTTGGCCACCGCCAGCGTGACCGCGGGATAGGACGGTTGGACCGCCAGCCCCGGGGCCGCCGGCCCGGCCGCCGCGCCGAACCCGATCCTGCTGTAGGTCTGCGGCTCCGCCGGTCCGTCCTCCACCCGCGCCACGTCGCGCAGGTACACCGGCCGGTTGGCGTGGATGCCCACCATGATGTTGCGCGCCTCGGCCGCGTCGCTCAAAAAGGGACCGGCCTTCACGCGCACGGACGCGTTGGCCTGGTCGAAGCCGCCGCTTTCGCCCTGCGCGTTCGTCACTTTGATGGCGCCCGCGATTTCCATCGGCGTGAGCCCGTAGGCCGCCAGCCGCTCCATGTCGAGATAGACTTGCAGCACCCGGCCCTGGCCGCCGTGCAGCGTGATGGCCCCCGTGTTGGGGATGCGCTGTAGCCGCGCCACCACCTCTTCGCCCACGCGGTAAAGCGCATGCTCGTCATACCGGTCGCTGTAGAGGGCCACGTTCACAATGGGAACATCGTCGATCTCGATCGGCTTGACCACCCAGCCGGCGATCCCGGGCGTGGTCTTGTCAATGTTCTGGAAGATCTTGTTGTAGAGTTTGATCAGGCTCGCCTCGCGGTCCTGCCCGACTTTGAAGCGCACGGTCACGACCGCCATGCCGGGCCGGGACATGGAGTAGACATACTCCACGCCGTCGATCTGGTACAGCATCCGCTCGAGCCGCGACGAAACCAGCCGCTCCACCTCCTGCGCGGAGCCGCCGGGGTACATGACCATCACATCGGCCAGGGGCACCACGATCTGCGGCTCCTCCTCGCGCGGCGTGAGAAAGAGGGCCGCGGCGCCGGCCGCCAGCGAAATGATGACGAGAAGAATCGCCAGGTTCCCTTTGAGGAAGGCATCGATAATCCCGCCGACCGCGGAATGCTTGGGCTCGCTTTCCATAACTTCAGTTCTCCTTCACCGGATTGAGGAGGACCGCATCTCCGCTGGAAAGGCCGGAGAGCACTTCCACATTGCCCCCGGTGCGCGGCCCCGTCCGGACCGAGCGCCGGATGGCCCGCCCGTCCCGGACCACCTGGACCAGCTCGATCTGCCCAACCGCATAAACTGCCGAAGCCGGAATTAGGAACGCCTCGCGGGCGTCTTCGGCCACCCAGAGCCGCCCGAACGTTCCGGGCAGAAGGCCGCCGTCGGGCGCTTCCAGGCGCGCCTTGACCAGCTGGGTGCGGCTGAGCGGATCGATCTCGCTGACGATCTGCCTCACGATTCCGCGATAAACACGCGTGGAACGGTCCAGGCTCACCTCCACGGCCCGGCCGATGGGAAGCTTGTCCAGGAGCCGCACGGGCACCGGCACTTCAAGTTGCATGTTGGCGGAATCGTAAACGGCCAGGAGCACCTGCCCCGGATTGGCCATATCGCCGGGCTCCACGCGCCGGTCGGTCACCACCCCGTCCAGGGGCGACTCCACCCGCGCGTACGTCAGCATCACCTTGCTGCGGTCCCACTGGGCGCGGGCCACGGCAAACAGGGATTGCGCGGCGGTCAGCGCCTGTTCGGTCGCGGCCTGGCTCTCAAAGAGGCGGCGGGTCCGGTTCACCTCCGCCTCGGCCTGCTTGAACTGGGCCTCCGCGGCCGCGGCCTGTTCGCGCAATTCGCGATCGTCGAGGGTCAGGAGGGTCTGTCCCTTTTTTACCGCACTGCCGGCGGAAACAAAAACTTCCCTCACCGCCGCGGGAATCCGCGCGCTGAGGTTGACCCGGAGTTCCGAGGCCACCGTGCCGACCACATCCACGCGCGGCTCGAGCGGCTCCGCCTTGACGGTCAGGATTTTGGCGCCGGGCGGCACGGCCAGCCCCGGCTGGCGCGCCAGCTTATCCCCCGCCATCCTGGTCCGGCCAACGCCCACGCTCCACAAAATCAACGCGATCAGGACGACCCCGCCCAGCAGGGGTTTCGCGTAGCGGTTCCAGGCCGGCGGCGCGGCTGTCCCCTTTTTAATTTCTTCCCGTTTTAGCTCTTCGCTCATGGACCAGCTCCTCGTTACGGCTCTTTCACAAATTGACGGACCAGCGCGCCGCGGGCGCGCTCCAAATTCGAAAAGGCGGTCAGGCAGTCATACAGGGCCGCCACATTGCGGGTGCGCGTTCCGGCAAGCCCCACCTGCGCGGTCAGCAATTCGGGGATGTCAGCCGCGCCCAGGCGGTATTTTTCACGCGTGATGCGAAGGGCCTCTTCCGCGTTTTCAATGCTCTTGCGGGCCACCTCGAGCCGGTCCCAGGCCTCGCCGGCCTGCAGCGATGCGGTGGTGAGGTCCAGCTTGAGGGTGTTGGCCGTTTTTTGAACCTCGGCCCGCGCCGCCCGCTCGCGGGCTTCCGCGCCCGTCACGGCCGCCTCGCGCCGGAAGCCGTCGAAGAGCGTCACCTCGGCCTGAACGCCGACCATGTGGCTGTTTTCGAAATCGGCGGACACGTCACTGTTCCAGTCCGCGGACCCGAAGGCGTTCAGGGTGGGCCAGTACTCCCGCCGGGCTTTCAGAGCGCCGGCCGTCCGCACGTCCGCGAAACGCACGGCGGCTTCATATTCGGGACGATCCTGCACGGCGGCCGGATCCGCGCCAAGCGCGGGCCGGTCGGCGGACGGCTCCCTCCCCGCGGGAAGATTGTCGGGGCCGGCCAGGTCGCTCCCGATCGCGGTATTCAGGGCCGCGAGCGAAAGAAGCACTCCGTTGCGCGCCCGGATGAGGTCGTCGTTCGCCTGGGCGAGCTGGACCTCGAGATTCAGGACATCGGTTTTCACGGCCCCGCCGGCGTTCAGTCTTTCGCGGGCCACGCGGAGGCTTTCCTCGAAGGTCTGGACCGACTCCTCGCGCACCGCCACAAACGCGGAGGCCTGAAGCACGGCGAAGTAGCCGCGCGTGACCTGGTGAATGAGTTCGTTCTGCAACCCCTTCAGCACGAGCCGGGAAATTTCGGCTCCATAGCGGGCCATGCGGTTGTCGAGTTCGCGCCGGCCGAAATCGTACAACCGGAGCTGCGCGCCCAGGCGCAGCGCCAGGTTCTCGGTATCGGACGGGTTGTTGAAATCGGACTGCAACGAAACGGTTCGCTGGTTCAGCAGCATCATGAAGGCCTGCGGCGGGTTGTCTGTTTGGGCATAGCCGGCCGATGCGCCCACCGTCGGATAGTAAGCGGACTGGGCCTCCCGGATTGCCGCGTGCGCCGCTTGAACCCGCTCGGTCGCGGCGCGCACATCGGGATTGCCCTCCAGGGCGGCGGCGATGCAGGCTTCAAGCGTCACGGCTTGGACAGCGGCGGCATTCAGCGCCAGCAAAACAAGAATGGCCGGCACGAGCCGGCCCGCGGCATACTTCACGTTCATCCGTATGGATCCTTTCATTTCACGCGGCAGGCGCACCCGCAGCCGCCCATGGCGGGCGTCATCAGGGCCACGTCCCTATAATTGAGCGGCTGGAAAGCAATGTCAATCCCCAAGCCGATTGACGGGCAAACCCATTTATCCCTTTCGCATTTAATTGTTGCCTCTCCAAGCGAACCGCGTATGATCATCTCGGTACGGATTGTTCCTACATTTGGTCATCAAAGCTTGCGGCGTTTATGACATTCGGAAACATTCCGTATTCCATCAGAGGGATCATTTCATGAAACTGCTCAATTGCCCTGCCGCCCTGGCCTTAGTCATCTTAACCACGAGTCTGTTTCTGTCCGAACCTTGCCCGGCAAGCATCCCGGTCTCGGCTATTTCATCATTTGATATTTCTGATTTCATTTTAAATTTCCCGGCTGCCGCAACCCAGGACCCAATATCATACTATGAACGGCTTGTCGCCAAGTCCCCCTCCAACGACGCCTTTCATGTCGCGCTTGGCGTGGCCCATAGCATGAGGGCCGCAGACATGCGAGACGGAAAAGTTACTTCCGATCGAAACGATCCGGAAAATATGGAAGCGCAATTCCGTCTCGCTATGGGGGAATTCCAAGCCGCCTTGGCCATTAATCCGACGAACGCGGAAGCCTATGCCTGCCAGGGCATGGTCTATTCCGAACAAAAGCAAAATTCAAACGCCCTTGCATGCGCCGACCGGGCAATCCAAGTCAACCCCCTGAGTTCGGTTGTCTGGTGCTTCAGGGCCATGATCCTCGAAAAAGCGCGTAACCCCATGGATGCCGCCGATTCTTATGCAACGGCGATCCGTCTTAACCACAACACCGTTTGGCCCGCCCTTCGCCTGGCGCGACTGTACAGCAATATGAAACGTTACAACGACGCCTTGAACGTCTGCAGCAACGCAACGGCGCGTTTCCCAACGTCTTCCGAAACGTTCAGCATCACGGCTCGGACCCTTCTTTTAATGGGCCGTTTCGGCAATGTCACTGACAGCTGCCGGGAGCGGCTCAAGGACGATCCCCATAATATTCAAATTCGTTACCGCTTGGGTCAGGGCTTGGCGGGATTGCGCCAGTACGACGAGGCGCTCCGGGAGCAAAAGTATGTTCTCGAGGTCCTTCGGCGGCAAAAGGGCCGCTCGGTTTCTACTCCCCAACTCTGCGACGCGCATAACGAAATAGGCCTCTGCTTGTGGAAGAAGGGGAACAAAGAGTCCGCCATCCGGGAGTTCAAGACCGGACTGGGGGCCCATGCCAACTGCGACGTCATATTGCGAAATCTGGGCGCGTGTCTTGATGATGCCCGAGCCTATGATGAAGCCATCGAGGTTCTTGAGAAAGCCTGGGCGGCCGATCCCTATGCGTATGAGGTGTGTGTTTCTCTGGTCAGCGCCTACCGGAATAAGGGAATGAACGACAAAGCCAAGCAGGTCTGTTTTCGTTTCATCGAACTCATGCCCTGGATTGCCGACCCCTATTTCGCGCTGTCTAAAATTTACTGCGATTTGGGGGACTTTGATCAGAGTGTCCGATTCGGTCGCAAGGGATTAACCCGGCAACCCGGCGCTTCCTTCGGGTGGCACCTTGTCGGCGTTGCCCTGTTTGGCCAGCAAAAGTGGGGAGAAGCCGCCGAGGCGTTTGCCGAGGCAGCCCGGCTGGAACCCAGCGCCCTTAAACTGCAGATTGACCACAGCCAGGCCTTGCTCATTTTATGCAAGCTCGATGAAGCGCTTGCCGTCTGTCGCCTAGCACAAAGTCGATTTCCAACCAATGCGGAACCTCTGGTCGCCATGGGCCACGTGTGGGAGGCGCAAAATCTGTTTTCCAACGCTGCGGCCGCCTACCAAAAAGCTCTTGCGCTGGACACGAATTGCACGCCTGCCCTCAATCGGATCGGCCGCGTCATGAATGCCTTGGGCCGCTATCCGGAAGCCGCCGACTATTTTAGTAAAGCGGCGCGCGTCGAGCCGACCAACTCGGCTCACCGATCCGGCCTGATCTCGGCTTTAAGCGGCATTGGCGACAGCATCGGCGCGCATAGGGCCCTTGAAGAGGGACTGGCTCTGATGCCCATGAACGCCGAACTGATGATGGCAAAGGCCCGATTGCTGGTTGGCGAAAAAGATCTTCCGGGAGCTGTCTCGGTCCTGGAACAGGCCGTACTCAAACACCCGAATGATTGGGTCGCGCGTTTTAATTTAGGGTACTATTACTCCCTGATGGGGCAATCGGATCGCGCCATTTCGAATTGGCAGCATATTACATCGAACAACCCCGCGTTCCCCGCGGCGCATCAGTCTCTCGCTTTGGCATACGCCCGAACCGGCCGTATTTCGGAAGCCCTTGAGGAATTCAAAAAATATGCCGAACTCGTTCCGCGCAATGCGACAGCTCACAATGACCTCGGGTACGCCTACTTCCAGTTGCGCAAGTATTCGCAAGCTATCCGGGAATACGAGATCGGCCTCGCGTGCGATCCGGGCCTTGGCATCATTTATTACAACCTAGCCCTTGTGTATTATGTGAAAGGACGGTTCGATGAGGCCGGCGAGTGCTGCCAAAAGGCCAAGGCCGCCGGGTATCCGGGCGATCCCGAATTTGTCAAAAAAGTTCGGGCCGCGCTCAAAAAGAAAACCGCTCCGTCAGCCCGGCATCACGGCCGCCGCCCGATGCGATACAGCTTGCCGTTGTCCTCATCGGTAATGGCGTAGAGAAAACCGTCGGGCCCCTGCCGGACGTTCCGCACGCGCGCGCCGAGCGGAATGCGCCGCTCAAAACGCACATTCCCTTTCGCGTCCAATGCTATGCGCCGGACATCCGCGCTCACCAGTCCTCCGCCGAACAGGCTGCCCCGCCATCCGGGAAAATCATTTCCCGTGTATGCCGTCAATCCGGACGGCGCAATGGAGGGCGACCAGTGAGTTTTGCTGTTCTTCATTCCAGGAACAAAGTGCTCGCCGACCGGTTCGCCCGTGCGGTAGTCAAGCCCCCACGATTGCAGCGGCCAGCCGTAATTTTTGCCGCGGCGAATCCGGTTGAGTTCGTCCCCGCCGCGGGGGCCGTGTTCGGTCGCCCAGACGCGGCCGCCCGGATCGACGGCCAGCCCCTGGACGTTGCGATGGCCGTAGCTCCAGATCTCCGGCACCGCGCCGGCCACACCAATAAAGGGATTACCCGGCGCCGGAGCGCCGTCCTCGGTAAGACGCAAGATCTTGCCCAGATGGCTTGCCAGATTTTGCGCCTGGTCCCGGGCAAGCCGGTCGCCAATCACCAGAGGCGGGTTCCCGCCGTCCCCCACGCTCATCAGCAGGGTTCCGTCCGGAAGCCACAGCAGGCGCGACCCGAAATGTTGTGACCCGCTTTTGTGCGGCCTGACCTTGAAGAGCACCTGAAAGTTTCCAACCCGCGCGCCGTCAAAAACCCCTCGGACCAGTACGGTTCGGTTTCGCGCCCCGGTTCCCCGGCTCATGGTCATGTAAACCCGGATGCTTCCCCCCTGGTCGTCGGGATGCAGGGCTATGTCCAGCAGCCCGCCTTGCCCCCCGACATAGGGCGCGGGTAAACCGTCGAGCGGAATCTCGTCGAACTGGTTTCCATTCAGAACGTGAAGCGTTCCCGAGCGGCTGCTGACCAGGGCCCGGCCGTCCGGCAACCACGTCAACCCCCAGGGATGAGAGACCCCCTGGGCCACCAGCACGGCCTGCCAATTGACGGCCTCCGGCGGGTCCTGGGCGCAAGCGGAGTGGAGAAGGCCCCACGCGATGATGAGAATCAGTTTTGCGTATGCAGTTGTTTTCATGCCGCCAGTTTTAAGGGAAGCCGGCACGGACGCCATCCGCATTTCCCTGATATGGCCGATCGAAAAATAGTTCCTCTCCGCTTTACCCCCGTCAAACAAACTGCTAAGGTTGGCGCCAATTTCACCGGAGGCTGCTGTGCGTTCGACTGTGACCGGCATTTTCTTTTTCATCGTGGCCGCGCTGCCCTACGTGGGCATGCTCTGGACGCGCGGTGATACGGACGCCCTCCCCCCGCCCCCCGCCCGCACCCAGCGCCTGACCCTCCTTTCGCCCCACCGCCGCGAAATCCGGCTCGAATACTCCCGCGCCTTCCGCGAGTGGCTGCTCCGGACCCACACGCAGGATGTTGAAATGGTATGGCTGGACGTGGGCGGCACCTCCAAGCTCCTCAAGGAAATCGAGTCGCGCTACCAGGCCAATCCCGCCTCCTGCGGGGTGGACCTGCTCTTCGGCGGCGGCATCGATCCCTACCTGGAGGCCGACCGCAAGGGCTGGCTGCTCCATTCCGAAACCCCGCCGGCGGCGCTCGCGGGCATCCCCGCCACCGTGGCCGGCTCGCCGGTCTTCGATCCCGGCGGCGCCTGGTACGGCGTGGCCCTCAGCGGCTTCGGCATCCTCTACACCCGCCCCATCCTGGGCCGCCTCGGCCTGCCGGAGCCGGCGGACTGGGAGGACCTGGGCCAGCCCGCCTTCTACTCCTGGGTCGGCTCGGGCGATCCGCGCTCCTCCGGCTCCGTGCATATGTGCTATGAAATCATTCTCCAGGCCTACGGCTACGAAAAGGGCTGGAATCTCATCACCCGCCTCTGCGCCAACGTCCGCTCCTTCGGCGAAAGCGGCGGCACCGTGCCGCGCGAAGTGGCCGCCGGCGACATCGCCGCCGGCATGGCAATCGAACAATACGCCCAGACGGTGATCGCCGCCATCGGCGGCAACCAGCTGGCTTTCGTGCTGCCGAGTGCCAACACGATCATCAACCCCGACGCCATCGGCATCCTGCGCGGCGCCCCGGAAGAAAAACTGGCCCGCCTGTTCATCGACTATGCCCTCTCCGCCGAAGGCCAGCGGATCCTCTACCAGCCCGCGGGCCAAAACGGCCAGCGCCACTCCCTTTACCGCATGCCGGTCCGGATCGAACTCTACGATGAGCCCGGGGCCCCCGCCACCAACCCGTACAAAATTCCCGCTGCCTTGAAATACGACAACAAGAAGGCCTCCCGCCGCTGGAGCGCGTTCAACGACCTGTGCGGCGTGTGGCTCATCGACGCCCATGAGGGCCTCCGCCTAGCTTGGAAGGCCGTCATCGACCGCGGGCTGAAACCCGACGAGGTGGCCCGCCTCTGCGCCCCGCCCGTCTCCGAGGACGAACTCGACACGCTTGCCGAAGAATGGAAAAATCCCCGCCGCCGCCTCGCCATCCTGTCCCGCTGGGCCCGGGAGGCCGACGCGCGTTACCAGTCGTTCCTACAGGAGGATGCCCCGTGACCGCCGCCATTTCCGTTGAAAGTGTTTCCAAAAAATTCGGCTCCGTCACCGCCCTCGACAACGTGTCGCTCGACATCCGGGAGGGCGAGCTCTTTTTCCTGCTCGGCCCTTCGGGCTGCGGAAAAACCACGCTGCTGCGCATCCTGGCCGGCCTGGAAACCGCCGATTCGGGGCGGATCTTTTTCGACGACCACGACATCGCCACGCTGCCCCCGCACGAGCGCGGCGCGCCGATGGTGTTCCAGAACTACGCCCTGTGGCCCCACCTGACCGTGGCCGAAAACGTGGCCTTCGGCCTGGTGGAGCGCAAGGTGCCGCGCGCGGAAATCGCCAAACGCGTGGCGGAGGCCTTGAAGCGGGTCGACATGGCGGGGCTGGGCGAACGCTCGCCCGGCCAGCTCTCGGGCGGCCAGCAGCAGCGCGTGGTGCTCGCGCGCGCGCTCGTGCTGAATCCGCGCTTCATCCTGCTCGACGAGCCGCTCTCCAACCTCGACGCGAAGCTCCGTCACGAAATGCGCGAGGAGATCGAGGCGCTCCACGCCCGCACGGAGATCACCTTCGTCTACGTGACCCACGACCAGGTCGAGGCCCTCTCGCTGGCGGACCGCATGGTCGTCATGCGGGGCGGCCGCATCCTGGGCCTCGGCGCGCCCGCCGACCTCTACCACCGCCCGCCCAATGCCTTCTGCGCCGGGTTCCTGGGCGAGGCCAATCTCTTTGCGGCGGCGATCCAATCGGGCGGCCGGCTCACCGGCGGCCCGGCGACCATCAAAGGTCCCTGGGGCGTCTGGCAGGCCACGGCAGCCGTACCGGTGTCAGGCGCGGCCATGGGCATGGTGCGGCCCGAGCATCTGCGCCCGCTTGACCTGCCGGGTATCCAGCCCGCCACGGCCGACGATAACGTTTTCGAAGCCCGCGTGACCCGGGCCCGCATGGTGGGCGCCACGCTGGCCGTTCACCTCGAGGCGGACGGCGTGACGCTCCGCGCCACGCTGTTGAACCGGTATGGCGCGGAGCCCGCCGCGCTGGAAGGGCGCACGCTGCGCTGGGCCGTCTCGTCCTCGGAAACCATCCTCCTTGCCCCGGACACGCCATGAGCACGCGCCCTTTTCTCCGGAGTGTCTCGCGTTTTTCCGGCCTGCCCCTGGTGCTGGGGGTGGTCGGCTTCCTGGCCGCGTTCCTGATCTGGCCGCTGCTGCATGTCTTTGTGAACGCGTTTCGCGATCCGGAGGGCATGACGCTGCTCTACGTGAAGAGCCTCTTCGCCAACCCGGCCATCGTGAAAGCCATGGGGAACAGCTTCCTCATCGCCACGCTGGTCACCACGGCCTGCACGGCCGTGGCCCTGCCGCTCTCCTGGCTCTTCGCGCGACGCGCGTTTTTGGGCAAGTCGGTGTTCGGCGGCGCGCTGCTGATCCCCATGATCCTGCCGCCGTTCGTCAGCGCCGTGGGCATGAAGATCCTCTTTGCCCGCGAAGGGGCGCTGACCGCGCTGGCCCTGAAGCTCGGCCTCGCCAACGGGCCCATCGACTGGTTCGGCGCCTTCCCCCTCACGGGCGTCGTGCTGCTCGAAACGCTGCACCTCTTCCCGATCCTCTACCTGAACCTGGTGGCGGCGCTGGCCAACATCGATCCCTCGCTCGAGGAGGCGGCCGCCAATCTGGGCGCCTCGCCGGGCCGCGTGTTCCGCCGGGTCACGCTCCCGCTCGCCGCCCCGGGTCTCTTCGCGGGCATGGCCCTGATCTTCGTCTGGTCGTTCACCGAACTGGGCACCCCCCTCGTCTTCGGCATGCGGCGGGTGCTGCCGGTCATGATTTACGACGGCGTATCGGAAATCGGTACAAATCCGGGGGCCTACGCGCAGGTTGTCTTCGTGCTGGCCATCGCGGCGTTCGGCTTCTGGATCGGCAAGCGCCTCACCGCCCGGCAGCGCAGCGTGGCCACGCTGGGCCGGCTGAGCGTGGGCCGGAAGGAAAAGCGGCTGTCCAAAAAAGGGACCCTTCTGGCCTGGCTCGCCGTGGGCGGGCTGCTGGCCGTGGCCGTGCTGCCCCACCTGAGCGTGCTGCTCCTGGCCGTCGGCAAGCGCTGGTTCCTCACCATCCTGCCCGAGGGCTGGACCCTGGAGTTCTTCGCGCGCGCCCTGAACACGGACCTCACCCGCGACGCCCTGGTGAACAGCTTCGGCCTGTCCCTCGCGGCCACCTCGCTGGACGTGGCGATGGGCTTCGGCATCGCGTGGCTCTGCGTGCGCAAGCGCGCCTGGGGCAGCGACTGGCTCGACACGCTGGCCATGCTGCCGCTGGCCGTGCCGGGGCTCGTGGTGGCCTTCGGGTACCTGGGCGCCTTCGGCTCGACCTTCCGGGGCACGCTGCTCGACCCGCGGCTCAATCCGCTCCTGCTGCTGGCGGCCGGCTATTCCATCCGGCGCCTGCCCTACATGGTCCGCGCCGCGCACGCCGGGCTGGAACAGGTCAGCCGCACCTACGAGGAGGCGGCCGCCAACCTCGGGGCCTCGCCCTGGCGGGTGATCCGGCGCATCACGCTCCCGCTCATCTCCGCCAACCTGCTGGCCGGGGGCATCCTCTGCTTCTCGTTTTCCATGCTGGAGGTCTCCGACAGCCTGATCCTCGCGCAAACCGAACGCTACTATCCCCTGACCAAGGCCCTCTACGCGATTCTCGACGGACTCCAGAACGGCGTCAACGTGGCCGCCGCGCTGGGCACCTGGGCCATGGCCCTGCTCGGGTGCGGCCTGCTCTGGGCGGGCTGCATTCTCGGCAAGCGGGTGGGGCAGATGTTCCGGGCCGGATAAAACCAAGGAGTTACCCATGACAAACGACGGCATGATGATCTTTGCGGGCAGCGCGAGCCCCAACCTGACGCGCAACATCTGTCACTACCTCGGCGTGCGCCAGAACCTGGGCGAGGTCATCCGCTTCTCCGAAGGCAATCTCTTCGTCCGCATCAACGAAAACGTGCGCGGCCGCCGCGTCTACCTCGTCCAGTCCACCGGCTACCCCGTCAACGACAACTTCATGGAGCTGCTTTTCTGGCTCGACGCCTTCCGCCGCGCCAGCGCGGAATCCGTCACCGCCGTGGTCCCCTACTTCAGCTATGCGAAGGGCGACAAGAAGGACGAGCCCCGCGTCGCCATCCGCGCGCGCGTCTGCGCCGATGCCATCGAGTCCGCCGGCGCCGACCGCGTCGTGACGCTCGATATCCACGCCCCCCAGATCCAGGGCTTTTTCAAGGTGCCCGTGGATGACCTCTACGCGCTGCCCATCTTCTGCAAGGCCATCCGAAAAATGGCGCTCCCCGACCTCGTGGTCGTCTCGCCCGATGCCGGATTCGCCAAAAAAGCGCGCCTCTTCGCCTCCGCCCTCGGCTGCCCGCTGGCCATCGGCGACAAGGAACGCGTGGCGCACGACGAGCATGCCGAGGTCCTGGAAATCATCGGCAACGTGGCCGGCAAAACCGCCCTCGTGGTGGATGATTTTTCGATTTCCGGCGGGACACTCTGCGAAGTGGCAGAAAAACTCATGGAAAAAGGCGCCCGCGCCGTCCATGTCGCCGTCTCGCACGGCATCTTTACCGGCAATGCGCTGGCCAAGATCGACAAAAGCCCCATCTCGTCCGTGCTGGTCTCGGATTCGGTGGAGATGCCGGACGCCCCGACCAGCTCGAAAATCAAAACGGTCTCCGTGGCCCCCCTGCTCGGCGAAGCCATCCGCCGCATCCACAACCGCGAAAGCATCAGCGTTTTGTTCACCAACCCGTAACAGAAACACACGCCCACCAGGCCCCGAATAGCGGCTCAGTTGACCCGTTTGAGCACGAACGCTCCGTCGGGTGAATGGAGCGTGATCGAGTTGCGGTCGGGACTGATTATGATGGCGCCTCCGGGTTCATCGTCACCGCCATCCGTAGCATCTGGAATGAGGCGATTGCCCCTGAGGGCGGCATTGAACGGAACGTCCATGTTTAATGCGTCCGTGGTGATCATGCGGCCCGTCACCCGGTTGCCGTCCTGCCGCAGAGTCAATGTCATCGTGATGCTTTCCCCGGCATCCTTCAGGGTTCCCCGGAAGACGCCCGTCAGACTCCGAATCATGGGCGTTTTGGTTTGGGGTACAGTTGTCGGCGCAGGGGCCGGCTTGGCCGGCGGCGGCGCCTTCGTGGCGGGCGGCTTGGCGGCGCCGGCCGTGGGCGGCTTGGCCGGCCGTGGGGTCGCGGGGGCCGAGGCGACCGGCAGGCTGGGAATGGCCGGTTTTGCCGCGTCGGCCTGCATCTGTTTTTTGACATAGGCAATACGCTCGCCGACCTTCGGATTGGAATAGGCCTTCTGGGCCGATTCGTAACACGTGACGGCTTCCGTCCAGTTTTTCGCCTTTTCGGCATTGTAGCCTTTGGCGATCCAGTTGTCGGCCTTGGCTTTGTTGGAGGCCATGGCTTCCACCTCGGCCAGGTGCTTCCGCACGCCGGGCTGGTCATTCAGCGCCAGGGAGGCCCGGTATTTGGCGATGGCCTCGGTCAGCTTTCCCGCTTTTTCCAACGCGTAGCCTTCGTTTATCCGTTCTGTGGCTTGCGCAAGGGCGGCCGCCTTTTTCTCCAATTCGGCAATGTGAACGGCGACTTTCGGGTCATCCTTGAGTGTCCGGGCTTCTCGATATTTGGCGACGGCGTTGGCCAAATCGCCTTTTTTCTCGAGCTCGTAACCCTCCGCCAACAGTTGCCGGGCTTTCCCGGCCTTGGCGATCAGGTCGTTCGACGCATCGGCCGCCGGCTTCGTTTTTGTTCCCTCTTTCTGATCGTCCTGCGAAACGGTGACGGCGATCGATCCCGAACCGGTTCCCAGCGCAATTCCGTCTTTGTCCGAGATCCGCACCGTCGCCTGGTAGGCGCCCTTTTGGCTCGCGTTGGCCCGGGTGTCCCGGCTGAAGGGGCTTGACAGCGCGCAACCCTCGGGCGTGACGGTCCACTGGTACCGCAGGGGCTGACCCGGCGGTTCGGGGGCGATCGAGGCGCTGACGGTCACATCCTGGAACGTGGCCACGGCATCCGGCACCTCCACCAGGCCGACGCCTTCTTTCCAGACGCGTGGAACCGGGCCAAGCCGTTTCGGCGCGCTCACCTTCACCTCATAGAGCTTGGCCGTGATCGTGCCTTCGGCCTTTCCAAGATCATCCCGTTCGGTCTTGGACAGGATCAGCGATTCAATTTTAACGGGGCGATCGTCCGTGGCGTAGAACTTCATTTCGTCGGGCTTCTCGGCGGCCACCTGCCTGGCGTTTGCCGGCGGGGGTAGCCAGCGTATGTCCAGGAGGTCGGCATCCAGTTCGGGCTTGCACGCCAGTCTGGCCGTGATCTCCTGTCCGACGTAAGGCGCCGCCGGTGCAAACTCCAGTTTGAACTCAGGCGCGACAATGTCCATCTGGATTTGCTGCGACTCGCCAATTTTGACCCATGCGCCCTGTTTCCGCGCCAGCACATCGACCCAGACCGCCGTCTTTCCCAGTTTGGTGAAGGTGGCGGTTGTTTCGTCGCCGGTCTGAGACTCTTGAGGCGCAAACGTCACTTCGGGGTGCGGTTGCCATTGGAGCTTGTAATCTGCGGCCAAAGTCCGGTCTTTGTCGGCGCCGCCAATTTCGGCCACGAAGGCGGCCTCGCCGCCGACGCAAATCGTATCCGTTTGCGGCGCGGTCTTCTTGATCAGGACCGTCAGCGGGCCCACCGTGATGGTGGCGGACTTTGAAACGCTTTTCCCCGAGCCGTCGGCGACCGTCACGGTGATGGTTTTTTCCCCTTCCTTGTCGCCGAGCACCGTGGCCGACGCGGGGTCCGCGCCGGTGTCGCTATGGCCTTGCCAGGCAAACGCGTACGGGGCTTGTCCGCCGGAGGCAAACGCCTTCAGAACCGCCTTCTCGCCGGGCAGAAGGGACGTGGCGTCGGCTTCGAGCCGCACCTCCAGTTCGCCCGCGCTGACATTGGTGTCGCCGGGGGCCGCCGCCTGAATCTGCAGGCTGTTGATTGTCTTGAGCATGTCCTCATAGGCCTTTTTGGATTCCACTCTCAGCAACTCCATGGCCTCCGGCATCTTGTCCAAGTACGTGAAGCCTTTCATGGAGCCTGTTATCCAGAGTCCGACCGATTCAAACCGGGCTTTGACCTCGACCTCTCCGTAAATGGCCTGCCCCTGGAGGTCGGAGGGATCTTCCTTATAGCTCTTTGTCATTTCGCCTTTGTAATAGCCCGACACAAAAGGCGCCTTCGTGGCGCCGTCTTCGACTTCCAAGGAGGTATCGCCGGCTTGTCCCAGCTGTACATGAATGCTGGCGTCAACCCCCACGAAATCGGAAAACCGTGATCCGAAACTTTTCGAAAAAGGAGCACGGTTCAGAAAGAAGCCCACCCCCGTGGGCTTTTTGGTCCACTCGCCGGAGTACGTGATCGCGGGATTCTCCACCTTGACGGGATCGGAGTATCCGATCCCGAGAAGATTGTCCGAATTGCGCCGCAGGATGGTCAGCGCCACTTTCACGGCGCCCGCGTTGTGGACCAGCAATTGCTGCTTCATGACGGGAACGGCGGTTCTGATCGTCCCAGCATCTGACCAACGATCGAAATGGACTTCAGTTTCCGCCGGGATCACGCTCCATAGGTAGGAGCCCGCATCGGCGGCAATCTCCGGATCCAGTGTCACGCCGGCTTCGATATAATTGCCGACCACGGGCGCGGCCGGCGACTTGATTTCCACCTTCAAGCGGTCGTCCAGCGTCACGCTCGCCTGGCAGACGCCCAAGCCCTCCTTTTTATTAAAGAGGAACGGGTTCGCGTCGTCATACAGCACGCACGTAATCGTGTGCGTGCCGCCCACGTCGAAGCGATGCCGATACTCCGGGTCTTTGGAATGAGCGGTCTGCAGGTCGGCCTTGTAGTCATTGTCCACAAACCAGTAGTAAAACGGTTTTGCCGCCTTTTTGTTGAAATGAACCTTGAAGATGACCGGCATGCCGGCGCAAGGATTGGCTGGAACCCATTTGAGGCTTCCCGTGGCGGTTTCCACGCCGGCTGCCTTGCTTGGTTTCGTGTCGGCGGGACCTTCCGGTTCCTCCTCCTCTTCCATCTCGTCGGGCTTGACGGCATCCGTGACGTCCAGCCGGTAGGCGGCCGCGGCCAGCACCTGTTTCGTCTTGCCGGCGCCGATCACGCCCTGCACGGTCAGCCGATATTGGCGGGCCCTGGAGGTGTCGGGTACCCAGCGGGGGCCGGTCGCGATGATTTTGCCGTTCTCCAGCCATTCGAAGACAACGGTGGCGGCCATCCGGGCGACCAGGGGATCCCGGGCTTTTAACGACGCGGTCGCCGCCACGGACGACTTGACGGGGGTCTGGGCCGGGCCCTTCACGTCGAGTGCTAAAGCCTGGGGGCCGTTCTGGACGGAGACGTCGGCTTTGCGACGGGCCAGGACAACCGGTTTGCCGTTCAAGTCGTTCACCCAAAGTTCCACCTGCACGGAACCCTTGCCCGCGGCAGGCGCAGTGCCTTTGACGGTCGTGCTGTCCTTGTTTTCGACCTTGCACGCCTCCGCGCTCCAGCGATAGTGGAACCCCTTTCCGGCCTTGCCGTAAAACCTTTCGGGGACGTCCGCATAGGCGGTGAATTCGCCTTTGGCGGGCGGGCGGAGAGGGTTGATTTCCAGGGAGAGGAATCCGGCCGGAACGGTCACCGCCACCAGCCGGGAGATCCGGCCCCTGCCCTTCAGCAACCCGGTCCGGTCCACGGTGGCCGTCAGCAGCACCGGCTCCGGCCGCGCCGTGCTGAATCGTGTCTTCCGATCGGACTCCGTGGCGTTGAACCGGCCGGCCGGGAAACCGGACCAGGTTACCGTGAGGCCGCCAGCCTCGTATTCCCTGGCCAGGGTTTTATCCAGAAACCTCAACTCGACCTCCGCCGATTCGTCCATCGCCACCGGCGCGGGGTTCACGACGAGCTGGGTTCCTTTCTTCAGGAGCTCATTGAAGTCTTTGTTTTGTCCATACAGGGCGCGCACCTTTTCAAGCGCCGTTTCATATTCCGCGAAATAAGCAGCCCCCTCGCGCGGGGCGGCCGCGTCCGAGGCGTCCAGGGCTTGCCTCCAGGGGAAGACAACCCGGGCCAGGTAGTCGAAGGCCTGTTTATCCACGCTGTCCTCCGGCGTGGGTTTCTCGCCTTTGATCTTGGCGATGTCCGCCGTGATGTGGCTCAATTCCGCGGCAAAGCCGGCGCGGGATTGCTCGGATTTCCGGAAATCCGATTCGAATTCCCCGGTCCACACAAAATGCAGCACCCGGGCGTGCCCGTAGCCCGTGCGGGCTTCGAGGGTGCCCGGAATGTTCACGTTCTTGTCATAGATCGCCTTATAGGTCGCGAAGGCCTTCTGCCAGTATTCGCCGCGCATCAGCTTCTTTTCCTGCGTGTCCTTCACCCCGACCACCACTTTGGCATACAGGTTGTCTTCGGCCGCGCCCAACGCATTGGCCTGTTCCGTGACTTTGGCGGCCAGGTCCACGCCAAGCGGCGAACCCCGGAGAGTTTCCAGTTTCGCCTGCAACGCCTCCAATTGGAGCGCCAGATCGTTTTCGGCGTTCAGCGTGGCATATTTTTTCTCCGCCAGGGCGATAAGCTGGGGAACCATCCAGTCCTTCTGCACCTCATCCTTGCGTTTCTCCACCTGGCCCTTCAGACTTTCATAGAGCTTTGCCCATTTTTGATCCTTGTTGTTGTTGACGATGTATTCGAATCCGCCCATCCAGATCAGATAGCCCCCCCCGAAATAGCCGGACGCTTCGCTCCAGTTGATGGCGTCGAGGTGCGATTGGGCCGCCGCCCGCATCTGCGCCAGCGCGGGATCGTTCGCCAGGTAATACGAATCGAACACGTTGAACGCCTTTTCGGAGAGATTGTTGATCCGCAGATCCAAGCCCGCATTGGCGGTTTTGATTTTCACATACTTGGTCTCGAACATCCACTTGTAGAGGATATCCCGCGGAACGGTCGTGCCGCCGGGCAAATCCAGCTGCTTGAACGTATAGGCGTCGCCCTCCTTGTCGAAGGTTCCATTATAGACCAGAAGGTCCACGAGCCCCTCGCTCTCGCTCTGCATCTGAACGGCGCCGCCCACGGTCCACGCCATGACCAGCACATCGCCCGCCAGAACGAGCGGCCAGGCCGGGGTGAAGTAGAGGCCTTCTTTCGCGAACATGAGGACGGTTCCCGCCGTCATGCCTTCGCACCCGAACTTCTTGATGGAATTTCCCATGGGCACGAATTCGATGACGACGAAGGCGGCGTCGCTGAGATCTTTCATCTCGCCCTTCTGCCACTCGGTATACATCGCATACATGACGAACGGCGCGTTCGCGATGGCTTCGACGGCGAACTTCTGGCCGGTCTCGCTGTTCAGCATTTTCCAGATGAAGGAGTCGCCGTTGTTTTGCTCCAGCATCATCCGGAGCTGCTTGGCGCCTTCGCCGGCCTTGGTGCCCGCCAGGCGTTCGCCGCCCACTTCCGCGAGAAGCAGGCGCGTTTTCTTGCCGGTCGCGCCGGCCTCTTTCATGCCATCCACCAGCCCCTGGGAAGAACCGGCCCGCACCCACGTTGAAACGCCACGGCTGATCCCCTCTTCCGCCGCTTCCGCCGTGAGGGTTCCCGCGTCTATCGCCGCCGTGTAAAGCACTTTGTAGAGCAGCGCCGTGTTGTCGGCCACGGAGCCGCCAAGGGCTTTCAACATGGACGGGATGACGTCCTCGATGATCTGGCCGTGGCCGGTCATCTGCAACAGGGAGAAGCCCGCCGCCATTTCGTGAATCATCCGGCGCAGTTCAGGATGCTTCGCGATATTGACGGCGCCGCGGCCCGCCTCGCTCTCGGCCTGCCGGACGAGAGCCGCCATCTTGCCGCAGGTGCCGAGCATGACCGCTTCGAATGCATCCACCTGGAATTTGCCGACATCGATGGCCGACAGAAGTTTGGTGGCGGCCTGACCCGTCTTATCGGCATAGGCCTTGGCCAGAAGATTGCCGGCCGTCTGAAAATAGCCGGGAAGGTGCCGGCTTCCGAGCGCGGCCGCATCCTGAAACGAGCCGGCGGCCTCCATGGCGGCGTATATCCGCAGCAGGTACTTGACCTTCTCGCGCTCGGAAACGCCCGCGTGCGACATCTGCCGGGCGCAACTCGCATACATGGTCAAGGGCCCGAATTTCTTGAGGTCCGAGGTGATTTGCGCCACGTCCATGAGTTGCGCCAGCGTTCCGCCGGCATTCTTTTCGATGTAGTCCCCGATGGTGATGGCCACCGGTTTCAACTCTTTTCCTTCGCGTTGCAGGATGATGGCGCCCCCCTTTTCCAGCATCTCCTGCTTGATCTTGCCGAATCCCGCGGCGCCGACGAAGGCTTCGGGGTCTTTGATCTGCTTGACCATCAGATCGTAGCTGGTGGCATCGGCGATGGGCGACAGCGCAAAGCCTTTACAACGCGCATTTTTGAGGTTTAACGCTTTCAGCTCGTTAAACTTCTCGGCGGCCTCTTCGCCGCGCGGCCCGAGGAAGGAGATGTCGTCGTCCGAGGTCAGTATGGAATACCGGCCCTCGGTGGAAATGATTTTTTTCAGGTTCATATGCCGGTCGCCCGAGGAGCCCGTCCGGATGACCGCCTCCACCCCGTCGCCCACCTCGTCCGCCGCCTGGGCGGCCAGCTTTTCCGCGAGGGTCAGGCCGCACTCGTCGACCGCGGCGAACACCTTTTTCATAAACGTGTCCCCCTTGCCCGGGCCGCCGCCGATCCGGATCGCTTCCTCCCGGAACAATCCGATAATGGCGGGGTCGTTGCGATTGACGAGCTCTTGCAGGCGGTTGACGACCGTGGCCGGCGGGGTCCCCGCCTTGTTGCATATCACGAGTAGTCCCGTTATCTCGGGTGGAAGACTGGCGGAAAAAGCGGCACATACACCCAAAAAGAACAACAGGCTCGGGGCCAGCAGAAGACGATGTTTTCGCATGACCGGATTCCTTGTTTACATGTTCAGCGCACGGGCGCGGTTAGTGCCGCCAGCCCCAGAATACAGGCTAAAGTTGAGTTTTCATGGTGAGGATGATGCCTAATCGAAACGGACAGCGCAAGTCAGGAGATGCCCTGCCCGTGCCGGGGCACCGTTCAGGGCAAACGCATCAAAAAACCGTTCAACCGGCCAAAAACTGGCATGGTTCTTGATCGGGCGGGTCACCCGGTGGCCGCGGAGCAGGCCCTGATCCGGTCGCAAGCATAGGGGCCAGGTCTTCTCATTTTACATTTTAGCTTTCAATACTGTAATCCGTTGGCGAAGATGCTTGTTGCGCTCCAGTTTCTTTTCCAACCGGCGAACCGCCATATGGACCGACACATAGTCCAGTCCGCCCATGCGTTCCCCCAGTTCGCGTAGCGTAAGCCCGCAACAATCCCGAGCCATTTTGAGTGCAATATCCCTCCCCAAACCGCCTCGCTTCCCCCGGTCCACCGTCTCTCCCATCTCCCGCTCCACCGCGCGAATCACGGCCTCGAAATCCACTTTTGAACGAACGGCATGGTGGCCGGCTATTTCCCTGCCCGCGTTTCTAAGCCGTTTCCGCATCCCCTCGGCGAACGACTCCGAGCCCACGGCAACCGCATCGCGCAGTCGTTCCTGAAAATCGCCCTCCACGCCGACCGTTAACCGCCCCTGCACGGCCTCGCGATAAGTCTGGTGGCGGTCTTTTCCGCCCGCCCGCCCGAGGAGCGTCTCCGTGGTCAGCCAGACCGGCGTGCGGACATACCCGCCATAAGCCTGGTAAGAACTCCAGGGATACCGGCGCAACTCCTGGCGCAATACCGTGGCCTCCTTGCGCGAAGGCAGTTCTTCGGGAAGCACCGCGCCCGCCTGCCGTTCAACCCGGCTCAATTTAAACCGGGCCAACCGCAGCGGATTCAGATGAATGTAGAGGCTCAGTTCGAACGCCCACTCGGCGTTTTCAATTGGGATACTTTTATATCGGCCCTGAAACAGGGGGCCGACTCGGTTGTGCTTCAGGTTGTACCACATCGAGTAGGACTGTTTGATCCACTTCAGGCTGGCGCTCAGATTCCCTTCCGGGGCCTCCACCAGCAAATGAAAGTGGTTTGCCATCAGGACATAGGCATGCAGGCGTATGCGGAACCGTTCCACCGCCGCTCCCAGCAGTCCGAGAAAATGATTCCGATCCCGATCATTAAAGAAAATCGGTTGCTTGTTGATTCCACGCGACATAGCGTGGGTCCAGCCGCCCGGATGTTGCACCCGCAAAGGTCTTGCCATATCTATTAAGTTCTCAAAACCCCTATTACCGTGTCAATGTAAAATGAGAAGACCTGACCCCTGTTTTGCTGTTTTGCCTGTTTTGTACGCTGAGCAGATCCTCCAGAGCGGTGCTCTCGTACCAGTTCTCCGCCATCGCCAGTTCGCTTTGGCGGTGGAGCCCGAGCGGGGGCGCGAGGGCGACAGGCGCCCCCGCCCCGAGGGCAGGGGCGGATAGCGCCGACCGCCAAACCGGCTGCTTCGGGCCGGTGTCCGGCGCGGCCTCTCAGCTGTCCGAACTCGCTCGCGGCATGAAATTAGTTACTTTGCGCTCGAAACTGACGAACTCGGGTTAGCGCAATGCTGGAATTTGGTCGGCTTCGGACAAGGACGAAAACTCTGAGATGCGCCCTTGTCCGGGCAAGGGCCGGCCCCCCGTTTGACATTTCCGGACATCCCGTGATAAATTACTGACTTGTCTAACGCTGGGCATATTTGCCCTTTGGAGTGTCGCTATGCAATTGTCGGTTAAAGATACGGCCCGAATTCTCAACGTCTCGGAAAAAACCATCTATCGGTGGATCAAGCAGGAAGCGATTCCCTCTTACCGGATTAATGAACAAATCCGCTTCAACCGCGCCGAGCTTCTGGAATGGGCCACCGCTCGCCGAATCCCGGTTTCGCCCGAGATTTTCGCGGAAGATGAGCCCGGCAAAACAGCCTTGCCCAGCCTGTCGGATGCCCTGAAGGCGGGCGGCGTGGCCTACCGCCTTGGCGGGATCGACCAGCCCGCCGTTCTGCGCTCTGTGGTGGATGTGCTCAAGCTGCCCGAAGAGGTGGACCGCGAATTCCTCTACCAGGTCCTTCTGGCGCGCGAAACCCTGGGCTCCACCGGAATCGGCCAGGGCGTGGCCATCCCGCACGTGCGCAATCCCGTCGTGTTACATGTCTCCAAGCCCACCGTGACGCTGTGCTTTCTCGAACATCCCATCGATTTTAACGCCATCGACGGGCAGCCGGTCCAGACACTCTTCACGCTCATCAGCCCCTCCGTACGGGCGCACCTTCACCTGATCGCCCGGCTCTGCTATGTGCTCAATAACGCGGATTTCAAAGCGGCTTTGGACCGCCAGGCCTCGCGCGACGACCTGATGGACACGCTGTTGCGCGCGGAAGCCGCCATTCCCACCTCGAAAACGGACCATGTCCTCCCTTAACCTCGTCATCCTTGCCCTTTGCCTGACCGCCGCCAGCGGAGTTCCGGGTCTGTTCTTATCCCGCTCCTCCGGCCGGGGCCAGCGGCTTGCCGCCGGATTCATGGCCGGCGGCGCCCTCGCCGGACTGGCCGGCTCGGCGATCGCGCTGAGCGGCGCGCCGGTTGAGCCCGCCACCCTCCCCTGGCCGGCTTTGGGAAACGGGCTCATCGGCGTGGATGCCCTGAGCGCCTTTTTCCTTGTCCCTGTTTTTTTGATGGGCGCGCTGGGCTCCCTCTATGCCCTGGGCTACTGGCCCCACCACCGTCACCCGGGAAACAGCCGGAAGCTTGGCCTTTTCTGGGGCCTCCTCGTCGCCGGCATGACCCTCCTGGTCATCGGCCGGCATGCGCTGTCCTTTTTGCTGGGCTGGGAAATCATGGCGCTGTCGGCCTTTTTCCTGGTCGCCACGGAAGACCAGCGCGAAGAGAGCCGCCGGGCCGGCTGGATCTACCTGATCGCCACCCATGTGGGCACGCTGACCCTCTTCGCCCTGTTCGTCCTTTGGCGCCGGGCAACCGGCTCCTACAACTGGGTTCCCGTCACGGGCGGCACGCTGAGCCTGGGCCTGCTGAACGGCCTGTTCTTTCTGGCGCTTTTCGGCTTCGGCCTCAAGGCCGGCCTCATGCCGCTGCACTTCTGGCTGCCGGGCGCCCATGCCAACGCCCCCTGCCATGTCTCCGCCATGCTGTCGGGCGTTGTTCTTAAAATGGGCGTCTACGGTCTGGTGCGCTTTCTTTCCCTTCTACCCGCAGCCCCGGCCGCATGGGGCGGGCTGCTCCTGCTCCTGGGCGCGAGCAGCGGACTTCTGGGCGTTGTCTACGCCATCGCCCAGCACGACCTGAAACGCCTGCTCGCCTACCACAGTGTCGAAAACATCGGCATCATCTTCATGGGCCTGGGCGTGGCCATGCTGGGCCGGTCGGCCGGCCGGCCGGAGTGGGTGGCCCTGGGTCTGGCCGGCTGCCTGCTGCACGTGTGGAACCACAGTTTCTTCAAGGCCCTCCTGTTCCTCTGCGCCGGGTCGGTGGTGCACGGGGCGCATTCGCGGCAAATCGACCGCCTGGGCGGCCTGGCCAAGCTTATGCCCTGGACCGCGGCGCTGTTTCTCGTGGGCGCGGTCGCCATCTGCGGACTGCCCCCGCTAAACGGCTTCGTCAGCGAATTGTTCGTCTACCTGGGCCTCCTGCGGGCGGCCCTGTCCAACGGCGCGAGCATGACGGCCGCGGCGTGCGTGCCGGTTCTGGCCATGATCGGCGCACTCGCGCTGGCCTGCTTCGTGAAAGTCTACGGCGCCATTTTTCTCGGCACCCCGCGCACCCCCGCCGGCGCCCAGGCCCATGAATCCCCTCTCGCCATGCGCGGACCCATGATGGTTCTCGCCGCCTGCTGCGCCCTGATCGGCTTGGCTCCGGCGCTCCTCGCCCCGACCCTCGACCGGGTCGTCGCGAGCTGGTGCCCGGAGCTCAACATGGCCGCCGCCCGCCTCCACCGGATAGCCCCGTTGCGCGAAATCGGCATCCTGGCGATGGTGCTGGTGGCCCTCGGCGCGGGGCTGGTCCTGTTCTTCTCCGCCCGCTGCCGGCTCGCGCCGCAAGTGGGCACGTGGGACTGCGGTTACGCCCGCCCGACCAGCCGGATGCAGTACACGGCCTCCTCCTTCGCGCAGACCATCATCCGCATGTTCCGCTGGTTGCTTCACCCGCATCGGCTTCGCCCCCGCCTGTCCGAACTCTTCCCGACATCGGCGACCATGCACAGCCATGTAGACGACACGGTCCTGGACCAGATGCTCCTGCCGGCCGGCCATCGGGTCGAGCGCGTCTTCGCCTGGTTCCGCCGCTTTCAGCAGGGTTTGATCCAGCACTATGTGCTCTACATCCTAATCACGCTGATTGTGATGTTGAGCACCCTGATATCAATCCGGGATCTGCTGGTTGGCCTTTTTGCACAGTAAGGGAAAACGTAGAAACGAGGGCTTTCGATCATGTCGAGCGTGTGGATGGTTTTAACGGCGATCGCGGCAATGGGCCTTAGCGGCCTGCCCGGTTTGCTTTTTTCTTCGCGGTCGGCCGCGGGCCAGCGCATCACCACCGGACTCCTGCTCTTCGGCAGCGGGCTGGGCCTGTGCGCCGTCACGGCCGCCCTGCTCGAAGGCGGCGCGCCGTCCCTGCGCGTGCCCTGGGTTCTGCCCTGGGGCCAGTTTGCCGTCACCCTCGATCCCCTCAGCGCCGTGTTCCTGCTCCCCGTATTCCTCATCCCGGCGTTGGGTTCGATTTACGGATTGGACTACTGGAAGCAGACGGAGCATCCGGAAAACGGGCGCAAACTGGGATTCTTTTACGGCTTGCTGGCCGGCTCCATGGCGCTGGTCACCGTGGCGCGCGACGGCGCCCTTTTCCTGATCGCCTGGGAAGTGATGGCCCTGGCCGCCTATTTCGCCGCAACCGTCGAGGAGGACAACCCGCAGGTCAGGCGCGCCGGCTGGGTCTACCTGGTCGCCACCCACATCGGCACGCTGTGCCTGATCGCCCTGTTTTCCCTCTGGCAGCAGGCAACCGGTTCGCTCGCCCTCGAATCGGCTGCCACGCTTCCGGCGGAAGTGGCGGGAACGCTCTTCGTGCTGGCCCTGATCGGGTTCGGCTGCAAGGCCGGCTTGATGCCCCTGCACGTCTGGCTGCCCGGCGCCCACGCCAACGCGCCCAGCCACGTCTCGGCCGTGATGTCGGGCGTCATGCTGAAAATGGGGGTGTACGGCCTGGTGCGCCTGACCGCCTTGCTGCCGGTTCCCGCCGCCTGGTGGGGCGGGACCCTGCTGGCGGTCGGGGCCTTCACCGGCATCGCCGGCATTGTCTTCGCCATCGCCCAGCGGGATCTCAAACGGATGCTCGCCTACAGCAGCATCGAGAATATCGGCATCGTGGCCATCGGCCTTGGCCTGGCGCTGCTGGGCCGCTTTTATGCGCGGGCCGACTGGATGCTGCTCGGCCTGGGCGGCGCGCTGTTGCACATGTGGAATCACAGCCTGTTCAAGTCGCTGCTCTTCTTCAACGCGGGAGCGATCATTCATGCGGCCCACACGCGGGAGATGGACCGGTTGGGCGGGCTCGCCCGGCGGATGCCGCGGTCGATGGCGCTGTTCGTGGTGGGGGCGGCGGCCATCTGCGCCCTGCCGCCCCTGAACGGCTTCGCCGGCGAATGGCTTCTCTATTCGGGTTTGTTCCGAACATTGGGCCTTGGCACGGAAGCGGGCGTCCCGGCCGCCGCCCTGGCGGCCGTGGCGCTTTCAATGATCGGCGCGCTGGCCGTGGCCTGTTTTGTCAAAGTGCTCGGAACCGTTTACCTGGGCACGGCGCGTTACGACAACACGCGCGCGGCGCACGATCCCTCCGGCCGCATGCTGGCCCCCATGTTCGTCCTGGCCGGCGCCTGCGCGGGCATCGGGCTGTTCCCGGCCGTCGCCTCGCCCCTGCTGGACCGCGCGGTGCAAGCCTGGTCGGGCGGGTCCGGCCCGGCGGGCACCCTCGCCTGTCTGGCTCCCTGGCGCGGGATTACGGTGGCGGGCCTCCTGCTGGTCGTTCTCATCGGCCTGGTCGTGCTGTTTTTGAAACGGATCCCTCGGACATCGTTTATTTCTAAAACAGGGACATGGGACTGCGGCTACGCGCGCCCCACCCCGCGCATGCAGTACACGGGCTCCTCGTTCGGGCAGTCGCTCGTGACCCTCGGCGCGTTCCTGCTCTGGCCGAAAAGCCGCCGCCCGGCTCTTCGGGGCCCCTTCCCCGGCTCCGCCGAATTTTCGAGCAGCGTGCCCGACACCGTTCTCGACCGCCTGGTCCTGCCCCTGTTCCGCCGGGTCGGACGCCGGCTCCCCGGGCTGCGCGTCCTGCAGCAGGGACAAACCCACCTCTACGTGCTCTACATCCTGGTCGTCCTGTGCGTCCTGCTTGTCTGGGGGAGATAACCGATGATTGACACCTGCATCCATGTCGCGTTGCTGCTTTTTTTCCCGCCCTTCATGCTGGGCGTGATCAACCGGACAAAAGCCTGGTTTGGCGGGCGCGCGGGCCCGCCCCTGCTCCAGCCCTATTACGACCTCGCCAAGCTGTTCCGAAAAGGGCTGGTGCTGAGCTCGACCACGACCTGGATTTTCCGCGCCGGGCCCGTTGTCACGCTCGCCACCGTCCTGCTCGCGGGATTGCTGATTCCCCTCGGCCGGTTCAACGCGCCGATCGCGTTCGCGGGCGACCTGATCCTTTTCGCCTACCTCTTCGGCCTGGCCCGCTTTTTCACGGCGGCGGCCGCGTTGGATACGGGCTCCGCCTTCGAGGGTATGGGCGCGGCGCGGGAAGTGACCTTTTCCTGCCTTTCCGAGCCCGCCCTGTTTTTTGCCCTCCTCGTGCTGGCCAAGATATCGGGATCGCTCGAATTGACCGGCTTGCTGCACGGACCCGCCGGCGGATTCGCGCCGACGGTTGTCGCGCCCCTGGTGCTGATCGCCATCGGGCTTTTTATCGTGCTGCTGGCGGAAACGTGCCGCATCCCGGTTGACGATCCCAACACGCATCTCGAGTTGACCATGATCCATGAGGTCATGGTGCTCGATCACAGCGGCCCGCTCTTCGGCGTGATTCTCTACGCGGCCGCCATCAAGCTCTTTGTCCTGGGCAGCGTGCTGCTGCATGTGATCGCGCCCGTACAACTCGCAACGGCATGGCTGAACTGGCCCTTGCTTCTCCTCGAGCTGTCGGGATTGGCCGCGCTCATCGGCGTGGTGGAATCCATCATGGCGCGGCTCCAAATGCGGCACGTTCCCTATCTGCTCGTGGGCGCGGTTCTTTTTTGTGGATTTAGTTTTATCCTGCTAGTAAGGTGACCCTATGACTCATATTTTGAACGCGATTCTGGTCATTGTGCTGATGATGAATTTGTTCGCGCTCGGCACCAGCCGCATTATCACGGTCATTCAAATCGTCGCCGCGCAGGGCGCGCTTCTGAGCCTTATCCCGCTTTTGGCGCACGGCCATCTAACGCTCGCGGTGGGGTTGGCCACCATTGCGGCCCTCGCGCTCAAAGGGATCGTCATTCCGTCCATGATGGTGCGCGCCTTGCGCGATGCGAACATCAAGCGCGAAGTGGAGCCCCTGGTCGGCTTGTTGCCGTCGATCATCCTCGGCGCGCTGGGCACCGTCTTCGCCCTCCTGTTCGCCAATCAGTTGCCCCTCGCCGCGGAGCACACGGGCTCGCTGCTGGTCCCCGCTTCTTTTGCAACCGTGCTGACGGGGTTTCTTCTCCTCACGACCCGGTTCAAGGCGCTCTCCCAGGTGCTCGGCTACCTGGTGCTGGAAAACGGCATCTTCATTTTCGGCATGTTGCTGATCAACGCCATGCCGCTTGTCGTGGAAATGGGCGTGCTGCTGGATCTCTTCGTGGGCGTCTTTGTCATCTGCATCATCGTGAATAAAATCAACCAGTCGTTTGCTTCGATGGATACGCGGCGGTTGGTTTCGTTGAAGGAGTAGGCCGTGTTGATCGCTTTAATCGTGTTCCCTCTTCTCGTGGCCGCCGCCGCCGCGGCCGTGCCTTCCAACCGCTGGCGCCCCTGGCTGCTGCCGGGCGCGGCCCTCGGCCATTGGGCACTCACCCTGCTGGCCCTGACGCGCTCCCATACGGGGGCCCCAACCGCGTGGCTGGTGCTGGATCCCCTCGGCAAACTCATCCTGCTGGTGGTCAGCACGCTGTTCCTTTTTTGCTCCTTCTATGCGGTGGGCTACCTGCGCCACCGCCAGGAACGCCCCAACCGCGTCTTCTGCGCCTGCCTGCTGGGCTTCCTGGGCATCATGAGCCTGGTGACCGTCTCGCATCACCTGGGGCTGATGTGGGTGGGCATCGAGGCCGCCACGCTGGTCACCGCGCCGCTGATCTATTTCAACCACACCCAGAAGAGCGTCGAGGCCACCTGGAAATTCCTGCTCGTCGGCTCGGTCGGGATCGCCCTGGCGCTGCTGGGCACCTTCTTTCTGGCCTACGCCTCCGTGCATGCCGGCCTCGCCTCAACCCTCACGGTCGAAGGCCTGCTCGAACAGGCGCCCCTGCTCTCGAAGCCCTGGCTGCACGCGGCCTTCATTCTGCTGCTGGTGGGATACGGAACCAAGATGGGGCTGGCCCCCATGCACACGTGGAAACCCGACGCCTACGGCGAAGCCCCCGGCGTGGTCGGCGCCATCTTCGCGGGCGGCGTGACCAGTTGCGCGTTCCTGGCCCTCTTGCGGATCTACCACATCTGCCTCGCGGCCGGCGAGGGCGCCTACGTCTCGCGGCTGCTGTTGTTCATGGGCCTCTTCTCCATGGCCGTGGCGGGCCTCTTCATGGTCGGCCAGCGCGACTTCAAACGCATGCTCGCCTATTCCAGCGTCGAACACATGGGCATCCTGGCGCTGGGCCTGGGCATCGGGGGCCCCGCCCTGTTCGGAACCCTGTTGCACGTGGTGACCAACGGCATGACCAAGGGCGTGCTCTTCCTCTCCGCCGGCAATATCCACCGGGCCTACGACAGCAAGAGCACGGAGCTCGTGCGCGGCGCGATCCGCCGGCTGCCGCTCTCGGGTTCGCTTTTTCTCGCGGGTTTCCTCGCCATCACGGGGTCCCCGCCCTTCGGCCCGTTTGTCAGCGAGTTCTCCATCCTCAACGGGGCCTTCGACGCCGGCCGGGTCGGCATCGGCGGTCTGTACCTTTTTCTTCTGCTCGTCGTGTTTGTCGGAATGGGCGGCACCGTCCTGCGCGTCGTGCAGGGCCGCGTTCCCCCGGGCGCGCGCGAAACCCCCTACCGCGATGGCTGGCTGACCGGCGCGCCGGTGGCGGGCCTCATGGCGCTCGTCCTGCTGCTGGGCCTCTACATCCCGCCCCCCTTGAGCGGCTGGCTGCACGATGCCGTCCGTTTTATGGAGGGCCGCCCGTGAATCAACCTTCCGCCAACGTCGCGCTGATCACCAACGGCCGGGCCATTCCGCTGGATGCGATTCCCACAGTGGCCTTTCCCGATTTCGAACGGACCATCCTGGACGGCGTGGCGGCGGACCAGCGCGTCTCGGCCCTGTTCGGCGCTTCGACTTCGCAACCCGATCGGACCGCGCTTTTCGTCGTGCTCGCCGATGACGCGCAAAACCAGCTCGCCGTGGCCCGTACCGAAATCGAGGGCCCTTCGTTTCCGTCGATCACCCCGCGCTGCCCGCAGGTCCACCTCTTCGAACGGGAAATCGCCGAACAATTCGGGCTGAAACCGCTCGGCCACCCGTGGATGAAGCCCGTGCGCTATTGCCGCTCCTGGACGGGCCGCGATGCGTGGGACCGGCCGGCCGGCCAACCCATCCTGCCCGGCGTGGGCGATTTCTTCCGCGTCGAGGGCGACGAGGTCCACGAGGTCGCCGTGGGCCCCGTTCACGCGGGCGTCATCGAGCCGGGCCATTTCCGTTTCCAGTGCCACGGCGAAGAGGTCTTTCACCTTGAAATCGCGCTGGGCTACCAGCACCGCGGCGTGGAGGAGGCCCTCGCCGGCGGGCCGAACACCCGCTCCCTTCACTACGCCGAAACCCTGTCGGGCGATGCAACCGTGGCCCATACCACTTCCTATTGCCAACTTCTCGGCGCGCTCGCGCTGTGCAAAAATCCGCCGCGCGCCCAAACACTCCGGGGGGTGGCCCTGGAACTGGAACGAATGGCCAACCATGTCGGCGACCTCGGCGCGCTCGCCAACGATATCGGCTTTCTGCCCACCGCGAGCTTCTGCGGCCGCATCCGCGGCGATTTCCTGAATCTCACGGCGCTGCTCTGCGGCAACCGGTTCGGACGCGGGCTGGTCCGCCCGGGCGGCGTCGGATTCGATGTGGACGCCGCGCGCGTGGCCGAGTTCCTGAAACGGCTCGAAGCCGTGGCGAAGGACACGGCCGTGGCGGTCAACCTGCTCTGGGACACCCAGTCGGTGATGGCGCGTTTCGAGGATGCCGGTCCCTTGTCGCGCGCCGTCGCGCTGGAACTCGGCCTCGTGGGCCCAGCGGCCCGCGCCTCGGGCCTTTTCCGGGACGTCCGCCACGATCAGCCGTCGGGTCTCTTCCGCTTCGCGCATATCCCCGTCGCCACCTACGACACCGGCGACGTCTTCGCGCGCGCCTATGTGCGCTGGCTGGAAATCCAGCAGTCCCTCGAATTTATCCGGGAACAGATGAACGCCCTTCCCGGCGGCCCCATCCTCGCCCCGGTCGGCCGGACGGCGCACCGCCATTTTGCCGTGGCCCTGAACGAAGGGTGGCGCGGAGAGGTGTGCCATGCGGCGATCACGGACGAGCAAGGCCGCTTCAACCGCTACAAAGTCGTGGACCCCTCCTTCCACAACTGGATGGGGCTCGCTTGCGCGCTGCGCAATCAGGAAATCTCCGATTTCCCGATTTGTAACAAAAGCTTCAGCCTGTCCTATTGCGGACACGACCTTTAAGGATCTGCCATGTACAAGATAATCCTCGCCCGGCTGCAGCAGAAACACCGCACGATTCAATACCCCGACGGCCCGCCCCCGCCGTTGCCCGACCGGTTTCGCGGCTGCCCGGTCATCGACGCGAAGCGCTGCCCGGAGGGCTGCGGCGACTGCGCCGCCGCCTGCCCCACCGGCGCCATCCGTTTGGGGAATCCCATCCGCATCGATTTGGGCAAATGCCTCTTTTGCACGGATTGCGCTATCGCGTGCCCCCAAAAGGCGATCTCCTACGGGACCGACTACCGCCTCTCGGCCCGCCAGCGCGAGGACTTGGTCATTACGCAGGAACAGCAAACCGTCAAGCGGGCGGCGGCGCTGGACGCGAAAATGAAAGAACTTTTCGGCCGCTCCCTCAAGCTGCGGCAGGTCAGCGCCGGCGGCTGTAACGCGTGCGAGGCCGACACCAATGTGTTAAACACGGTTGGCTGGGATCTGAGCCGGTTCGGCATCCAGTTTGTCGCCTCGCCCCGGCACGCCGACGGCTTGCTGATCACGGGGCCGGTCACGCGCAACATGGAGCTGGCGCTGAAGAAAACCTACGACGCGGTGGCCGCGCCGAAGCTGGTCATCGCCGTGGGGGCCTGCGCGATCGCGGGCGGACCGTACATCGATCACGCGCGGAACCATAACGGGGCCGACTCGCTCGTGCCCGTGGATCTGTATGTCCCCGGCTGTCCGCCCCATCCCCTCACCATCCTGGACGGTCTTCTCCGGCTGCTCGACAGAATCAAGTAGATGGGGAGCGGAGCCGCTCACTGGCCCGGATCCCAACCGGCAGCTGGCGGCTTTTAACGCTGCGTCAGCGTCACCAGCGACCAGGCCGGCAACTTAAGCTCCGCGCGGCCCTGTTTCACGATCACGCTTTTCTTGATCGGAACCGCGCCCGCCACCGGCAAGATCACGGCCTCCATCCGCTTCAAGTCCTCGGGCAGTCCGGTGATTTCGGCCAGCCGCGCCGCGCTGGCGTTCACCAGGTGCAACACCAGGCTTGTCCCTTTTATGGCATCAACCGGACGGAAAGCGGCGGCCGCGATCTCCAGCCGCGAACTGCGCACCCCCACCGCCTCGGCGGGCTTCGGGGTCCCGCGGATCAACTGCTCCAGGAAGCGCAATCGCAGCGTGTCCCGCAGAATCACGTTGCCGGCGGCGTCGCGGCTTTCCGCCAGCAGCGGATAATCGTCCGTATACTCCCAAAGCAACGCGCTGCGGGGCCGGGCGTGGGCCAGCACCTGCACCATCAGATGAGCCTCCTGGATGGCATAACGCGGCGTCGCCATCTCGTGCGGGGTTCGATACACCCCCCCGTCCAACCCGAGCTCGGTCACATCCAGCGGCAGCCCGAACCTCCGCGCGACCCGCCGCCAGGCCTCGTATTCCAAGGCTGTGCCCCCGCCCCAGGTGTGGAACGCCACGGACCCGATGCGGGGAATACAGGCGGGATCACTCAGCGCGTACACGCCATAACTCTCCGTGCCGCGCGGCTGGGCAACGTCGGCCAGCATCACGCGCGTCTTCAACCCGAGCGCCTCGAACCGTTCCCCGAACCGGCGGATCATGTCGCGATGCTGCTCGGCCGTGAACAACACGCGCACGCCCAGCTCGGGCTCGTTGAAGGAAAACAACTCCGGCTCCACACCGTACCGGTTTTTCAAATGGAGCAGATAGGTCCCGGCGCTTTCGAGCACCTCGGGCCAGAGGCCCTCCGGCACGGTCCGCCTGCCAACCCCCCGCCCCTGCGGAGGCCCCTCGTACATCCATTCCGGCAACGACCAGACGCTGATCATCAACGGCACGCCGCGCTTGGCCAGTTGCGCCGCGAGCTCAAACCGCGTGCGCATGGCCGAGCCTTCAACATCCCGCGCCTCGAACCGCGACCACGCCGCATGATCCGAATTGGTATTGTCGTTTTCCGGTTCCCAATCGAACAGCGCCATCTCCACCCGCGCGCGCACCGGCTCCAGCCGCTCGATAAGCGAGGTGGTCATGGCGGAATCGAGCCCATAAACAAAATTGCCGCCGAACCCCTCGAAACGCTCCCCCGCCGGCTCGTTCGGCGCCAGCACGACCTGCACCGGATCCCTGTCGGGTTCGCCCGCCAACTCCAGCGTGAAATTCAGACGCGCCGTCTCCCCGCGCGGCATCCGGGGCCCACGGCCAAAGCCGATCAGCAAAGTGTAGGACAACGAGCCCCATTCCCGGTCGTCCTGCAAAACCACCGCCCGGGGCCGGTCCAGCCCGACCCGGATCCGATAGGGATCGGCTTGCACGGTCACCCTTTCGGCGTCGCCGTTGAGAAAACGGGGATTCTGTTCCGATTTGTATATCGAAGGTGCCTGGGCCGCTGCCACAACGGAGGTTCCGCGCCAAAACGCGGCCTGCCCCTCCGCAAAATCCCGCACCGGCAACTGAAGACCGTAGTAGACGCCCTCAAGGGGCAGGTCGTTTTCCGCCCTCACCTCCAGGCTGATCCTGGCGCCGTTCGTCAGGCTTTGCACCCGCTGCTCGTAACGGGCCAGCCCGCCGTTGGCCAGCGGTATGAAGCCGCTCCAGACCGATTCGCCCTCCGCGGCGGCAAAGACGACACCGGTGGCCGCCCAGGTCGTGCCGTATCCGATAAACCCCCAGTTCGGGCCCGCGACCCGGACTTCGCCGGTCACCCGGACCGGCTCTCCGGCGGCCGCCAGCATCACAAGACGCCCGGCTCCGTCAAAATGAGCCGTCTCGGGCGGCTCTGCGGCGCAGGCCCAGCCCGCGAGGAGAAGTCCGCCCCAGCATCCCAGGTATTTCCATCGCTTCAACGTTCCGCTCCTCAATGCATTTCAACTGCCACGGAACCGATTCCGGAGCGCAGATAGTTGAACTGCACATTCGGGTGATCCGCCAGGAGCGACATCGGCACGGCCGCATCCGCCAGGCGTTTGGAGATCATAAGGGCGGTCAGCCGCATGCCGAAGGGGTTATCGTGATGGCCCGGGTGCCAGATCGAAACCTTCTCCGCCTTCCAGGTCTCCACCGGCCCCACAGTCATGGCCTCGGTGGGCACCAGAGTCACGTTTCCGCCGCCGGAAGTGCGCGCATTTTGCGTGATAGTGACGGGGTGCAGCGTGACCCGCCGGGTTTTCAGGCTCCGGTATTCCGCCGGTGTGGGCGGCCGGTTCTTATAAGCCCCTTCGCGGGGCAGCGGATCGTTGAAAGCCCAATGTTTGATTTCACCCTGCCCGCCCTGCATCAGCACGCAACGGAAAGCGTCATAGCTTTTGGAATAGGCCGTGGAGTGGGTGGCGGGAAAATGGAGGTTTTCTTTGGGCATACGAAGCGATTTGTTGATGCGATTGAAACAGAACGCTTTGTCGCACCGGGCAAAGGAGAGCGGATGGGTCTCGGGCACCGACTTGCCGTCGAGCACCCATTCGTCCATGCCCCAGAAATGGGCGTTATCCAACTTCAGCCCGATGGCATTGACGATTCGCGCCACCAGAGGCAGCTGTTCGGTGGGCCCGATCGGCCCGCAGATGCCCGCGGGCTTGCCGGGTGTGGCCTGTTTCCAGGCCTCGATGTATTCGAGCGCCTCGGCCGTGTAAAACTCCTCGACCGTATCGAAAATTTTGACGGAAAACCCCGGGCGGGCCAGTTGCGGCAGATCCTTCGCGGTCAACCGCGCGGCATCCGCCAATATGTCGTTATCGAGGGTCGTATAATCCCACCATCCCGGCGCCAGCTTGCTCAAGGGTCTCGACATGGCCTGTCTCCTGTGTTTGCTCGGCAGGTAACCTAGTCAGGCCGGGAGGCGGAGTCAAGCATTCCCGCACGGCAAAACAAGGCAAAAACAAGGCAACACTTGCCAACTGACCTCAAAAAAGTATAATATGACGGCTTTACCCAAAGGAAGCGCCATGCACATCGTGGTTTGTATCAAGCAGGTGCCGGAAACCGGTAATGTCCGCATTAATCCGGAAACACACACACTCATGCGCGAAGGGGTGGCCGCCATCGTCAACCCCTTCGACATGTTCGCCGTCGAGGAAGGCCTTCGCCTCAAGGCCAAAATTGGCGGCCGTGTCACCGTCATCACCATGGGTCCGCCCCAGGCCGAAGCCGCCGTTCGCGAAACGATCGCCATGGGCGCCGACGACGCCGTGCTCATCTGCGACCGCGCCTTCGCGGGCAGCGACACATGGGCCACCAGCTACACCCTCGCCAAGGCGGTGCAGAAATTCGGCGACGTAAGCCTGGTCCTCTGCGGCAAGCAGGCCATCGACGGCGACACCGCGCAGGTGGGCCCCGGCATCGCCGCTCATCTCGACCTTCCCCAGATCACCTACGTCCGCAAAATCGAGACGATCGAAGAAAACCGCATCGTGGCCGAGCGCTCCCTTGAAAACGGATTCGAAACCATCGAGTCCTCCCTGCCTTGCGTGCTGACCGTGACCAAGGAGATCAACGAGCCCCGCATCCCCTCGCTGAAGGGCAAAATGGCCGCCAAAAAGGCCGTCATCCCCGTCTGGAAGGCCGACGACCTGGGCTGCGACCCGCACCGGATCGGCCTCGAAGGTTCCCCCACCCGCGTGTCGAAGGTTTTCGCGCCCCCGACCCGGCAGGGCGGCGAAATCTTCACAGGCGACCCCGATGTCACCGTCCCCAAACTGATTGAAAAACTCAAGGAAGCCCTCCAGCAGGCGTCCCGTTAATCCCATTTTTGAGGTGTCCCCCATGAGCGATCCCATTAAAATCGATTCCGAAAAATGCGTCGGCTGCGGCGCCTGCATCCCCGCCTGCCCCTACGCCGCCATGACCCAGCCCGGCGGGGAACCCCCCGTCATCGACCTGACCGTCTGCGCCCTCTGCGGCGCCTGCGTCAACGTCTGCCCGACCGACGCCATCGCCATCGAGGCCGCCCGCAAGAGCGAAACACTGGATGCGTTCAAAGACGTCTGGGTTGTCGCCGAATCCCTGGACAAGGGCTTCCAAAGCGTCACCTTCGAACTGCTCGGCGAGGCCCGCGCCCTGGCCGCCGACCTGGGCCAGAAAGTCGTGGCCATTCTCTTCGGCTCGAATGTCAAGGACCGCGCCCAGGCGCTGATCGCCGCCGGAGCGGACCGGGTCATCGTGGTGGACCACCCCGCCCTGGCCGTTTTCCAGGATGAAAGCTACTCCGCCGCGCTGCTGCGCCTCTGCGGCGCGCACAAGCCCGCCATCGTCCTGTTCGGCGCCACCGCGCTGGGCCGCAGCCTGGCCTCCCGCGTGGCCGTGCCCCTGCACGTCGGCCTCACGGCCGATTGCACCGGCCTGGCCATCTGCCCGACCACCCGGCAACTCTTGCAGACCCGGCCGGCCTTCGGCGGCAACATCCTGGCCACCATCGTGACGCCCTCGGCCCGGCCCCAGATGTCGACCGTTCGCCCCCATGTGATGAAGGCGCTCGCGCCCGACCCCGCCCGCACCGGCGAGGTGCTCATGGCCGAAGTGGCCGCCGAGGTGCTCAAATCCCGGGCCCGCCGCCTCTCCTTCGTCCCCGACACGGGCTCCAAGCTCAACCTGGCGGACGCCGAGATCATCGTCTCGGGCGGCCGGGGCATGCAGAAGCCCGAAAACTTCGCCCAGCTCAAGGAGTTGGCCGACCTGCTCGGCGGCGCCGTGGGAGCCTCCCGCGCGGCCGTGGATGCGAACTGGATGCCCTATCCGCACCAGGTGGGCCAGACCGGCAAAACCGTCTGCCCGAAAATCTATTTCGCCTTCGGCATCAGCGGCCAGATCCAGCACCTGGCGGGCATGGGCTCCTCCGACATCATCGTGGCCGTCAACAAGGATCCCGACGCCCCCATATTCAAGGCCGCCACCTTTGGAATCGTGGGCGATCTCTTCCAGGTCCTACCGATGCTCACCCGCGAGTTCCGCAAGGCGCTGGGGAAATAACCCCAAAGGAAGAGCCCGAGACCAGACCTAGACCTCCACAGGGTCAATTGGGGTCAACCCTTGACAATTGATATTTATGACTTCCCGTGCTGCTGTTTGCTCTTTTCAATAGCCTCTTCGGCCTCTTCAATTTGAGCATTTAGCCTTGAATCCTGTTCGCGCCGGTCTCTGAGCCGTTTCACCTGGCGGCAAACGGCGGAGCCCGTTCCCATGCCTAGAAAACCGGCGATATCCCGTTGATTCATTCC
>JAWOJA010000004.1:0-11051 GCA_046484345.1 Kiritimatiellia bacterium
CCATCGCGCCCAGGCGATCGAGAAAATGAAGCCGGTCAGCCTTGTCATAATACAACCGCTCGCCCTTCCAGCGTCGCGCCGTAACATGGTACCAGCCGCCTTTAAGCTGAATTCGCAGGGGTCTTGCCATGCCCCTAAAATCTTAAAATCGCGCCAAAGAGTCAATCATTTTGTCGTTTGTCGGGACTTGACCCCTAGCGCAGACTTCAAGCATCTTTTTGCCACGGGCTCTCCGCTTCCGGCCAGTTCCCCGGCTCAGGCGCTCCTCGAAAGCGATCCCGGCTGGCACTCGGGTTTTTCATGCGTTTGCCCTGCGCAAATCACCCAAACTCTGGCCCGGCAATGGCGAAAACCAATTCCAGCCGGCCGGGATGGGCATTCGACCCCTTGTACATCCGCGTCAGGACCCGCTGCTCCGCGAAGCCGAGCGACTTCAGCCAGCCCTGCCAGACCGCCTGTCCCGGAATCAAATCCACAATAACCGCCCGACCCCGCACCATCCGCAAAACCGCCGACGCCAGTTCGCGCGCCGTCGCCTCATTCACCGCCGTAACGGGCCCCAGATATTCCGCCTGCTTCCCGTGCCGCCCCATGCAAAAACCCTCCAGCCCCCCATCCCCCTCCGCCACAAAGGCATACTCGGGGGCCAGCCCCCGCAAACGCCCCATCAACTCGCGCCGCGGCACGCCAAAGGCCCCCGCATCCATTTCCGAAACAGCCGCCAGGTCCGCCTCCGTCATCGGCCGCACCCGATTACCCGCCGGCGGCAGGGCCGGAACCGAACCGGCATAGAGCCGGCTCAGCTCGTATTCCACCTTGAAGCCCAGCCTCTCATAAACCGGCCGGCCCGCCGGCGTGGCGTCCAGCTTGACGGTCTCACACGCGGCCAGATTCTCCAGCGCGGCCGCCATCAACTGCGTGGCCACGCCGCGCCGCCGCAACGCCGGATCCACCAGCACCATGGCCACCCAGCTGACCCGGTTCGCATAGTTCACGGTTACGGCCGTGCCCGCCACCCCCCCGTTGCGGGTGGCCACAAAATTGCCCGCCGGCGAGAGCGCCTGGATCATCTGCCAGTCCTCCAGCCGCTGATTCCACCCCGCCGCCTCCGCCAGCCGCTGGCCGTCGGCCAGGTCCCACCGCTCCAGGGGTCGCACCATAATCCGCCCGCCGCCCGCATACTCGGGCTGCGCGTCCATCCACGCCAGCCGCTCGCGCGCCGCGCGCGGCAGATTCTCCTCCACCGACTTGATGATCGCGCGCCCCTTTTCGGCGTTCGCGCCGCGCGGATCGCCCCAATAGCCGCGGGGCCGCAACACGCCCATGCCGAAATGGTTCAAATCCGACGGCTGTACCCGCCAGGCGGCCGCCTCGGGTTCCAAGTTCGAAAAATCGCGCACCAGCTCGGGACAAATCGCGAGGGCCGCCGAGGTCTCCCACCCGTCGGCATGCAGCCCCTGCTTGAAGGATTGCCCTTCGGGCGACTGATCCCAGTCGTACCAATTCATGAGCAGAATCTTGAGCGCCCGGTCCTGCCGGTTGATATCCCGCACCACGGGCCCGAGCACAAAGTTGCCGCCGTGGCCGTTCATAATCAGCAGGCGCTTGAAATTCTGCCGTTCCACAGCATCGGCCAGGTCGCGGAAAATCGCGATGGCCGTTTCCGGCCGCAGCCCCACGCTGCCGCGGAAGCCGCTGTGCTCGTTGCACTGGAGGATCGGGATGGCCGGGAGCAGGGCCCCGCCGAGCGTCCGCGCCAGGAAAGCCGCAAAATACTCCGCCATGATGGTGTCCGTGGTCAGGGGCAGATGCGGCCCGTGCTGCTCGAACGAGCCCACCGGCAGGATCGCCAAAGGCCGGGCCAACGTTTCCCATTCCAGCGACGTCGAACGCCCGTCCACCCAATTGCACTTCTCCATGACAAAGCCTCCCCCCGTTTGATCCTTCACCCTACCCAATCCGCCCGATTATTTCCAGTTTTTCCGCCACACCCGGCCCTACCGATCAAACGTCTTTCCAAATCCGGTAAAAACAGACATACTGGCCTCTTATTCGCGCAAGAGGAACACCGGGGGTAATTTCGTGGTGAATTTCTTCGGAAAGAACATGGATTACGTCTATTTCGTTTACGGTCTCTCCTTTATTTTGATCGCCGCCCTCTGCCGCCGCATCAGCGAATCCGATCCGGCCCCCCGCGCCTGGCTCTGGCTGGCCTTTGCCGGCCTATTCAACGGCCTGTCCAAATGGCTCGACATGCTGGCCATCAGCCTGGTGGATTTCGCAATCTTCCCCGCCTTGCGCTTTTTGTTCCTCTGCCTCTCGCTCGTCGCCCTGGTGGAATTCGGCCGCCGAACGCTGCGACTCCAGGGCCGCCCCGTCTGCGGTCCGTGGCTCGCGCCCCTGCTTGCCCTGCTGGCCTGCCTGGCCCTGCCCCACGGCCTGCCGGGACTCAAAGCCTCTGTCCGCTACGCGGCGGGCCTGCCGGCCGGCCTGCTGGCCGCCTTCGCCGTGGGCCACAGCGTATGGAACGAAGCGGACACCATCAAACGGCGGGGCCTGCTCCTCGCGGCGATCGCCCTTTTCGTGCTGGCCATCAGCGAAGTCGTGACCCCCAAGGCACCCTTCGTCCCCGCCTCCTGGTTGAACCATGAATCCTTCCTGCTGACCTTCGGCTTCCCCATCCAGGCGTTACGGGCTTCCATCGTATTGTGCGCGTTGGCCGGCATCTGGAATTTCCGCAATCGCCTGACGGCGCCGGCGCGGCGTGCCCGTGAAAAGCCCTGGCTGGTGCCGCTGGTGTTCACCACCCTAATCACCCTGGGCTGGGGCGGCGCGGAATGGCGCGCCCGCCACGTCGAGGCCCAGCTGCGCGCCCAAGCCCTGGAGCAGAGCGCCTCGCTGGCCCAGGCCATCCACCCCCTGGACATCAAGACGATGACTTTCACGCCCGCCGACCGCGAGACGCCCCGCTACAAGCGGTTGACCGCCCAGCTGGCCGCCATCCACCGGCTCTATCCGTGCCGCGCCATTTACACACTGGCGCTTCGCGAGGGCCGCACCGTTTACGGCCCCCACAGCCCGCCGGCCGCCCCCGCGTCATCCATCACCCGGGGCTGTAGCTTTCGCAACATCGAGGCCTCCCAATTCCCCTCTTTCCATAATGCGGAACCGTTCCTCGCCGGCCCCGTCACGCATGCCGACGGAACCTTCATCACCGCCTACGCCCCGATCTGCGATCCGCGCTCGGGCGAAACCCTGCTCCTGGTTGGCGTGGACTGGCCGCTCCAAGCCTGGCGGCTGAGCCTTTCGCAAGCCCGCCTGCTGCCCATCGTCGGGACCCTGTTCCTGTTGCTCGCCCTGCTGGCGTGCCTGGACCGGATTCCGCTGCGCGACCGGAGCGACCGGACCCGCACGGGGAGCCTGCAACATCTCGAAGCCCTCATGATCGTTATCTGCGGCGTGGCGGGCACCCTCTTCTTTGCCCTGGTCGTGCGGGAAATGGAAATCCGAAGGCGCCAGGCCCTCTTCGACCGGCTGGCCGATTCGCGAGCAGGCCGGATCCGGGACGAAATGTACACCATCCGCGCCGACCTGGCGGCGGTGGCCCGCTTTTTCGAAAGCAGCATCACCGTGACGCCTTCGGAATTCCACACGTTTGCCGGCTCCTTGCTGGAACTCAATTCCGCGGAATCGCTCTCCTTTATCCGCGCCGTCCGCGCCGAAAAGCTTTCGCCTTTCCTCGAAGAAACTAAAATAGGAACACCCGATTTCACCGTCTGGGAAATGAACGCCAAAAACAGGCCCGTCGCGGTCTCGCACCGCCCCGTCTATTATCCTGTTTTGTACACGATCCCCGACTCGCGCTCCTCCGTGCGGGGATTCGACATCGGGTCCGAGCCCACCCGTCGCGCCAGCCTGGAAACGGTTTTGAACACGGGGCTGCCCGGCGCGACAGCGCCCCTCTTCTTCATCGCCCACCCGCAGACCCCCCCCTCCATCATCGCCTCCCATCCCGTGGCCGCCCCCGAATCGGCCAACGGCCCCGGGCACGCCCGGCCTCTTCTAGGGTTCATCAACGCCCTTATCAGCCCCAGGGAACTTTTGCTGCGGACGGCCAATCAGGAGGGGGCCGGAGAATCCTATTTGGAGCTCGGGTTGTTCGATTTAACGGAGGCCCGCCAGCCCCGCCTGCTGGCGGCCTTGCCGCACGACGGCGTCACCCGCTCGATCCTCAACCATCTCGACCCCCGGCGCCTGATTATCGCCGAACCTCTTTTCATCTTCGGCCGGACCTACGTGATCGTCTCCAAACCCACGCGCGCTTTTATGGCCGCCCACCCCATTCGCGAAAACGGCGCGGTCTGGCTCGTGGGCCTTCTTCTCACGCTGCCCTCCGCGCTCTTTGTCGGCTTCCTCCGCAACCGCCAGATTCAGCTCGAAGCCCTTGTTCGCCAGCGCACGGAGGCTCTGGAGGAAAGCGAAGCCCAGTACCGGTTGCTGGCGGAACACGCCAGCGACGTCATCGGCCGCATCTCGCCGGAAGGGCGTTACCTCTACCTCTCCCCGGCCAGCCGCCCGACCCTTGGCTACGAACCGGAGGAACTGGTGGGCTGGGACATGCTGGAGCGCGTCCACCCCGCCGATGCGGAAAACGTGCGGACCGCTTTTCGCAAAATGCTCGCCCAGCCGGAGACCATCACCATCCTGTTTCGCCACCGTCACAAGGACGGATCCTACCGGTGGCTGGAAACCTCGGGCAAGCGGTTGCTGGCGCCGGAAACCGGCGAACCCCGCGAGGTCGTTGTCGTTTCACGGGATGTTTCCGACCGCAAAAAAAACGAGGAGGAGCGGCTGGAGATGGAACGTCATCTGCTGCACACCCAGAAGCTCGAAAGCCTCGGGGTGCTCACCGGCGGCATTGCCCACGACTTCAACAACCTCCTGGCCGCCGTGCTGGGAAACCTGGAACTGACCCAGAACGACCTTCCGCCCCACACGCCGGCACGACTGAAGCTGGAGCAGGCCGCGGCGGCCGCCAAGAGGGCCGCCGACCTGACCCGCCAGATGCTCGACTATTCCGGCAAAGGCCTCTTTCTGATCAAGGCCATGAACCTCAACGGCCTGATTGAGGAAAAGGCCCATCTGCTCCAGACGGCCATCCCCCAGAACGTCACGCTGAAACTGACGCTCTCCCCCGCCCTGCCCGATTTCCGGGCCGATCCGGACCAGATCCAGCAGGTGGTCATGAACCTCATCACCAACGCCTCGGAGGCAATCGGCGAGCGCACCGGAACGGTCAGCCTCTCCACCGGCGTGCGGGACTACTCCGGCGCCGAACTGGCCGAAAGCCGGCTTCCGGAGAAGCCGCCACCGGGCCGGTTCGTTTTCCTCGACGTGGCCGACACGGGCTGCGGCATGAGCCCGGAGGTCCAGCAGCGCCTCTTCGAGCCCTTCTTCACCACCAAGTTCACGGGCCGGGGGCTCGGGATGTCGGCGGTGCTGGGCATCGTGCGGGGCCATCACGGGGCGCTGTTCCTGAAAAGCATGCCCAACCTGGGAACGGTCATCCGCATTCTCTTCCCCGCCCCGGAGAGCGCCGCCCCGGAGCCAAACCCCATTGCGCCGCCGCCCGCCGCGCCGGCGGGCGAACCCGGCCCCACGCCAGCCTCGGGCTTCGTGCTGATCGTCGACGACGAGGAGATCATCCGCTCCCTCTGCAAGGCCTTCGTCATGAGCTGCGGCTACCGCACCCTGCTCGCCCAGGACGGCGAGGAGGCGTTGCGAATCTTCCGTGAAAAATCGGGGGAGATCCTGGCCGTGATCCTGGACCTGACCATGCCGCGCATGGACGGATGCGCCGCGTATCACGAAATGCGGCGCATCCGGCCGGATGTCAAGGTCATCATCTCCAGCGGCCATGCCGAACAGGCCTCCTATCGCAAGTTCGACCTCACGGGCATTGCGGGGTTCCTGCAGAAGCCCTACGAGATGCAGACCCTGGAGCCCCTCCTGCAACGGGTGCTGGGATCCCGGCCGTGAGCCCCTCCAACGCCGCCCCAACCATCCGCCTGTTCGAATTCCGCACGCAACGCTGGCTGCAATTCGAAAAGCCTTTGGCCGTGCTGGAAGCCCGAAGCCTCGCCGAGGTGCTCCCTCTCCTGCGCCAGGTGGAGGAGCAGACCGCGCGCCGCGGCCGCTGGGCCGCGGGCTTCATCGCCTACGAAGCCGCCCCCGCCTTCGACCCCGCTTTCCTCACGCGGCCGCCCGACCCCGCCCTGCCCCTGCTCTGGTTCGCCATCTATGAGGAACCGGTGGCAATCCCCCGCTCCGCCCTGGCCGCCCGACCCGCCCCGCCCGCCGCCGTGGCCTGGAGGCCCACCGTGGAACAAGCCGCCCATGCCCGCGCCATCCGCCGCATCCGCGACCACATCCGCGCGGGCGACACCTACCAGGTCAATTACACGCTGCGGCTCCGCGCCCCCTTCGCGGGCTCCGCCGGCGAGCTCTTCGCCTCGCTGATCGACGCCCAGGAACCCGTCTACGGGGCCTTCCTGGAAACCGCGGACTGGGCCCTGTGCGGCGCCTCGCCGGAGCTGTTCCTGGAATGGGACAACGACGCGCTTTTCACCAAGCCCATGAAGGGGACCCGCCCCCGGGGGCTGTGGCCGGCCGAGGACCGGCGCCTGGCGGCCGAACTGGCGGCCTCCGGGAAGGACCGCGCCGAGCATGTGATGATCGTCGACATGGCGCGCAACGACCTCGGCCGCATCGCCCGCACCGGAAGCGTCGCCGTGGACGAGCCCTTCGCGGTCGAACCCTATCCCACCGTCTGGCAGATGACCAGCCGGGTCGGCTGCGCCACGGGCGCGGGACTGGCGGAAATCCTGGGCGCCCTCTTTCCGGCCGCCTCCATCACCGGCGCGCCCAAGGCCCGCACCATGGCCCTTATTTCTGAATTGGAAACAACCCCGCGCGGGGCGTACACGGGCGCCATCGGGTTCGCGGGCCCGGGCCGGCGCGCCCAGTTCAATGTCGCCATCCGGACCGCCCGAATCGACCGCGCCGCCCAGACGGCCGAGTACGGCACCGGCGGCGGCATCGTGTGGGACTCCACCCCCGAGGGCGAATGGGAGGAGTGCCGGGTCAAGGCCCGCATCCTGACCCGCCGGCTCCCGCCCTTTTCCCTGCTCGAAACCCTGCTGTGGACGCCGGAAGAGGGATACTTTCTCCTGGAGCGCCACCTCGCCCGGTTGCGCGATTCCGCCTCCTATTTCGGGTTTCCCTTCGACGCCGATGCCGTTCGCCGGCGTTTGCAGGAAGGCGCGTCCCCGCTGCCGCCGCGCCCCCACCGGATCCGTTTCGTGCTGCCCAAGGACGGGCCGCCACAATGGGCGGCCGCGCTCCTGACCGACCTGCCGGCTCCTTTCCGACTTGTGCTGGCGCCCGGGGCCATTGACCCGGCCAGTCCCTTTCTTTACCACAAAACCACGCACCGCGCGTTTTATGAACACGCCCGGGAATCGCGCGGAAAGGCCGACGACGTCCTGCTGTGGAATCCGCGGGGCGAAATCACCGAGGCCACCTTTGCGAATGTGATTTACGAAATGGACGGCGCCTGGTTCACGCCCCCCGTCCCGTGCGGCCTGCTCGGCGGGGTCTACCGCGCCGAACTGCTCGAACGGGGGGAGGTGCGCGAACGTCCGCTGGCCATCCCGGAGCTGCCCGGCTGCACCCGCCTCCGGCTGGTCAATTCCGTCCGGAAAGCATGGGATGCCGAGTTGCTGAAGGAAGAGCCCTGACCATGTTTGGACAAGCCCTGCAACTGTTTCTGCTGACCCTCACCCACATGACCGGGGACCTGCTCGGGGGCATCCTGAGTCCCGTGCTGCCCGTCTTGTGCGAGCGTTTTTCTCTCTCCTTTTCAACCGGATTGGCCCTGATCACCCTGCTTGGCATGACCAGCAACATGGTTCAGGTGGCGGGCGGACATGTGAAAACCCGCTCCAATAAACCCTGGGTCATCAGCATCGGATTGTTGCTCGCCGCCCTGATCCCCCTGATCGGCATCATCCCGCCGGGGCCTTATCAGCTCCTCTGGCTGGCGGGCGTGCTGATCCTCGGCGGCACGGGCATCGCCTGGATTCACCCCCAAGGCCTGCGCGGCGTGCATGAGCTGCATCAAATTCCTTCCTCAATCTCCACCTCTCTGTTCATGGTGGGGGGCTTTGCCGGGTTTTCCTCCGGCGCCTGGCTGGCCGGAAGCCTGGTCGAACGCCTGGGCCTGCCGGGGCTTCTCTGGCTGATTCCCCTGGCCCTCCTGATGGCGGCCATCATGCCCTTTTCCGGGGTTCGCCTGACACCGGGCGCCCAGCCTGCCTCGACCGCGCCCCATTCGCCCGTGCCCGTCTTCCCATTCGGCGCCCTGCTGCTGGTTGGGACTTTGACATCGTTATCGGCCGTCCTTCTCACCAGCCTGTTGCCGACCTACCTGTACAAGATGGGGTTCCCTCTGAGTTTCGGGGGGCGTTCGGTCTTCTTTTTCGGCATCGGAGGGGCGTTGGGCTCGCTTTTCTGGGGTGGAGTCGCCCACCGCAAAGGCTATTCCTTCGCCTTCAAGGTGTCACTCGGCACGGGCATCCCGCTCCTCGTCGCCTATCTGGTGCTCTCAAGCCATGCGGCCGCCATCTGGCTACTCATGCTCTCAAGCTTCTTTTTGTACGCGGCTTACCCCCTGGTGGTCAGCCTCTCGCGCTATGCCCGGTCGCGGTTCGATTTTGGACAGCGAATGGGACTTATTGTCGGAGGGTCCTGGGGAATGGCGGGATTACTCGTCATGGGCCTGGGTCCCGTGGGCGAGCGACTGGGGCTTGCCCCGCTCCTTCACTTGGCATGGATCAGCTACCTCGTCATTTTTATATATTCGTTCTTATTCCTGAAATCTAAGCCCAAGCAATGAAACTTTAAAATTTTACGCAGATAGTCTGATTGGCATATTTATGTCACATATCGACCTTTTTCGCTTAATCCACGTGCTAAAGCGCATTTGCCTTTTAATTTGATCTTGCAATCCAGTGCATAGTTTTACATTATCTAGTACTAAGCAATGTGCGGGCGCATATAGTCGCTTAGAGTTATAATAGTATTAACGTAGGAGAATGAGAATGGCACGCAACGGAAATCCATCCGAATTGCCCGTCCTCCTGCTTTATAATCTGGACCCCAGCTGGGAAACACCCGCCCGCGACGAGACGCTGCAGGAAACCGAACGCCTGGGCGATGCCATGCGCGATTTGGGCCATCCTGTCACATCCGTACCGCTGACGGACCAGAACCTGGAAAAGGCCCTCACGGACTTCGATCCTGACAACTTTGTGGTCTTCAACTGGTGCGAAGAGCTTCCGGGTGTGCCGAACAGCGAAGTGACCGTGGTGAACACCCTGGAATCGCTCAACTTCACCTACACCGGCGCCACCCCCGATGTCCTTGCCCTTTGCCAGGACAAACAGCGGGTCAAGGACCTCCTCCAGACGGTCGACGTGCCGGTCCCCAAAGGTCTGCTGGTTCGCTCCGCCGCAGAAGTCGCGGGCTGGAGTCACTTTCCGGCCATTGTCAAGGCCGCGCATGAACATTGCAGCCTCGGCCTCACGCCCGAATCCATCGTCTCCACCCCGGAAGAGCTGGCCGCCCGCGTCGCCTGGGTAATCGAGCATTTCCACCAGCCCGCCATGGTCGAGGATTTCATCGACGGCCGCGAATTTCACGTGGCCCTCGTTGGCAATACCCGCATCACCATGCTGCCGCCCGCGGAGATGGACTTCGGCGAGTTCAAGGATTTCCGCGACCGGCTCTGCACCTACGATGCGAAGTTCCTGCCCGATTCCAAGCATTACATGAAAATCCGCACCCTCCTGCCCGCTCCCCTCACGGAGTCGGAAATGACAACACTGGAGACGGTAACCAAAACGGCCTACCGCGCCGTCGGCTGCCGGGATTACGCCCGCATCGATCTGCGGCTCCGCGACGGCATCTTCTACGTGCTCGATGTGAACGCCAATGCCGATATCAGCGCCGATGCCAGCATCGCCTGCGCGGCTGAGCAAAAAGGCTGGTCTTACGGCCAAATGGGCAACCGCCTCGTGCGACTCGCCGCCCGCCGCCATGCCATCCTCGCCGGCGCCGCGTAAATCAAACGCCTCGAGCCTCCTCCCGCGATGGGTATTAATACGTATAGATTCCCCCCCGTTCCTCGTTTATATTCCTCCCAATAGGAACAGATCGGCATCCATCTCAACAACCTGCAGAAGGAGCAACGATGAAGAGCACCACGTGGATTATGTTTCTGGGCGCGGTATTGCTGGTGGCAGGCATGAGCTCATCCCTTCGGGCAGACAGCCCGCACCGGTTGGGCGCCGGGGCCAACTACTGGGTCGTCCTGGAAAACCTCGACGACGAAGACATCCGGGATCTGGACGAGGAGGGCTTCAGCTACTTCGCCTCCTACCAATACTGGCCCACCCTTCTGGGACTCGAATTGCAGGTTGAAATGATGCCCGACTGGATCGGACAGGACGACGCGTACGCTCCCCAGGCTTACCTGTTGCTGGGCGGAACCCTATACGTGGGGGCCGGCGCCGGAATCCTTTACTTCGACGAAGAATGGGCCGACGAGCCCTTCTACGCCCTGAAGGCCGGACTCAACCTGGAACTGCTCCCCTCCCTGTTCCTCGACATCGCCGCCAACTACCGGTTCAATAACAAAACCCAGTTCGAAGACAACGACTCGGACATCGACAGCGACACCGTTTTCCTGGGCGCCGCCCTCCGCTTGGCCTGGTAACCTTCCCCCGCCCTCCGGAAACCCATGGTCTTTACCTTTGGACTCCTTATCCGGACCGCAAGTTGGGTGTAGCCGCGCCTGATAAGGCGTGGACATGCGCACGTAAGGAGGTTGTGTTGTTGGTTGAGCTGGGTGCGGCGTTCCGGCCGTCATCTGGCGGGCGCTCTTATGAGAAGGCAAGTCAAGAGGTCCGTCGTGACGGACACCGCTTCGG
>JAWOJA010000099.1:0-26659 GCA_046484345.1 Kiritimatiellia bacterium
CTGAACCCGAGTGGTTCCGGCAGCGGCCCGCTGACCCATGTTTTCCAACCCACCCTGCTCGAGCGAAGCAGTCACGCCCCCGCGCGGCAGGCCTGATTGACCATGCCCCTCACCTCTTTATGCGTCTATTCGGGCTCCAGCTGGGGCGCCCGTCCCGCCTACTCAGAAGCCGCCCGCGGCCTGGGGCTCGCCCTGGCCAGCCGGCGCATCCGCCTGATCTACGGCGCCGGCTCCGTGGGCCTGATGAACGAGGTCGCCGAAAGCGCCCTCGCCGCCGGGGGCGAGGTGTGGGGCGTCATCCCGAAATCCCTGACAGGAAAGAATATCCAACACACGGGATTAACCCGCACCTTTGTGACGCGCTCCATGCATGAACGCAAAAAGAAAATGTTTAATCTTGCAGACGCCTTCATCGCGCTGCCGGGCGGACTGGGAACCCTCGATGAAATGTTCGAAGTGCTGACCTGGGCGCAGCTCAATTTCCACGCCAAGCCCTGCGGTTTTCTGAACGTGGAACGCTACTTCGACCCCCTGCTGGCCTTTCTCGACCATGCGGTGGCGGAGCGATTCATCAACACCGACCACCGGTCCATGATCATGACCGCTTCCGATCCCGCGACCCTGCTGGCCCGGTTCGAAAGCTACCGGCCGCCCAGCCTGGAAAAATGGCTCCGCGGGCTCGCCCCGCCCGCTTTCCCGGGCGCACCCTCCCCCGACATCACGCTGTTCCCAAAATAAAAAAGGGCGGCCGCCCGGAGGCGCCCGCCCTGTCTGGGCCACGTTATACCGGCCCGTCTTCTACCGTTTGTATTCCGGCCGCTTCTGGTAATGCGTGTGCAGATACTGGTGGGCCTTCTGCCCGTTCGGTTCGCCCAGGAACTCCTTGTAGATCTTCTTGATGTGGGCGTTGTGGTGCGAGCAGCGGTGCGTGCTGGCCTCGTCGTCCGCATAGATGCCCTTCATGCGCTTGGCGCGGATCTCGTCGGTCGCCCCGTAGGGCTGGCCGCCGCCGCCGATGCAGCCGCCGCGGCACGCCATCACTTCCACGAAGTGGAAGCGCGGCTCGCGGCCGGCCTTGCGGTCCTCGCGCAGAAGATCCAGCACCGCCTCGACGTTGCCCATCTGATGGGCCACCGCGATGCGGATCTCCGTGCCCGCCACGTTCAGCACGGCCTCCTTCACGCCTTCCAGGCCGCGGACCGGCAGCAGGTTGACGTCGCCCATCTCCTTGCCGGTGACGAGGAAGTGCGCGGTGCGGACCGCCGCCTCCATCACGCCGCCGGTGGCGCCGAAGATCGTGCCCGCGCCCGTGTACTCGCCCAGGATGCTGTCGCACCCCTCGTCGGGCAGGTTCCGGAAGTCAATGCCCGCGGCCTTGATCATCCGGGCCAGCTCGCGGGTGGTCAGCGACACGTCAATGTCCTGGTAACCCGTGGAAGACATGGCCTTGTCGCGGCTGATTTCGAACTTCTTCGCCGTGCAGGGCATGATCGACACCATGAATATCTTCTTGGGGTCGAGCTTCACCTTCTCGGCGTAGTAGCTCTTGGCCATGGCGCCGAGCATCTGCTGGGGCGACTTGGCCGTGGAGAAATTGTCCACGAAATCGGGCGCGAACTTCTCCATCCAGTCGGTCCAGGCCGGGCAGCAGGAGGTCAGCAGCGGCAGCCCCTTCTTGGAGGTGAAGCGCTTGACGAACTCGGTGCCTTCCTCGATGATCGTGAGGTCGGCCGTGAAGTTGGTGTCGAACACGGCCTTGAAGCCGAGGCGGCGCAGGGCGGCGTAGATCTTGCCGGTCAGCACGGTGCCGGGCTCGTAACCGAACGCCTCGCCGAGGGCCACGCGGACGGCCGGGGCGATCTGGACGGTCGGGAAGAGATCCTTGTCCGCGAGCTTGTCCCACACGATCTGGGTTTCGTCCTTCTCGTAGATCGCGCCCACGGGACAGTGCGCCGTGCACTGGCCGCACTTGATGCAGGGACTGTCGTTGAGGGAGATGTCGCCCGCCGGGGCCAGGCGGGTGTTCTCGCCGCGGCCGATGAACTCGAGGGCCCAGACGTTCTGCATCTGCTGGCAGACGATCGCGCAGCGGCCGCACTTGATGCACTTCTCGGGATCCAGCACGATCGAGGTGGTCGAGGTGTCCTTGGGACACGGCAACACGCGGCGCTGGAAATTCAGCTCGCGCATGCCGAAGTCGGCCGCCAGGGTCTGCAGTTCGCAGTTCTGGTTGCGGGGGCACTGCAGGCAGTCGTTGGGATGGGTCGAGAGGATGAGGCCGAGCACGGACTTGCGGATCTGGACGATTTCCGGGTCGTGCGTGATGATCTTCATGCCTTCGGCCACGGGCGTGGCGCAGGCGCGGAGCATCTTCGGCGAGCCTTCCGCCTTGACGACGCAGATGCCGCAGGCGGCCCAGGGATTCAGGTCCGGGTGGTAGCACAGGGTCGGGATTTTCACCCCGGTGTGCGTGGCCGCCTTCAGGATCGAGGTCCCCGCGGGAACCTCGACCGGGATGCCGTTAATCTGACAATGGACGTTGTTGGCCATGGTATTTCCTCAAATCCGCGTTAGCCGCGGGTAATCGCCTTGAATTTGCACGCCTTGAAACACTCGCCGCACTTCACGCACTTCGCCTGGTCGATGAGATGCTTGCCGCGCTTTTCGCCGCTGATGCAGTTCACCGGGCACTTGCGCGCGCAAACCCCGCAGCCGATGCAGGCATCGGTGATGAGGTAATGCACGAGATCCTTGCACTTGCCCGCCGGACACCGGCGGTCGCGGATGTGCGCCAGGTACTCGTCCTGGAAATACCGCAGCGTGGAGACCACGGGGTTCGACGCCGTCTGGCCGAGGCCGCAGAGCGAAGCCTTCTGCATGGCCTTGCCGATTTCGAGCAGCTTCGGCAGATCCCCGTCCGTGCCGTTGCCGCCCGTGATGCGGTCCAGGATCAGGAACATGGACTTGCCGCCGATGCGGCAGGGCGCGCACTTGCCGCAGGACTCGTCGACGGTGAACTCCAGGTAGAACTTGTTCACGTCCACCATGCAGTCGTCCTCGTCCATCACGATCAGGCCGCCCGACCCCATGATGGAGCCGAGCTTGGCGAGGTTTTCGTAATCGATGGGGATGTCCAGGAACTGTTCGGGGATGACGCCGCCGGAGGGGCCGCCCGTCTGGGCCGCCTTGAACTTGCGGTTGTTGCGGATGCCGCCGCCGATGTCGTAGATGATCTCGCGCAGCGTCGTGCCCATCGGCACCTCGATGAGGCCCGAGTTGTTGATCTTGCCGGTGAGGGCGAAAACCTTCGTGCCCTTGGAGGTGTCCGTTCCGATTTTGGCGAACCAGGAGCCGCCCTTCAGGAGGATGACGGGAATGTTGGCCAGGGTCTCGACGTTGTTGATGACCGTGGGCTTGCCCCAGAGGCCCTTGACGGCCGGGAAGGGGGGGCGCGGCGTGGGCATGCCGCGCTTGCCCTCGATCGAGGCGATCAGCGCCGTCTCCTCGCCGCAGACGAAGGCGCCCGCGCCGAGGCGCAGCTCGATGTCGAAGCTGAAGTCGCTTCCGAGGATCTTCTCGCCCAGCAGGCCGTAGGCGCGCGCCTGCTCGATGGCGACCTCGAGGCGGCGGATGGCCAGCGGGTATTCCGCGCGGATGTAGACGTAGCCGCGGGAGGCCCCGATGGTCCGCCCGGCGATGATCATGGCCTCGAGAATGGAGTGGGGATCGCCCTCGATCGTGGAGCGGTCCATGTACGCGCCGGGGTCGCCCTCGTCCGCGTTGCAGATCATGTACTTCTGCTCGCTCTTGACGTCGCGGCAGAAGCTCCACTTCTTCCAGGTGGGGAAGCCGGCGCCGCCGCGGCCGCGCAGGCCGGAGATCTCGAGCTCCTTGAGCACCTGCTCGGGGGTCATCTGGAAGAGGGCCTTCTCCAGCGCCTGGTAGCCGTCGCGGGCGATATATTCGTCAATCGACTCGGGATTGATCACGCCGCAGTTGCGCAGCACAATGCGGAACTGTTTCTGGTAGAACGGGATCTCATCGATCTTGACGCGCGTCTTGCTCTGCTCGGAGTCGTACATCAGCCGCTTCACGGGGCGGCCCTTGATGACGTGCTCCGCGATCAGGTCATGGGCGTCGGCGGGCGTGACGTGGACGTAGAAGGTCTCGTCCGGCAGCATCTTCACCACCGGGCCCTTTTCGCAAAAGCCGAAGCAGCCGGTCTTGACGATCTGGGCGTCGCCCTCGGCGCCCTGCTCGCGCAGTTCCCGGACCAAATTGTCGTAGAGCTCGCGGCTCTTGGTCGATTCGCATGCGGTTCCCCCGCACACCAGCACATAGGTCTTGATTGCCATGAAACCCGGCCTCCGATTACTTGCCGCGCGGCTTGATGATATCCGCCGCAGGTTTGTCGAACACATGATCGCCGACCAGTCGGCGGTTTAACAGATGCTCCTGAACGATCTTGCGGGCCACATCCGCATCCACTTTCCCGTAAATGACCGACGGCATGCCGGGCATCGCCACTTCGACCGTGGGCTCCGCGTGGCACAGGCCCATGCAACCCGTCTGGCGGATGATCACGCTCTTGAGCTCGGGCTTGCCGGCAAGGGCCTCGACAAACGTGTCAAACGTGACCTTGGCCCCGGCGGCGATGCCGCAGGTGCCCATGCCGATGATGACCGACATGTCCTTGCCGTCCACGTTGCGGCGTTCCATTTCGGTTTTCTTCGACTCCCGCAGCTTGCGGAGGTCATCCAGTGTCAGCTTCGCCATGATGCCGTTCCTTTCATTCGATCGACGACCCGCGGGCCGCCGCTTCGTTCAATTCCTCTTCGCGCCCCGCCAGGTATTCCCGGGCCAGCCCCAGCGTTTCCGCCGTGTCCAGCCCGCCCAGCGCCTCGCTCAATTCGCTCCGCGACACCGCGTAGGCCGCCGCCCCCCGCCGCCGCGTGACCGTCAAATCAAACCCGCCCGTCAGCGCCATCAGGCTCGTCAGCGTCCCGGCCCAGTCCCCCGCCGGCGGCGTATCCGCATGCGAAACCGGAAACTCGAACCGCACCGCCGTGCCCACGCCGGGCTTCGACTCCACTTTCATCAACCCGCCGGTCTGCTCAACCGCCTGCCGTAGAAACGGCAACCCCAGCCCAACCCGGCGCCCCGGATGCTTGCCCGCTTCGGAGTGAAAAGGGTCGAACGCCTTTTTCAGCGCCGCTTCGTCCATCCCTTTCCCATCGTCCGCCACGGCGATCTCGACCGCCCCGGCTCCTTCGCGCACCTCCACCACCACCCGCCCGGCGCCCGCCTCGACGGCGTTCTGCACCACATCGGCCAGGTAATCGCAGATCGTCAGATGCATACCCTAATCCTGGTACTTCGCCAGAATCTCCGGAAGCTGTTCCTTGGTCAACCGCCCGTATACTTCTCCGTCAATGGTCATCACCGGAGCCAGCCCGCAACAACCCAGGCACCGCACCGCTTCGAGCGAGAAACGGTTGTCCGGCGTCGTCGTGTTCAGCCCCGTGCCCAGCAACTGCTCGAACTCCTTGATCAGATCCTCGCCGCCCTTCAGGTAACAGGCCGTTCCCATGCACACCGCAATCGTGTGCTTGCCGGGCTTTTTCAGCCGGAACAGATGGTAAAAGGTGATGACGCCGTAAATCTTCGCCAGCGGCACGTCAAGAGCGGCCGCAACCTGGAAGGCCAGCTCCCGGGGCACATAGCCAAAGGTCTCCTGCACCTTGTGCAGAACCATGATCAAATTGCCCGGCTTGTCTTTCCATTCCCGGATAAAAGCCTGCAGCTCAGGGGTCAGCGTCAGTTTTTCTGTCTTCTCAACCACGGTAGCCATAGCTCCTACTCCCGGTTCGCACTCTTAAAAAGCATTCCAAATTTATTCTTTTCCCATGTAAATGAGTGAATAGTTTTATCAGGGATATGAACGTCGTTCAAGCTGTTTTTTAAAATATTTCACATTTACAGCCTGTTCCGCATGTTTAATGTTGACATTTATGCGATTTAATGCGCTAATGATAGCCGTTATTGTGAAAGGAATAACATCAATGAGCCATCCCAGGGAAGTTGTCAATCGGTTGGCGCGTTATAAAAACGCGCTCGACAAGCTTCGTTCGCTGGGCCTGACCCGGGTGTTTTCAGATAATCTGGCCGATGTCCTGGGCGTTTCCGCCGCTTTGGTGCGCAAGGATTTTTCTGTCTTCGGCTTGAGCGGCAACAAGCGCGGCGGATACAAGGTCGAGGAGCTGATCAGCGAAATCGGCCACATCCTCGGCCGCGACGAGCCCCAGAAGGTAATCATCGTGGGGTGCGGCAAAATCGGCACCGCCCTGATGAACTACAACGGGTTCTCCCACCTGCGCGTCAATATCGTGGCCGGCTTCGATGTCAATCCCGCCAAGTTCGATGCCCACGCCCATATCCCCATCCACAATATCAGCCAGTTGCCGGCCGTCGCGAAGGCCGAAGAGGTCCATTTCGCCATCCTCACCGTGCCCGAGGCCGTCGCATCCGGCGTGGTCGACGTGCTGCTGAGCCTCGATATCCGCGGCATCCTCAATTTTACCCCCATGCCGCTGAAGGACACCGGCGACTGCGTCATCCACAACATCAATATCGCCCTCGAACTTGAAAACCTGTTTTACCTCGCCCGACTTTCCCGGAACGCCAAGGAGCCACCCGTTGAAACTTAACCTTCTCGCCCGTGAACTCAACGTCGAAATCCTCCATGCCGGAGACCGTTTCGAAACCACCGATGTGCGCTGCGTCATCGCCTCCGACCTCATGAGCGATGTGCTGGTCATCGACCGCCCCTCCCCCCTCATCGTCACCTCGCTCGCCTCGGACCAAACCCTGCGCACGGCCGACATCATCGGCGCCTGCGGCGTCCTCGTGGTCAACGGCAAAAACCTGCCCGCCAACATGACCCTGCTCGCCGCCGAATATAAAATCACGCTGCTGCGCACCCACCTCCCCAAGTTCGATGCCTGCCTCAAGCTGGGCCGCGCGCTGGGTTACTGAAAGGCCCGCTCATGGGTGGCTCCCCCGCCTTGCCAATTCCGCCCGACCAGTCCCCGCTGGTCCTGCTGGACTTGCTCTTCAAGATGCGCATCCGCGACGTCATGACCACCACCCTGCTTACCGTGGCCCGCGGCGACTCCCTCCGCCACGCTCAGAGCCTCATGAAGGCCAACAGCATCACGGGCCTGCCCGTTGCCGAGGAGGGCCGCCTCTTCGGAATCGTGAGCATGGATGACATCGTCTCCGCACTCGAGGGCGGCTGGATCGAGGAGTCGGTGGAAAAACACATGACCCGCAACGTGGTCGTGCTCGAGGAGGATATGCCCCTCTCCTTCGGCGCCTCCTATTTCGACAAATACCGCTTTGGCCGCTTCCCCGTCCTCAACCGCGACAACCGCCTCGTGGGCATCCTCTCCAGCCGCGATGTCAGCGCCGCCGTGCTCATCGAGCTGCTCCAGGAATTCGTCCGCCTCGAGGCCCGCCTCCCCGCCGCCCAGCCCCCGCCCGCCTCGGAATCCTCCCCGGGCAAGTCGCTGCTCCATTTCAGCGTCAAAACCTACGACTTCGAACGCGCCGGCCGCGCGAGCCACGAAATCAAACGCACCCTCACGGGCCTGGGAATCGACCCGCGCCTCATCCGCCGCGCCTCGGTGGCCTCCTACGAAATGGAAATAAACATGGTGCTCCATTCCGCCGGCGGCTCGCTCGCCTGCGCGATCGATCCCGACCGCGTGGAACTTACCGCCAGCGACACCGGCCCGGGCATCCCCAATGTCGAACAGGCGCTCGAAGAGGGCTACACCACCGCCAACGAGTGGATCAAGTCGCTCGGCTTCGGAGCCGGCATGGGCCTGGCCAATATCCGGCGCGTGTCGGACGATTTTTCCATCCAATCCAGCCTCGTCTCCGGCACCACGGTCAAGGCCGCCATCCGCCTCACCCCTCCTGCCCCCGTACCCCCCCACCACCCCACATGAACCTGCACGCCCTCGAGTCCCTGCCCCAGGCCCGCGTCCTTCAGCCCGACGCGGGCGACGATCCCGCCCTCCGCGCCGCCTACACCTCGGACCTGCTGAGCGATGTGATCGCCCACTGCCCAGGAGAGTCCGTGCTGATCACCCTCCAGGCCCACATGAACACCGTGGCCGTGGCCACGCTGGCCGGCGTGCGCGCCATCCTCGTCTGCCACAACCGTCCCCTTGCCGGGGACATGATCGAAGCCGCCCGCCGCGAGCGCATCGCGCTGGTCGTGACCGCCGCCAGCCAATACGAGGCGAGCTGGCGGGTGCGGCGCCTCCTGGAAGCGGACGCCACATGATCCGCGCGGACCTCCATCTGCACTCCTGCCTCTCCCCCTGCGGCAGCCTGGAACTCTCGCCAGCCGCCCTCGTGCGGCTGGCCAAGGCGCGGAGCCTGCAGGCCGTGGCCCTGACCGATCACAACTCCTGCCGCAACAGCGCGGTCATGGCCCGGCTCTGCGCGGAGGCCGGCCTCGGCTGCCTGCACGGCCTCGAGGCCTGCACGGTGGAGGAAATTCACGCCCTCTGCCTGTTCGACACGCTCGAACCGGCCTTGGAACTCTCGGACTTTCTCCACGCCGCCCTGCCCGATATCCTGTGCGTGCGCGAAAAAATGGGCGACCAGGTGGTGGTGAACGAGCTGGACGAGATCGTCCAGTGGGAGGACCGCTACCTGGGCAGCGGCGCGGCCATCACCCTCACCGACCTGTGCGAGAAAGTATTGAAAGCGGGCGGACTCTTCATCCCCTCCCATATCGACCGCCGCCGCAACAGCCTGTCGTCACAACTGGGCCGGATCCCCGAACTGCCCTTCTCCGCCGTCGAAGTGAGCCCGTTTTACGATCTCGCCGCCGACCCGCTGAAAGTCGTCGGCCGCTTCCCCCTCATCGGCAACTCCGACTCCCATATTCCCGATCAAATCGGCTCGCGCTGGACGGAATATGCCGGTGATACGCTGTCAACAGCAGCGTTCAAGCCGATCCGGATCGCATCACCCGGTTAATTCCCGGCGATCCCGCCTGGCTCACAACCGCGCTCCGTCCACATTGTCCACAAAAAGCTTGAATAAACGCGCCCCCCTCCGTATCTTACCCATTCTTCACCGCTCGAGTGGCGAAATGGCAGACGCGTTAGGTTGAGGGCCTAATGGTAGCAATACCGTGGGGGTTCAAGTCCCCCCTCGAGCACCAATTCACATGAAACTCCTCATTGCCACAGGCAATTCCCACAAGTTGCGCGAAATTCGCGCCATCCTGGCCGAGCCCGGCCTGGAGATCGTGAGCCCCCGCGAATGGCCCCACCCGCTCCCGCCCATCGAAGAGGACGGCGACACCTTCGAGGCCAACGCCATCAAGAAAGCCATGCTCACCGCTTTGGCCGCCGGCTTGTGGGTGCTGGCCGATGATTCCGGCCTGGAAGTGGAAGCCCTCGACAACGCCCCCGGCGTCCGCTCCGCCCGCTACGCGGGCGAGCCTTCCGACGACGCCAACAACAACGCCCTGCTGCTGAAAAACCTGGCCCCCGCCCCCAACCGCCGCGCCCGCTTCCGCTGCGCCATCGCGCTCGCCAGCCCCTCGGGCCGCTGCCAGGTGGTGGATGGGACCTGTCCCGGTTCCCTGCTTGCCGACCCGCGCGGCGCCCGCGGCTTCGGCTACGATCCGCTCTTCGTGCCCGATGGGGATACCCGCACCTTTGCCGAAATGCCCGATGCCGAAAAAAACGCCATTTCCCACCGGGCCAAAGCCCTTCAAAAAGCCCGCGAAACGTGGGGCCCCCTGCTGGCAAGCGAGGCGAGCGATTGGCCAAGGCGCTGAACGTTAAAACCGTGCGCTAGGGGTCAAGTCCCGACAAACGACAAAAGTGATTGACTCTTTGGCGCGATTTTGAGATTTTAGGTGCACGGCAAGACCCCTGCGAATTCAGCTTAAAGGCGGCTGGGCTTACCATGTTACGGCGCGGCGCTGGAAGGGCGAGCGGTTGTATTGTGACAAGGCTGACCGGTTCCATTTTCTCAAGCAGTTGAGCGGATGGAAAAACGCATGAGGGAAGAGCGAGAACTCAAGCAGATTGCCGCTCAAGTGATGAACGTTTTGTCGGAAGTCGGGACTTGACCCCTATGAGGGTAATCGGTGCTTGAGCTATCGTTTGTTTTCGGTTATAATAAAACAGTTTGGAAAAGCTTCCCAACCGCGGAGTACGCCATGCGCAGGACAATCCTTTCGTGGTTTGCCATGGGAATCGCCACGGCCGCGCTGGCCGCCGATTCCCCCGTGCCCTCCCTGGGCTTCATCGGCGAGGAGGAAGTCGTCTCCTACTCCTATATGGAACGCCCCGCCATCGCCGCCGACTCCCTCGGCCAGCCCCACATGGTCTGTGATGCCGGCGGGGATACCCGCTTCATGAAATACCACAGGATCGACGGCGCCTGGTCCGGCGGCATCTTCGCCGTCGGCGCCCGGGGCGGCCGCTACGACGCCTCGCGCCTCTACATCGGCCAGATCGAGATCGATTCGCGGAACCGCGCCTGGATCTCCTGCAAATTCGGGGTCAAGGAATACGGCAACATGTACGGCCAGGGCATCTGGCTCTTCAAGAACGTGACCACCGCCCCCAAAGAACAGTTCTTCCGCTTCGTCTGCGTCTACAAGGGCATGGGCGTCGTCACCACCGACGCCAAGTACCCCGACCAGGGCGTCGTCATCGGGACCTTCGGCAACTACGCCATCCTTTACTCCTCGGGCCAGACGCTCGGCACCGGCTCCATCAATTGCGGACCCGGCGGCGAAAAAGTCCGCGCCCGCATCGCCTCCTTCGCCCCGCGCTTCGACCCGGCCCCCGGAACCGACTACCCCGACGGCATTTGGCACACGGCCATGAACGGCTACAGCGCGGCCTCCTCGCGCTACCAGAACACGGCCCGCTACAAGGCCGGGCGCGGCCCCGTCGAATGGGCCGCCTACTCCGCCTACCCCCAGCAGGGCTCCGACTTCTCCCACCCCGGCCTCGGCGTGGACCTGGTCAACCCGCAAATCTGTTACCTCGGCAGCGTCTTCAACGGCCGCCTCTGTCTCAATATCTGGAACGGCTCGGCCATGCTCTTCCCCTCCGCCAATCTGAAAGTCATCGACTTCAACGCGACCTACGAAGTCCGCCACGGCCCCTCCTTCGCCCCCGCCCCCGGCGGCGGCACGTTCGTCTTCTGGACCTCCGCCGGCCGCATCAAGGCCGCCTTCGTCTCCCCCGCGGGCGAGGTCTCCCCGCCCGTCGACATCACCGCGGGCCGCTCCCCCGCCGCCACCACCGACCGCTTCGGCAACCTCCACCTCGCCTACTACTCGGGCGGCGCGCGCTACCGCCAAATCCTCGTCTCCTCGCTCGACCCGCTCGCGCCGAAAGGCCGCATCACCGCCACGCGCACTCCCGCCTTCGTCTGGAGCGACACCCGCACCAACGCCTACACGCTGGCCCTGACCCGCGACGGCGCAGCCCTGCCGCCCTTCTCCGTGGAGACCAACACGTGGACACCGCCCGCCGACCTTCCGACCGGCTCCTATGCCTGGATGGTGCGCGAGGGCGATCTCGACGCCTCGACGCCCTGGTCGCGCCCCCTCGCATTCCTCATCCCCCCGGCCATGCCCGTTCCGCTCGCCCCCCTCGCCCGGCTGAGCGACGCGCCCGCCGCCCCCGTGTTCGAGTGGAACTGCCCGGACCCGACTGTCACACGCTTCAAAATCGAACTCTTCCGGGACTCGGATTACCTCGGCGCCGCCTCCTCTTCCGAATCCGGCCTGGCCTGGGCCAACACCCTGCCGGCGGGCATCTACTCCTGGCGGATGAAGGCCTTCCGGGACCTCGACGGCTATACGCTCGGGAGCGACTGGACGCCGCTGGGCTGCTTCCAACTCGCCGTTCCCGGCCCCTGCCAGCTTGTGGAACCGGCCTCGCTCGCCACCTTCCAGCCCGGCCTTCAGCCCATCGCCTGCTCTTGGACCGCCGCCGATGAAGCCGACTCCTACACCCTCACGCTGCTCTTCAACGGCACGCCCCTCGCCGTCACGGAGGGCTTGACCGGGACCAACCATGTGCTGAGCCGCAAATTCCTGCCCGGCTATCACACGGTGCTGGTCCAGCCCGTCAACGCCGCCGGCACGGGGGCCCCGAGCCCCGCCCGCACGTTCGTCGTCGACCGCGTCATGGCGCCCGGTACGAAAACAATCCTCTCCCAGGCGCCGACCCTCTTCACCTGGACCCGTTCCAAGTTCACCCAGCAATACCTACTCAAGCTCTCGCGTTACGACGAATCGGCCGGGAAATTCCTTGTCGTACTGAGCCAATGGGTCCCCCAGGCCAAGGGCATGATCGCCGTCGCCCCCGCCCACACCTTCACGGCCGGCGCCTATCGCTGGACCGTGACCGATTACAACGGCGCCACGCCGGGCTTCACCTCCGTCGCCTATTTTGGCCTGACACCCTGAAAACCTCGCTTCGCGCGAACGAGGCTCTAGGGTCTATACCCCATGGTCCGAAATGCCGCCATCGGCTACCTTGGGTGCCTGAGACCATGAGGCTGCCCCACTCGACGCGAAGGAGGATTTCACGTGCGTTCATTCCATTGGCCATTCCGCCGGCAAAACAGGGGGGGTCCATCCCGGAACGGTTCCGAACAACCCCTGCGGGCGGAATTGCTCAGCGCCGAGCAGATGGAGCAGCACGGACGCGAACTCGCCCGCCTGCACGTGCCGCAAAACCACTGGACCCCCGAACGCCTCCTGCCCCGGCTCTCGGAAAACGAGGCCATGCTCATCAGCGTCTGCCGGCGCCTGACCGTCGCGCTGGCCGACAAACGGATCATCATGCCGGCCGGCGAGTGGATGCTCGACAACTTTTACCTGATCGAGGACCAGATCCGCATGGCGCGCAAGCACCTGCCCCGGGGCTTCAGCCGCCAGCTGCCCCGGCTCGCCCGCGGCCCCTCCGCCGGCTTGCCCCGCGTCTACGACATCGCCCTTGAGGCCGTCTCCCACGGCGACGGCCGCATGGACCTCGAAACTCTCGGCGCGTTCGTCACCGCTTACCAGTCCGTTTCCGTGTTGCAACTGGGAGAACTGTGGGCCATCCCCATCATGCTGCGGCTGGCGCTCATCGAAAACCTGCGCCGCGTGGCCGCTCGCATCGCCTCCGACAGCCGGGAGCGCGACCGCGCCGCCGCTTGGGCCGAGCAGATGCGCGAGGCCGCCGAAAAAGAGCCCAAAAGCCTCATCCTGGTGACCGCCGACATGGCCCGCTCCAACCCTTCCATGGCCGGCTCCTTCGTGGCGGAATTCGTCAACCACATCCAGGGCCAAAGCCCCGCCCTTGCCCTCCCGCTGACCTGGATCGAACAGCGGCTCTCCGAAAACGGCCAGTCCATCGAGCAGGTCGTGCACGCCGAAATACAACAGCAGGCCGCCGACCAGGTCTCCGTCAGCAACAGCATCAACAGCCTGCGCCTGCTGGAAACCGCGGATTGGCGCACCTTCGTCGAATCCATGAGCGCCGTCGAGCGCCTCCTGCGCGAGGATCCCGCCGGGGTCTATCTGCGGATGGACTTCCTTTCCCGCGACCGCTACCGCCGCGCCGTCGAAAAGCTCGCCCGTTTCTGCCGCCTCCCCGAATCCGCGGTGGCGGGCCGAGCCGTGCGCCTCGCCCGTGACGCCGCCGCCCTTCGGCCCGGGGCGGAACCCGAAAACCATGTCGGTTTCTATCTCATCGGCGGCGGCCTTCGCGAACTGAAACGCGCCATGCCGCCCCGCTTCCCTCTCGTGCCTTGCGGAACCCCGGCGGGTCACCCCCTTCCCCTCGGCCTCTATCTCGTCCCGTTGTTCGCGCTAACCGCTCTGCTGACCGCCGCCGGGGTGAGCCTCGCGCGAGCGGCCGGGGTGGGCGGCGCGCTGCTCGGGGTCGCCGGAACCGCCGCCGCCTTCTGCGCCGGACAGTTCTCGGTCGCCCTGCTCCAGTGGATCGCCAACCTGCTGGTCAAGCCGGTCCTCCTGCCGCGCCTGGACTACGCCAACGGCATCCCGCCCGAATCGCGCACGCTTGTGGCCATACCCACGCTGCTCGGCAGTCCGCAGAATGTACAGGAACTCGTCGAGGGACTGGAAGTCCGCTTCCTGGCCAACCGCGATCCGAACCTCCACTTCGCCCTGCTCACGGATTGGAAAGACGCCCCCGTGGAAAAACTTCCCGGCGATGACGAACTCGTCGCCCAGGCCCGCCACCGGATCGAGGAGCTGAATGTCAAATACGGCAGCCCGAACCGCGAGATCTTCTACCTCTTCCACCGCCCCCGCCTGTTCGTCCCGCGCGACCGCGTCTGGCGGGGGTACGAGCGCAAACGGGGCAAACTGACGGCGCTGAACGCGCTCCTGCGCGGCGCCCCCGTCACCGGCCCGCTCGCCGAATTTGCCGACGTTTGCGGCCTCCTCGAACGGCTTCAGGACGTCCGCTATGTGATCACGCTCGACACCGACACGCAGCTCCCGCGCGACGCCGCCCGACAGATGATCGGCACCCTGGCCCACCCGCTCAACCACGCCCGCTTCGACGCGGCGAGCGGCCGGATCCGCTCCGGCTACGCCATTCTCCAGCCCCGCATGGCCGACACCCTCGAGGGCGCCAACCACTCGCGCTACGCCGGGCTCTGCGGCACCGAACCCGGCATCGATCCCTACACACACGCCGTCGCGGAACTGTACCAGGACCTCTTTCAGGAAGGTTCCTTCATCGGAAAGGGCATCTACGCGGTGGACGCCTTCGCCCGCGCCCTCGAGGGCCGCCTGCCCGAAAACCGGATCCTGAGCCACGACCTGCTGGAGGGCTGCTACGCGCGGGCGGGCGTCCTGAGCGACGTGCAGCTCTACGAGGACTACCCGCCGAACTACCTGGCCGACGTCAGCCGCCGCGAGCGCTGGATCCGGGGCGACTGGCAGATCGCGCGCTGGCTGCGGGCCCGCGTGCCGGACGCGGCCGGCCGCCCCCAGCCCAACCCCCTCTCCCTGCTGTCCCAGTGGAAAATCCTGGACAACCTGCGGCGCAGCCTGGTCCCCGCCTCCGCCATCCTGCTCCTGCTGCTGGGCTGGCTGCTCCTGCCCCATCCGCTCTTCTGGACCCTCGCGGCGCTCGCCCCGTTTTTTGCCGCGCCCCTTCTCGCCACACTGCCCGATCTCGTGCTGAAACCGAACGACATCGAGTGGCTCCCCCACCTGGGCGGATGCGCCGGGGCCGCCGGCCGGCGCCTGGCCCAGGCCGCCTTCTGCGTGGGCTGCCTGCCCTTCGAGGCCGCGTTCACCCTCGGCGCCATCGGCCGCACCCTCGTGCGGCTGAGCCTCACCCACCGGGGTCTGCTGGAATGGAAACCCTCCCACGACCTGGCCGGCGATCTGCGCCACCCGGCCGCCTACCGCGCCATGGCCGTCGCGCCGCTCCTGGCCGTCGCCGCCGCGCTCGCCCTGCTCCACGCGCGGCCGGCGGCCCTGCCGGTCGCCGCCCCCATCCTCGCGCTCTGGCTGGCCGCCCCCTTCATCGCCTGGCGCCTGGGCCGCCCCCGCGAACGGCGCGCCGCGGCCTTCAGCGCCGCCCAAACCCTGTTCCTGCGCAAAACCGCCCGCCGGACCTGGTCCTATTTTGAAACCTACGTCGGACCCGACGACCACTGGCTCCCCCCGGACAACGTGCAGCTGCACCCCTTCTGCGTCGTCGCCCACCGCACCTCGCCCACCAACATCGGGCTTTCCCTCCTCGCCCACCTGACAGCGCGCGATTTCGGCTGGCTCTCAAACGGCGAGTTCCTCGAACGCACCGCCCGCACCTTCGAAACCCTGGAAACGCTCGAGCGCCACCGCGGTCATTTTTATAACTGGTACGACACCAAAACCCGGCGGCCCCTTCCGCCCCACTACATCTCCAGCGTGGACAGCGGCAACCTCGTCGGCCACCTGCTCACCCTGCAGCAGGGCCTGTTGGAGCTCCCCGACCGCAAGCTCCTCGAGCCGGCCTTCTGGAGCGGCTACGCCGACACGCTGGCCGTCCTGCGCGAGTCGGCCGACTCCGCGGTGCGCGACTCGCTCGACGGCCTCGAGGAGGCGTGGGCCGCCCCCGTCGCCTCGCCCCCCGTCACGCTGCCCGCCGCCCGCCACACGCTCGAACAGCTCATCGGCCTGGCCGACACGCTCGCGGCGCGCCTCGCGGCCGCGGGCGGCGAGGCCGCCACCTACGGCCGCCTGCTGGCGCGCCAGGGCCGCGAAGCGCTCTGCGAGCTGGCTTTCTTCGCGCCCTGGACCCTCGCCCCGCCGCCGCCCCAATCCGCAGGGCGTCCCGTTTTTTGGGACAGAATTCCCACCCTGCGCGAGGTGGCCGAGCAGACGGGCGGCTGGGCAGGCGGCCCGGCGGATTCCGCCGAGGTCCACCGGCTGCTTCGCGAGGCCGCCGACCGCGCCCGCGATCGGATCGCCGAATGCGCCCGCCTGGCCCGCCTGGCCGGCGACTGGTCCCTGCCCGATTACGATTTCCTCTACGACCCGAACCGCCACCTGCTGGCCATCGGGTACAACGTGGACGAGCGGCGCCGGGATCCGGGCTTTTACGACCTGCTCGCCTCCGAGGCCCGCCTCTGCGTCTTCGTGGCCATCGCCCAGGGCCAGCTGCCCCAGGAAAGCTGGTTCGCCATGGGCCGGCTGCTCGCGGCCGGCGGGGGCGACCCGATCCTGCTCTCCTGGAGCGGATCGATGTTCGAATACCTGATGCCCCTGCTCGTCATGCCCTCCTACGAGAACACGCTCCTCGACCAGACCTGCCGCGCCGCCGTCAAACGGCAAATCCGCTACGGCCGGCAGACCGGCCTGCCGTGGGGAGTTTCCGAATCCGGTTACAACGCGGTGGACGTCCACCTCAACTACCAGTACCGGGCGTTCGGGGCCCCCGGCCTCGGCCTGAAACGGGGCCTCGCCGAGGACCGCGTGGTCGCCCCCTACGCCACGGCCCTGGCTCTCCTGGTGGCCCCGCGCGAGGCCGGCGCGAACCTCCAGCGCCTCGCGGCCGACGGCTTCATGGGGCTCCACGGCTTTTACGAGGCCCTCGACTTCACCACCGCGCGGTTGCCCCGGGGCCACACCTGCGTCGTCATCCGATCCTTCATGGCCCACCACCAGTCCATGAGCCTGCTCGCCATGGCCGCCGTGCTGCAGGACCGCCCCATGCACAAACGCTTCATGGCCAACCCCGCCTTCCAGGCCACGCTGCTGCTCCTGCAGGAGCGGATTCCCAAAAACCCGGCCCCTTTCCTCCACACCACCGACCTGGCCGTTTCCGCCTCCGCCGGCGGCGGACCCGAGGCCGTCATCCGCGTCTTCAACACCCCGCATACCCCGTTCCCCGAGGCCCACCTGCTCTCCAACGGCCGCTACCACGTGATGGTCACCAACGCGGGCGGCGGCTTCAGCCGCTGGAAAAACCTGGCCGTCACCCGCTGGCGCGAGGACCCGGTGTGCGACAACTGGGGCGCCTTCTGCTACCTGCGCGACCGAGCCACCGGCCAGTTCTGGTCCGCCGCCCACCAGCCCGCCCTTCGCAAAACCGACAGCTACGAGGCGATTTTCCTCGAGGCCCGCGCCGAGTTCCGTTGCCGCCAGCACGACCTGGTGACCCATACCGAAATCGCCGTCTCGCCCGAGGACGATATCGAACTGCGCCGCCTCACGATTGTCAACCGCGCCCGGATCGGCCGCTCCCTCGAGCTGACCAGCTACGCCGAAATCGTGCTCGCCGCCGCCGCCGCCGACGCGCTTCACCCCGGCTTCAGCAACCTCTTCGTGCAAACCGAAATCCTGCCCGACCGCCAGGCCATCCTCTGCACCCGCCGCCCGCGCGCCCCCGGCGAACCCACCCCCTGGGTCTTCCACCTGATGGTCGCCCACAGCGCGCCGACCGGAGAAGTCTCCTTCGAAACCGACCGCGCCCGCTTCATCGGCCGCGGCCGCTCCCCCCACGAACCGCAGGCCCTCCTCGCCGATGCCCCGCTGTCCAACACCCAGGGCTCCGTGCTGGACCCGATCGTCGCCATCCGGCTCTGCCTCGCCCTCGAACCCGATGTCTCCGCCACCGTCAACATCGTCACCGGCGTCGCCGAAACCCGCGAGGCCTGCCTCGCCCTCATCGCCAAATACAAGGACCGCAGCATCGCGGACCGGGTCTTCGACCTGGCCTGGACCCACAGCCAGGTGACCCTGCGGCAAATCAATGCCCGCGAGGCCGACGCCCAGCTCTACAGCCGCCTCGCCGGCTTCATCTACTACGCCGGGGCCACCCATCGGGCGGACCCCGCCCTGCTGCGCAAAAACCGCCGCAACCAGTCCGGCCTGTGGGGCTACTCGCTCTCGGGAGACCTTCCCGTGGTGCTCCTCCGGATGCGCAGCCTCGCCAACCTCGAGCTCGTCCGCCAGCTCGTCCAGGCCCACGCCTACTGGCGCCTGCGCGGACTGGCCGTCGACCTTGTCATCTGGAACGAGGACCAAGCCGGCTACCGGCAGACGCTCCACGAACGCATTGTCGGCCTCATCGCCGCCGGGGGCGACGCCACCGGCGCGGAACGGCCCGGCGGCATCTACGTGCGCTCCCCCGACCAGATCGCCGATGAGGACCGCATCCTCATGCAGACCGTCGCCCGGGTCATCCTCTCCGATTCGCGCGGCAGCCTTGCCGAGCAGCTCGAACGCCGACCGGCCGCCGAACGCAACCCGCCGCCCCTCGCCATCTCCAGCACCCGCCGCACCGAGATCCCGTCCGAGGCGGGCGCGCGGCCCGATCTGGCCTCGTTCAACGGAATTGGCGGCTTCACCCGCGACGGCCGCGAATATGTCATCACCACCACGCCCGGGCTCACCACCCCGGCCCCGTGGGTGAACGTGCTGGCCAACGCGCGATTCGGAACCGTGGTCTCCGAAAGCGGCTCCGCCTACACCTGGGGCGAGAATGCCCACGAGTATCGCCTGACGCCCTGGGCCAACGATCCGGTAAGCGACCCCACGGGCGAAGCCTACTACCTGCGCGACGAGGAGACCGGCCACGTCTGGTCCCCCACGCCGCTGCCGGTGCGCAACTCCCGGTCGAACCCGGTCGTCACGCGTCATGGTTTTGGGTACACCGTCTTCGAACACCGCGAGGACGCCATCGAAACCGAGCTGTGGGTCTACGTGGACACGGTCCTGCCCGTCAAATACGCCGTGCTCCGGACGAAAAACCGCTCGGGTCGCCCGCGCCGGCTTTCGGCCACGGCCTATGTCGAATGGGTCCTGGGCGACCTGCGCGGCAAGACCGCCCCCTTCATCCTCACCGAAGCCGACCCCGTCACCGGCGCCCTGCTGGCCCGCAACTGCTACAGCCCCGAATTCGCCGACCGCGTCGCCTTCCTCGACACGGACGAACCGGCGCGCACGGTGACGGGCGACCGGATCGAATTCCTCGGGCGCAACGGCTCGCTCCGTCAGCCCGCCGCGCTCAGCCGGGCGCGCCTCTCGGGCCGCCTGGGAGCCGGGCTCCAGCCCTGCGGCGCCTTCCAAGTCCCCTTCGAACTGGCCCCCGATGAGGAACGCGACATCGTGTTCCGGCTCGGCGCCGGCCGCACGGCCGAGGAAGCCGCCGACACGATCCGTCAGAGCCGGGGCGTGGCGGCGGCGCGCTCGGCCCTGGAGGCGGTCTGGCACCAATGGAACCGGACCCTGGGCGCCGTGCAGGTGCAGACGCCCGACGCGGGGCTCAACTACCTGGCCAACGGCTGGTTGCCCTACCAGACGCTCGCCTGCCGGATGTGGGCCCGCAGCGGCTACTACCAGTCCGGCGGCGCTTTCGGCTTCCGGGACCAGCTGCAGGACGCCATGGCCCTGTTGCACGCCGAACCCGCCCTGCTGCGCAAGCAGATCCTGCTGTGCGCCTCGCGCCAGTTCCTGGAGGGCGACGTGCAGCACTGGTGGCATCCGCCCGCGGGCCGGGGCGTGCGCACCCGCTGCTCCGACGACTTCCTCTGGCTGCCTCTGGCGATCTGCCGTTACGTCCGCGGCACCGGCGACACCGGTGTGCTCGACGAGACCGTTCCCTACCTGGAAGCCCGGCCCCTCAACCCGGGCGAAGAATCCAATTACGACCTGCCCCGCCGGGCCGCCGAAGCCGAATCCCTCTACGGCCACGCCGTGCGCGCCCTGCGCCGCGGCCTCTCCTTCGGCGAGCACGGCCTGCCGCTGATGGGATCGGGCGACTGGAACGACGGCATGAACCTCGTCGGCATCGACGGGCGCGGCGAAAGCGTCTGGCTGGGCTTCTTCCTGCACGCCGTCCTGAGCGCCTTCGGGCCCCTGGCCGAAAGCCGGGGCGATGCGCAATGGGCCGCCCGCTGCCGGGAGGAGGCCCGGAAGCTGTCCCTCAACCTGGACCAGCACGGCTGGGACGGGGGCTGGTACCGCCGCGCCTACACCGACGAGGGCACGCCGCTCGGCTCGGCCCGCAACGACGAATGCCGAATCGACTCGCTCTCCCAGAGCTGGGCCGTCCTCTCCGGCGCGGGCGACCCGGGGCGCGCCCGCCTCGCCATGCGGGCCGTGGACCGGCGCCTCGTCCGCCGCGACCAGTCCCTCGTCCAGCTTCTGGATCCCCCGTTCGACCGTTCCGCCCTGAACCCGGGCTACATCAAGGGCTACGTTCCCGGGGTGCGCGAAAACGGGGGGCAGTACACTCACGCCGCCATCTGGGCCGCCATGGCCTTTGCCGAAATAGGGGACACCGACCGTGCCTGGGAACTGCTGAACCTCATCAATCCCATCCGCCATGGCAATACCCGCCAGAAAGCCGAACTCTACAAGGTGGAGCCTTATGTGGCCGTCGCCGACATCTACGCGTGCCCGCCGCACGCGGGCCGCGGCGGCTGGACCTGGTACACGGGCTCCGCCGGCTGGCTCTACAGGCTGATCGTGGAGTCCCTCATCGGCCTGAACCTGGAGGTCGACCGGCTCCGCTTCACGCCCCGGCTGCCGCCCGACTGGCCCGAAGTCGTCATTCATTACCGCCACCGCGAAACCGTCTACCGCATCACGATCCTGCAGCGTCCCGATGCCATGGCGCGTCCCCCGCAAGCGAGCCTGGACGGAACGGCCCTGCCCGGCCTGGTCGTCCCTCTGACGGACGACCGGCAGGAGCACGCGGCGGAAATCATCCTGTTCACGCCGCCCCCGGCAATTGCGCCTTTGGAGCGGGTACAACACCCCATGGCGCCCGCCCCCGCAAATCTGACATCCTAGCGTCAATGAAAACAAGCAATCGTAAAACCCCACGACCAAAACCGGGAGAACTATCATGAGCAACAACTCAGCTCACATCGGAGGGTACATGGCCTTGTTTGCCGTGGGGACGCTCATCGGCGGGGCGGTCGCCATGCTCTACGCTCCGCGGTCCGGCAGAGCGACCCGTCATCTGCTGGCCCGGGGGGCGCGGGACTTAAAAAACAAGACCACCGACACGATTGAGGACGTGAAGGAGCGGTTCATGGACAAAGTGGCGGAAGTTAAAACCGCCGCCCTACACATGTGAGGCGGGCGACCCGAACAATTCACAAACACAAAAAAAGGAAGCACAATGAAAAGCAAACTCGTTCTGGCCGGTTTGGCCATCCTGCTGGCCGCCACCGCAACACGGGGAGCCCCGGTGCAACTCGCCCTGACCCCCGATCTCGCCCTCTTCAACCGCTCCGAACAGATCAACGGGGTGTCCATCGGGGTGTGGTCCGAAAATCCGCAGAACGCCCTCGCCTTGGGCATTGTCAACGGATCCACGGGCAACAGCGCCGGCTTCAGCCTGGCACTGGTGCTGAACTACGCCGAAAACTACAAGGGCGTCCAATGGGCCCTGATCAACCAGGTCCGGTCGGATATGGTGGGGTGGCAGAGCGGTTTCATCAACTACACGGGAGGCTACCTCCAGGGCGTGCAGACCGGCCTCCTGAACTATGCGGGCCGGCTGCGGGGACTCCAGTTCGGGTTGATCAACCTGGCGGACGCCTCCTCCTCGGGCTTGCAGATCGGCCTGATCAACGTCATCAACCAGAACAAGCGCTGGTTCTCGGGCCTGCCCCATGAACTCGCCCCGGCGATGGTGTTTGTCAACTGGAGCTTCTAACTCCGGCGGAGACAACAGGGCGGGACCATGGGGTCCCGCCCTTCTTTTATTCGTCCCGTTTCAGCCAATCCACGGCAACCCCCCGGCGCCGGCCGCCGCGGGTCGCGTGCGGGGAGCGGATTTCCAGCTCCGTCACGCTGTTCGTACCCGGGCCCGCCGGCAACGTGAAGGCATAATCGGCCCACCGCGGCTGCGCCTCGAACCGGGCGATCGTTTGACCGCCGGCCCGCAGCTCAACGGGGCACGGCATGCCGGGGCGGAGAAAGCCGTTCAACCGCACGCGCCAGGCGCCACCCCCTGAAGGCAGGTACAGCCGGCCGCGCCCCCGCGTCCTTCTGTACCCAAAATATACCTTCAGAACGGCGTCCCGCTCGCGCTCCAGCTCCGAAAAGCCCGCGACCAGGCCCATGGCCGAATAGCCCACATCCAGCGTCACCGGTCCATTTTCGGCCCGCGGCGCCGGCGGAACCGCGCGGTAGACTGGAAAACGGAACGACTCCCCCGTGACCCGTCCGGGCAACCGGTCGCGCCGCCGCTCCAGAACGGAAAAAGCGCCGGCCTCCACGCCCGCCTCGTCCAGGTCGAACCCCGGGTGGTAAAAACGTTCCCCGATCCAGTACACCCGCTTGCCTTCCGCCACCCAGCGGGCGATCAGGCCGCCGGCGGCCCGCGCGTCGCGCAGGCCCTCGGGATTGGGCAGGCGGGAGAGCTGCCAGGCCGGTATGCCGTAGGCATAGCGCAGCGGCGTGGCCGGCTCCCAGTGGTTGCAGATCACGGCGTCGGCATCCTTCACACGGTCCGCCAGCTCCCGCAGCAGGCCGGGCAGATTTTCGTATTCCCGGACGCCATAGACCAGCCGGGCCCCCGGCAACAGGCCGGCCAGCCAGAACCCGACGGCCACCGCCGCCGCCGCCAGCCCCGCGCTTCGGACGAACCCGCGCCCCCGCGCCAGCCGTACCGCCGCGGCGGACGCCAGCAGCAGGACAAACGGGACCACCATCGGCACCCAGCGCCGCGCCGCCCAGAGGTACACCGGCTGCACCATCTTGTGACCGAGCAAAATCACGGCCGCCAGCGCCCCCGCCAGCAGAAAGGCCGTCAGCGCCCCGCGCTCCCGGCCTTCCCGGGGCAGGGCAAAATAGAGCACCGCCAGAAAAAGCGCCGGCTTGCCCGCCAGCGCGGCGAAATAGAGCAGGTTTTTGGCGTCGTCGTGCGCGGCGTTCGCGGGGCGGATCCAGTAGCCGTAGACGGCCAGCAACGCCGCCGCCGCAAAAGGGCCCCAGCGCAGAAGAAAAGCCCGCACCGGACCCGGCTCCCGGCCCGCCCGGCTCCGGACCAGCAGCGCCGCCGCCGCTCCCGTACCTAAAAAAAGGCCGCCGGCGGCCGTCCAGACGCCGGGGTTGGCGGACACCAGGTTCCACAGGAAACGCGTCATGATGTCCGCCCGCCAGGCGTTCCAGAGCAGCGCGAGCCCCGCGCCGGCGCCGACCGCCAGCGCCGGCCGCCACGCCGCGCCATCGCGCCGGAGCAGCGCGCGAAATCCCAGCGCCGCCACCACCCCGGCCACGGGCAGCACGGAGGTGCCGTGGGCCAGAATGGCGGAGCCGAAGGCCGCGCCGGCCGTGAGCGCCAGCCCCGCCCCGCCGGGTTGGCGAAGAGCCGAGGCCAGCGCCCAGAATCCCGCAAACAGGCAAAACTGGGTCATCATTTCGGCCGTCGTAAACCGCATCAGGTAGGCCTGGGCCGGACACAGCATCAGCATCAGGCCCGTCAACAGCGCCGCGCGCCGGCCAACCAGGCGGGCGGCCGCCAGGACCACCATGGCCAGCGCCGCCAGCGCCATGAAGGAGTGGCCCGCCCAGGCTCCCGCGAGACCGAAAAGACGAACCCAAACCGCCAGCCAGGCGGGATGCAGATGATAATAGTCCGGCAGCAGCAGCCCCTTCGCCTCGTCCACCACCAGGTAGCCCGCTTGGAGCGTCCGGCGCGGGGGCGCCGGTTCGTGCATCAGAGCGGTGCGCTCGACGGCCGACAGGGTGGGCAGCACCGGATCATGTATGGCCAGCTCCCCGGTGCGCGCAATCTGCGCCGCCGTGCAAACATACTCGCCGGGATCCCACCCCCCCAGCAGATACCGGTGCGCGGGAATCGCCAGCCATCCCGCCACCGCCAGCAGCACGGCCAGGCCCGTTAAGAAGAAAGCATTACCGCCGGCATTCTGCTCGGGCGGCGGATCCCGCCCCGCCCTCGCTTGCCGGAACAGGCCCGCAAGGCCGGCCGCGCCCCACAGCGCGGCGCCCAGGAGCAGGACAGGCAACCGGAAACAGCCGGCCTGCGCCAGGGCCAACGCCAAAATGGAAAGAAACAGGGGCGCCCACAGCAGGGCCAGAACGACCTTCTCCATGGCGCAAAAACGCCGGACCGAAAAAGCGGCCGTCAACCCCAGCCCGCCCAATCCGCCCAACCCCAACAGCACAATCATCAGCCCCGCGGCCATCATTCGGCAATGCCTCGCGATCCGTTTTAAGTGAGGCCCCACTATACGGACACGCGCCCCATTTCTCAATCAATAACCGCGCCGAGGCCGGGGCTTCACTGTGAGTCAGCCGCTGTCCGGGGCTGTCGTTATTCTTCGAGGCTCTTCTTGGCGGACTTGAGGAAACGGCCGAATGATCGGTCCTTCCTCCGCTTCCCGGCGTAGGAGAGATCGTGGAAGTCGCTTTCTTTCTTCAGCTTGAGGAAGCTCTGATACCGGTCGTCGCTCAAGGACCCCTCCTCCACCGCCAGGCGGACGGCGCATCCGGGCTCGCCCGTGTGCGTGCAGTCCGCAAACCGGCAACTCCCGGCGTGCTCGCGAATGTCGTCGAACGTGTTGCCCACCCCGTCGCCCGTGCCGAGAAGACCCAACTCGCGCATGCCCGGTGTGTCAATCAGCATGGCCCCATTTTCAAGCACGAGCAACTGGCGGCGGGCCGTAGTATGGACGCCTTCTCCCGTCGCGCTGACGGCATTGGTGTCAAGCACATCGCCCCCCAGTAGCCGGTTGATCAGCGTTGTCTTCCCCACGCCCGAGGAGCCCAGCAGGCAGTACGTTCCGCCGGGTTGGAGGTGCGAACGCAACTCCGCCAGGCCGGCGCCCGTTGCGTTGCTGAGGGCCAGCACACAGGTGGAGAGGCGTTGCCGCACCTGCGCGAGGATCGAATCGAGTTGCTCGGGCGGGACCAGGTCGGTCTTGGTCAGGATAATCCACGGCTCAATCGCGCCCTCGTTGGCCATGACCAGGTACCGGTCGAGCCGGGCCAGGTTGAAATCAAATCCGCAGGCCTGAACGATGAAGGCAATGTCGATATTCGCCGCGATCAGCTGGAAAGCGACCGATTTTCCCGCGGCCTTCCGCCGCAAAACGGACTTGCGCGGGACGACACCGTGAATGACCGCCGGCCCCCCGGATGCCGGGCTCTGCACGCAAACCCAGTCGCCCACACACGGCATGTCGAGGGCGGACTCGGCGGCGAAACGCAACTTGCCGGCGAGTTCGGCCGACAACTCGCCATCCTGATTGCGGATGCGGAAGGCGCCCCGGTCGACGGCGGTAACACGCGCCAGGCTCTGCCCCGCTTGCAGGAGGGCGGCGGAGCGCTTCTTAAGCCAGTCGTTCAATCCGAGAGCTGCCAACGTCATAACTACCTCTTCAACAGGCCCGGCACGCCTATTCCCGGGGCTTGGGAATGAGCCGGTCGATTTCGCCGGATTCGATCATGGGCTTGAGTTTTTTCCAGCCGGCAATATGCAGATCGCCGATAAACATCTGGGGCACGAAGTCCACCTTTTCGCCGCAGCGATTGTGCATGGCCCGGCTGTTTTCGGAGTCCACGAACTCCTCCTTCTCGCCGTCCCATTCCACGGCATAGGCCGTGAAGGTCGCGCCCCGTGACCGGAAAAACTGGATGGCCTCGGTGCACAACCCGCAAATACGCGCATAATAGATCTCTATTTTCATATTGTGATCATCCGGGTTAATGTAATTCTCATAAATGATCTATTATGCATGATGCTTTACGCTTGTCAATCGACTGTACGGCGCCTCAGGAGGGCTCGTCATCCCGAGCGAAGCCGAGGGATCTCAGAGGAAGATTTTAACGCTGAGGTAGCGGAGTTTCTCTTGGGAGGGACGGCCCGCCCTGAGCCTGCCGAAGGGGTGCCACCCCGTCCACACAGCATCTTGGCGCGGGTGGCACCGCGCCCTCCCCAATACTCTGTGCTTTTCATTTTGATTTCGTCTGATCGGTTTTCGATTCCCGAACGTGTAATGGCCGAACCTTCGCCTTTCACGATAATCAACCGCATTTGAATTTTGTCATTTTGGGTAATTTCATCAGCAGGAGCAAGGAGTATTTCGCGCACAAGCC
>JAWOJA010000029.1:0-8122 GCA_046484345.1 Kiritimatiellia bacterium
GCAGCCAGCACCAGAACCGCCGCGCTTCCCACCACAATCACCTCGCGCCGAATGGCCTCCCTGTTCCAGAACCGGGAGGCCGCCCAGGCCAAAAGACCCCATACCGCCACAGAAAAGGCCATGCTGTGGCCTTCGCTGAATAGAGCGCCGCCCGTGATGAATCCCGTAAAACCGGGCAGGCTGGCCATCAACCAGGTCCCCCAGAATGCCACCGCGCGAACCTCATCCCCCTTGCGATGGGGCGGAACCGCATCCGGATGGCGCAGTGCCACAATTACCGCCACCACCACCAGGGCAAAAAGCCCCAGGCCGGCCAGCAAATGCGCGCCGGTCAGCCAAACGTCCACCGCCGGCTGGTGCACCACAATCCGGGTGGGAGCGGCCAACGACTGCCAGGCATAGAGCGCCTCGAAAAACGGCATTCGCGCGGGCGAGGCTCCGGACCGCCCGCCCAGCCCCGCCAGCACGCACAGCGCGCCCACCAGTAAAAGCGGAAGCAGCCGCAGATATCGGTCCATGGACCGTGCGTTTTTCCGGACTACGGTCAAATGGCCGGAGGTTATCTGCGCGCTTCCCGCCTTGCCGCCCTCGCGTCCGGGCAACCCGACCAGCTCGGCCACAACCAGAACGGCGGGAAACCAGACCGCCTCTTGCGAGCCGCCCAGGGCCAGGGCATAACAAAGAGCCGCGGCCCCGGCGCCCAGCCAGCCGCCGCGCAAATAAAACGAGGCGCCGATCAGGATAAACAGCAGCGCCAGCAGGGTTTCACGTCCCTCAACGAGCCGGTACGCGCTGGCGGAGGCGACCGGATGCACGGTGATCAACATCGCGGCCAGGAGCGCCGGGATCCGCCGGATGCCCAGGGTCGGTTGTCGCAAAAGACCATAGGCCGCACAGCCGATCGCGATCATCAGCACGTAATTGAGCAGGCGGTAGGGAATCGGCCGGTCCACCCCGTCCATGCTTTTCTGCACAACCATGGAGAAGCGGAAAAGGGGGCGCCGGGAACCGTCGGGCGCGGGCTCCGCCGCCGTTTTCAGACATTCCCTGAGGGTGTCCTGGGCCGGCAAGTTCCGCAAATAGTCCGCATCTTCAAACAAAAAGCCGTTATTTCGGGAGGGGGTGTATATCGCCAAAATCACCACGCCCATTAAAAGCAGATACTGCCAGGTGCTGCGCATGCCTCCCCCTCCGTTGCCAGCCCATCGTAATAATGGCGCCATGATAAAGAAGCCCTCCGCCCCCCGCAAGCTCTTTCCCTCCGGGGCCTGGCAGGCGCGATGCGTGGAGGGCGAGGCGCCGTCCGAGCCGCATAGTGAGTTTCTGGCGGAGGTTGAGCTGTCGGTTTGCTGGGCGCGGCGTTCCGGCCGTAATCTGGCGTGCGCTTTTCCGCGCTGAGGGGCTCCGGCTGGAGGCGCCGGGACCATTATTCCACGTCACCTCGCCGTCGCCCCTCATCATCGAAAAATCGGCTCGCCATATTCCGGCTGACGGAACGCCGCACCCGGTTCCACTCGCGCGCCCCAGCCCTCGCGGGCATGGCGGGCGGCGCGCGATTTCGGTGCCCTCGATGCGCCCGATCGGTATTTCACCGAAACAGAGTTTGGCGGCTTCGGGCTTATATCGGAAACCGACTCGCGCGCCGCCCGAGGTCCGCGACAGCGGCCGGGCGCGCGATGGGTACTCGGGTGCGGCGTTTCGATCAGCGGAAATGCACGAGTCGATTTCGAGCCTCAGCCGGGCGAAGACGGGGCGGCGCGGCCTTGTGGGCCCGACGCCCCCAGTCTGAGCCCGGATCAGGCCGAAAGCGGCCGGGCATTAACGCCGAAACGCCGCACCCAGCCCAACCGCCACGCAACCGTCCATCCAAAATCCACTATGGCGGCTTCGTAGGAGCTTGCCGCAACGGGGGCGGCAGCGCATAATGCGCTTATGAAAACAGCGCTGCCCTTACTCTGCTTCGCCCTCCTCGCCGGAACGGCCGCCGGACAGCAAAACGAACTGCCCGGGCGCCAGACCAACCTCGCCTTCGTGGCCGCCTCGCTCGAGCGCGACCAGGCCGCCGCCTCCAATGCCCCCCACCTGTTCGTCCGGCGCGGCCTGCTGGCCGACCGCAACGCCAAATCGGTCCGTCTTTGGGCCGAGGCGACCGGCATCCAAGACAAGGAGACCGAGTTTTTCCTGATCTCCGAAGCCAGCGGCCACGATTACGAGGCCCTCGCCGTCGCCTTCGCCAAGCCGGGCGATGTGCGCGACGCGCTCGTCTTCATCGGAATCCCGCCCGGCGAGCCGGTCGATTACGGCGCCTGCCGGTTCTGGCCCAAGGGCGAACGGGTCCTGATGACCTTTCACTGGAGCCCCCCCTCCATCGGCGGCGAGCCGGTCGTCCCGCAGGCCGTGGCCGCCGAAAAATTGATCATCAACCGCGCCACCAAGGCGCCCCTGCCCGCCGTCGGCTTCGTCTTCACCGCCTCGCGCCGGGTCCCGGAGCCGCAGGACCCCAAACGCCTGGCCCTCGCCGCCGACCTCTTCGACCCCCATTCCATTGCCTCGGACTACAACGACCCGGACACCATCCTCGATGTCCCCCGCCAGGCCCATAAAAACGCCGTGTACGGCTGGCAGTTCCCCAATCCCGATTACCGTTTCGCCAAAGGCCGGCTCGTGGAGGTCCGCCTGCAGCCGGAACGGACCGACGGCTCGCGCCGCGTCCGCGCCCTGACCCTCAAGGCCGCCCCGGGCGATGGCTCCAACGCTCCGCCCCGGTTTTCGCTGGCCGGCCTGAAGTCGCCCGCCCTCCTGGAAACCCGCGACGCGGGCGAACTGCTCGCCGCTTTCCAGTCCTGCACCAACCGCCAGGAGGACCCGTTCGTCTCCTTCCTGCCCGATCCGGCCCTCTCCCTGGAACAGCTCCGGCTCACCTGCGCCTTCCTGGAAATGGCCGAAAACCAGGGCGCCGTCCGCCTGGACCCCCCGCCCCCGGGCCAGCTCTATTTCCGCGCCTTCCTGCCCGAGGAAAAGTTCCGCAACCGCGACAACTGGGTGGTCAAACCCTGGGAGCTGGAGCTCGCCCTGACCCCGGCGGGCGCGACGGGAACCGTCACCACCATCGTCGAAAAATGGAATCCCGCCGACTCCGAGCCCACGCTCGATATCGGGACGCATCCCGCCCCCACGCCCGAGGCCCTGCAGGCCTTCCTGGCCGCCCAGAAGCGCGAAACGCCGGTCCTGATCATCCACGCGCCAAAAAACCTCACCTACGGGGTTCTGAGCCGATTCGCCCAGGCCGCGCTGCCCACCCACCCCACCGTCTGGGTGTTCCTGAAATAACCGGCTGCCGGCGCCTCGGGTGCGGCCGGATGCCGCTCCGCCATTTTCTTGAAAATAGGGACAAGAACCGGCGCGAGAAACGTTTCCGCCCCATACGGGGTCAGGTGATGCGAATCGCGGTAAAAGGCCCGTTCCGAATAGAGCTCCAGCGGCCCGCCGTCGGGAAAGAACGCGGGAGCGGGATCGATCACATGGACGGTCTCCGACGCGAGGGCGTCGAGCACGGCATTCGCCCTCGCCTGCCGGGCCGTGTGCGCCTCGAACGGGGTGGACAGCGGCTCGAGCCTGTTGAAAAGAGGAAACCGTTTTGACAGGTAAAAATTACGGGCAATCCGCTCCTGGTCGGCTTCCGGAACCTGCTTTAAAATCCAGACCGTCATGCCGGCGCTCTTCAGCCGCTCCACCATTTCCCCGAGGTGAACCCCCAGGGCCGCGGCCGAATTTTCAGGCGTGGCTACGGCGCCCGCCTGATCCACAACCATGGGCCCCTGGGCATTGACCGTCGGATCCTCCGCGATTTCGGCCGGGTTCAGCCCCTCGCACATGGCCGACCAGCGGCCGATCAGGATGACCTGCCTGATTTGCAGGCTGATCAGTTGGGCGATTATTTTTTCGCTCTCTTTGAGGATCTTCCTGAGCTCCTTCTTGTTGTTTCGCACCGTCCCTAAACCGGTTACAGGCGGCGTGCCTTTCCTGAGGAAAGCCAGCCCGCCAAGCCCTTCCTTGGCCGACAGCCTATCCACCTGCCCGGCGATTGCCATCGCGTGGCTGTCCCCCAGCAAGGCAAAATCATAGGGCCGGCTCTCGCCCCCCGGCAGCCTGGCGGCGCCAATCGGCTCGCCCTCGCCTTTATACTTGAAATCCAGCCCGACCCGGCCAACATCGTCCATCATCCGGCTGTAATTTTCCCCGAAGCGAGCCGGGAGTCCGCCCATCTTCGCGATGATCGTTCCGGGGACCAGCATCATCAGCGAGGCCGCCAGCCCGAATATAAAAACGGATGAACCGCTCTTCAAATACCGATTTTGGCGAAAGGGGGTCTCTATGTATTTCCATGACAAGACCGCGAACACAAAAGAAACGGCCAGAGCCAGCACGCGGGCCGCCACGCTCACTTCAATCAGGGTCAGCCGGGCAAAGGCGAGAAGGGGCCAATGCCAGAGGTAGAGCGAATAGGAAATCAGGCCCACAAAAACAACCGGCTTCCATGAAAGAAAGCGCCCGACGAGCGTTAACCGGTCTTTATTGCCCGCGATCACCATCGCCGCTCCGAGAACGGGAAGCAGGGCGGTAACCCCGGGGAATGGCGTTGACCGGGAATAGAAAAACATCGCGGCGAGAATCATCGCGAATCCGGCGCCCGACAGGATCTCGGCGGGTCGGCGGGGCGCCGAAAAATCGCGCTGGCCCACCGCGATCAGGGCGCCGACCAGCAACTCCCAGGCCCTTGCGGGCAAAAGAAAGAACGTGGCGCTCTCATCGTGCCTCATTCCGTAAAGACTCAGGGCAAAGGAAAGGAGGCCGAGCCCCATCAGCCCGACAAAAAGAGGTTTTTTGCCGAACCGGCCTGCCAGCAGCATGGTCCATGGGAAAATCAGGTAGAATTGCTCCTCCACCGCAAGCGACCAGGTGTGCAGAAGCGGCTTATATTCGGCCCCTTCGGCAAAATATCCGATATCCTTAAGAAAATGGACATTCGACAGCAAGAGCGCTTGCGCGACGGCCTCCCGGGCCAGACGGGCCAGGGAATCCGGGTCCAACACCGCCACCCCGAACAAAAGCACCAGGCCCACCATGAACGTGACCGCTGGCAAAATACGCCGGATCCGCCGTCCCAAAAAGTGAAACACGGTAAACAAGCCCGCTTGCGTGTCCTTGAGGATGATGCCCGTGATCAAAAAGCCCGAGATGACGAAGAACACGTCGACGCCCACGTAGCCGCCCGGAAAGCCAAATCCGGCATGATACATAAGGACCCCCATCACGGCTATGGCCCGGAGTCCGTCAATCTCGGGCCTGTAGCGAAAAGACAACATGTGATGCGATTCCCCCATTCGCTCTACCGCCCCGACCCGTACAACGCGAGCAGTTCCGGCATGGCCCTCTTGGCGGCCTGGTAACCCGCTTCCTCGATCTCCGGAGCGCGATGAAACTCCATGAAAAAGATGTTGCCGAGCGCCGGGCGGATCAGGCAATCCGGCGGCTCCGTGCGAAACCGCATCTCCGCGATCTGCGACTCCACGATCCGCATGGAGATGCCCATCACGTCAAAAAGCCCCGGCTCCTGCTCCCACGCCTCGATCGCCTTGAGCATGGGCGCCAGGAACGAGCGCGAGGCCATGGCCCGCCACCGCTTGCCCGTCTGCTCCATCCGCTCGCGCAGGCGGCGGCCGGATTCGGAGGCCGGCCGCTTCGCCGGCTTGCGCCCCGCCATCTGGGCCAGGGTCAACGGTTCGAAATGCGCCACGTCCACGGCAATCACCACATCCGCGCCCAGCTGACGCGCCACGTTGACCGGCACGGGATTGACCAGCCCGCCGTCGACCAGCAGCCGCCCGTTCAGTCTCACCGGGGTGAAGAGCCCGGGCACCGCGATGCTCGCGCGAATCGCCTCCGCGCTCTCCCCCTTGGCCAGCACCACCTCCGCGCCCGACGCCAGATCCGTGGCCACCACCCCGCAGGGTATGTCGAGATCCTCCAGCCGGCGGTCGCGCGAATGGCGGCGGATGAATTCCACGACCCTTCCTCCGTCAATCAGGCCCGAATGCGGCAGACGGGCCTCCACGAAATAATGCAGAACCCGCCGCCAGTCCATGTGCAGCACCACCTCCCGCATGGCGTCGAGCCGGCCCGCCGCGAGCCCCATGCCCACCAGGGCGCCGATGCTGGTGCCGGCCACCACGTCAACCTTCAACCCCGCCTCCTGCAAGGCGCGCAGCACCCCCAGATGGGCCATGCCCCGGGCGCCGCCGCTTCCCAGGGCCAACCCGATTTTCAGTCGTTTTTTCATGCTTTAAGTTTGCCGTTGGTGTTTGATTGCCGGTAAGGTATAGCAATTCCAATGGCTACAGACAACTCCAACCCGATCACCCAGGGTTCTCTTAAAAAAGCCCTGTTCGCCCTGGCCGGTCCGATGTTTGCCAGCGCCCTGCTGCAGAATGCCCAAAGCCTCATCGACCTGTTCTGGGTCGGCCGGCTCGGCGCCGAGGCCGTGGCGGCCCTGGCCCTCAGCGGCACCATACTCTTTCTCATGTGGCCGATTGTCATGGGAATGTCCATCGGCACCGTGGCCCTCGTGGCGCGCCATATCGGGGGTGGCCGGCCGGATCAGGCCGCCTCGGTGGCCGGGCAGTCGCTCGGCCTTTCCATCCTGGCCGGGGCGCTGGTGGGCGCGGGGGGACTTCTGGGCCTGAACGCGTTGCTGCGGGTCATCGGCGCGGAAGCCGGTGTGGCCGGGTTGGCCCGCTCCTATCTCTCGATTTCGTTCGTCGGCTTTTTCACGGTTTTCCTGCTGGCAATCGGCACCAGCGCCATGCAGGGGGCCGGCAATGCGCTGCTGCCCATGGGCGCGATGATCCTGGCCAACCTCCTCAACCTGTGCCTGGATCCGCTGCTGATTTTCGGCGGCTTCGGCGTGCCCGCCATGGGCGTCGCGGGCGCCGCCTGGGCCACGGTTTTCTCGCAGGCCGTTGCCGGCCTGCTGCTGGCCGGCTTTCTCTTCCGCGGCATCCCGAACCTGAAAGTCGGATGGCGCCACCTGGCTCCCAGGCTCCGAATTGCCTGGGAGCTCTTCCGCATCGGCATCTTCAGCGCCGGCCAGATGCTGGCGCGCAGCCTGATGGTCTTTGCCCTCTTCCGTATTGTGGCCACCTGCGGCACCGCCGCCCTGGCCGGCTACGGCATCGGCATGCGATTCCACCAGATGATCCTGTTGCCCTGCTTCGTGCTGGGCAACGCCAGCGCCGCCCTGGTGGGCCAGAACCTGGGGGCCGGCCGGCCCGACCGCGCCGTTGATTCCGGCTGGCTGGCCGCGCGCATCGGCATGCTGATCAACCTGGCCGCGGCCGCCGTCCTATTCTTCTTTGCCGCCCACCTGACCGGGTTATTCACCGATGATCCGGCCGTGGTGGCCGTGGGTGCGGAATACCTGCGCCTGGTTTCGCCCTTCTATGTGTTCGCCGCGCTGGGCATCATTCTCGGGCGCAGCATGAACGGGGCGGGCGACACCGTACCCACGATGATCATCACCATCGCCACGCTATGGGGCGTCCAGGTGCCCCTGGCCCACGCGCTGGCCGCTTTCTTCACCCCCGCGACAACGGGCGTCTGGTGGTCGATCGCCCTCTCCAACACCCTTCACGGCCTCGTCACCGCCGCCTGGTTCCGCCTCGGCCGCTGGAAACTGAAAAAAATCGGCTAACAGGCTGTCGGTTCCCATGTTTACGCCCGCTCTGTGTCCGGCGCGCAAGGGACTGCGCGCCCTACCATCAGCCTCTTTTCTTTGGTAGGGCGGTCAGTCCCTTGACCGCCGCCAGAACGAAATGCAAACAATTTCATGGCCTGATTATTAACGCCCGAAACGCCGCACCCAGCCGTGTGAACCAAGGCCGACAGACTGCCCCGCCAATGCGCATCATGATGCGCAAGCATCTTGACATCACTCGTCCCGCCGCGGTAAAGTAGTCGCATGAGAACCACCCTGAGCATCGATGACGACCTGCTGGCCGCCGCCAGAAGCCTCGCCCGCGCCAAGTCGCAATCGCTTGGCCAGGCGCTGTCCGAACTGGCGCGC
>JAWOJA010000072.1:0-7413 GCA_046484345.1 Kiritimatiellia bacterium
GGCCCCCTCACGCAGCCATGACAGCCATTCAGAGCCTCAGCCCGGATACGAACCGCCCGCAATACGGCCATTCCAGGCGTTTCGCGACAGAAACTAGCTAGCTACTTCCTGGCGCAAAAATGAAAGCCTAAGCCGTTTGATTTGAGGAGCAGCGGAGCGCAGAAACTGCAAGGGTAGGCAGTCGGCCCTGGCGCTCCGCCCGACCTCAACCAGCCTGCGATTTCTGTAAAACATTCTTGAAAAAAGGTGTTGACTTATTCGTGAGTTCATGTATCATCTATATAGATGATACATGAGCGGATCATTCAGAAGCGCCGGAAACTCCTCGACCGCCTCCCCGTCACCGGCGAGATCCTTCGTGGCTCGCTTCTCCAACGGATTGTCCGCCATACCAGCGGCTGCCCCAAGTGTGCGCGTGGCGAAGGGCATCCCTGATCAGTTCTGACCGTCAGCTATCCCGGTGGACGCACCCGCCAGTTCAGCTTGCGCCGTGAGCAGGTTCCGCAGGTGCGCCGCTGGCTCCGCAATTACCAGAAACTGAAGAACGCCATCGAGGTCATCGGCGAGCTCAACCATCATCTGCTGCGCCCGGATGAAGCCACGCCCAAGGCTGGGAGCAAAGACCATGATTGAGATGCGCCGGCGGTAACTTAAGTTCGGTGATGGGCTGATCGCCGGCGAAGTGGCCGATCTGTGTGTTGCCTTGGATGAAGCAAGCCGACCAGGTGCTGGCAGATGACCAGATCGTCTCGGCCGTTTACGAAGCCCTGGTGAAGCGGCATCCCAAAAGCCGCACCCGGGGCCGCCTGGGGACGCCAGCCGAAGTCGTCCGGCGTTTGCTGATCCGCAAGCACGTTCGCAACTGGAGCTATGGCGTGCTGGAGCGGGAAGTGCGCGCGAATCTGGTGTACCGGGATTTCACCCGCGTGGGCGCAGAGAAGGTGCCCGATGCCAAGGCCATGGGCCGCTGGGGACTGGCGCTGGGGGCCGGCGGTCATCCAACAGATACACGAAAGGATGGTGCAAATAGCTCGGGACAAACAGATCGTCGTAGGCCGCAAAATGCGCGTGGACACAACGGTGGTTGAGACCAACATCCATTACCCGACCGACAGCCGCTTGCTGGGAGATGGCGGGCGCGTGCTGACCCGCACCATGAAGAGGATCACCGGCATCGCGGGCGAGGCGGGCGCCAAACTACGCGACCGCAGCCGCAGCGTGAAACGGCGAGCCCTGGACATCGCGCGGGCAGCGCGGTCGAAAGGCCAGCAGAGCCAGGAGAAGCTGCAACAGGCTTATCGCAAACTGCTGGATGCCACCCGCCGGGTGGTGGGACAAGCGAAGCGATTCTCACAAGAGATCGCCGAAGGCGTGAAGCGGTCCGCGGACGTCATGCAACAGGCGGCTCTGGAAGGTCTGCGCACAGAGATCGATACCATGCTGCCACGTGTGAAACAGGCGATCGAGCAAACGAAAACGCGGGTGTTCGGCGGCGATACTCACGCCGCGGGCAAGATCCTCAGCATCTTCGAGCCATCCACGGAAGTGATTCGCCAAGGCAAGGCGGGCAAGCCCAACGAATTCGGCAAGATGGTGAAACTGCAGGAGGCGGAAAACCAGATCGTGATTGACTACGAGGTTGATGAGCAGCGCCCCAACGATTCCGACCTGCTGATTCCCTCGATCGAAGCGCATGAAGAAAAGCTGGGACGCACGCCGCGCCTGGTGGCGGCGGACGCCGGATTCTACTCGGCCCAAAATGAGGCAGCGGCGAAAGACAAGGGCGTCAAGCGCGTCTGCGTCCCGAATCGCTCCACCAAAAGCGCCGAACGCAAGCGGGAGCAAAAGAAACGCTGGTTCCGCCAGGGCCAGCAATGGAGGACCGGCTGCGCGGGACGCATCAGCGTGGTCAAGCGGCGGCACGGACTCAACCGCTCCCGATACCAGGGCGATGCCGGAATGAAGCGTTGGGTCGGGCTTGGCGTAATCGCTGACAACCTCGTCAACATCGGCCGCGCCTTGGCCTGCCGAACCTAACTCCACCCATCAAACACTGATCAGTTCCCATCTGACCCGCCGGTTACCCCCGGCGGGTTTTTCTGTTTTGAGGTTCGGTTCCCTTTTCACGGAACAACGGCCTGCATTTCCAGAAAGATGATTTTTGCGCCGGGAAGTAGCTAGGACGAACCACACGGTACCGAGTACAAGCCAAAAGATGTCGCGTGCTTGTCGGTGTCTAGTCCCAAACGAACCAGGATATAGAAGGCCGCGAGGACGATGGCCATGGATGTGACCATGAGCTAGCATGCTGGCGCGGCTAGCTAGGCTTGATTCCGTCTTTGTGGCGCAGGTGGGGACAATAGCAGATCACTCTCCAGAAACTCCCTTCCCTGAGATGTCAGGCAGTTGCGCTTTCGACGATCCGGACTCCCAGCTTGCTGGCCTTCTTTTTAAGCATGTCGATCTGCTGCTCACGGTATCGCTCGTCGTAGTACTGCATGCCTTTGTCCACGTACTCTTGGCCGTACTTCAACATCCGGTAGACCAAGCGGGCCAGCTTGTGGGCCATGGCTGTGATGGCTTTCGGCGCTCCCAGTTTGGTGCGCAGCCGGCGGTACTGGGCACCGAGGTAGCTTGTGCTTTTCAGCAGGGTGGTAGCGGCCACCCGTAGTGCGGTGGCCGCGCGATTCACCACATGCCGCGTGCCTCTTCTCAGCACCCGATCCCCACTGATACGGTTGTCGGGGCACAGGCCAAGCCAGGAGGCAAAGTGCGCCTCGGTTTTCCATCGGCCCATATCCAGCCCGACTTCGCTGATGATCGTCTGGCCGACCATGACATCGATGCCGTCGATCCGGGTCAGATCCACCCCGCTGATGCGTTGGAGTTCACCGCCGAGATTGAAATCCGGGGCATGACCTTGCGTCTTCTTCTTTCGTTTGGTTGTGTGCGACGCCTTCGTGGTTGGCTGCTTGACTGGGGCTCCGGTTTTGGGCGGCTCTTCCGCCAGTCTGTCCGGGAAACTCTTTAAATGAGTCCGCAACTCTCGGTCGCATTCGATAATGCGCTCCTGATAGACGTCATACATGGCCAGTTCTTGTTTCAGCACAAACAGGAGTTCGGGTTGCCAGGTTCCCTCCAGGCTTTTGGCAATCTCTTCCTGGCTGGCCCGAATTCGCGGATCGGCCAATGCCGCCAGTTTTTTCGGGTCGTGATTCCCCGCCAAGATCGCCCGCACAATCCTCTGCCCAGTGACGCCACTCAAATCACTGATGACATTCGACAACTGTACGTTCATTTGGGTCAGCGCTTTTTGCATCCGCTGGATACACATACCAAGCGCTTGGACGTGGTCCCCCCGCTGTCTCCAGTAGGTTCGTAGGGTGCGCACCGCAGCGGTCGGGTGAAACGAATCGCTCAGCAGCCCATAGGTAGGCAGCTTAAGGAGCCATTGGCTTTCCTGCACGTCGCTCTTGCGGCCCGGCAGGTTCTTGGTGTGTCGCGCATTCACCAGGTACACCTGGAATCCCCGCCGTTCCAGCACCTCGAAGAGAGGAATCCAATAGACGCCGGTGGATTGCATCGCCACCGTCGTCACGCCACAACTCTTTAGCCAATCTGCCATGCGATGCAAATCGGCGGTGAAGCACTCAAACCGGCGCACGGGTTCCCCGTCGCGATCCGGCCGCACCGCCACATAATGCGCACTGTTGCCGACATCGATCCCGGCCGCGTTGGGATGCATGACTTCCAGCCCCGGGTCCGCAGACCGCAGCCGCCGCGCCAGTTCCTTCCTCTGTTTCTGGTTCCGCGAGAATCCTTTCTTTTCCATGGCCATGTCCGTTCTCCGTGTTGGGAATCGATCAGGTTCGGCCCGGTTGCGATTGGTTTATGAAACTCTCCAACGGGGTCGAATCGCCATCGAATCGATGAGAATCCGCCACCATGCCAGCGACCGCCAGGACCGGAGCCATGCTGCTGTTCGGGCACGAAAGCGCCACTGTGAAGTCGGCTTTAGCTGCCGAACCCAATCCTCAACTAGGTTCGCAAACGGCGCTGTTCTCGCCAAGTTTCTGTCGCCCGTGACGGCGGCCGCCGCCGTACCGTGCTGCTGTCCGGCTAAAAGTCGAATAGAATCAGTTGGTTAGGGTCAGCGCATGACTCAAACTGGGTGTCCTGCGCTTGGAGAGCCTGTAAAATGGGCATTTTTTCGAAAAGCGTGATGCTGAGAATCTGTAGAATTTGGTAGAGGCTTGCCTCCAGTCCTAACCGTTTGCGGATGATCGCTACCAGCACGTAGACGGAAACAGCGATCCAGATCTGAGTCTTGACTGCGTTCTCACTTGTGCCGTAGAACGCCTTGATCCGCAGGTGTTGTTTGATCCATTTGAAGAACAGCTGTCGGGTAAGGGACTGGCGCGGTGCTGGGCTTCCCCGCCCGTTTCCAGCCCCTCCCCATAAGAACTGCTCGTGAGGTTTTCCCTCAAGCAGCTCACCCAGCGAGTTTCATCCAAAGGTTTATGGGTCCTGTTGGCAGATGGCCACTTTCACGGCACCGCCTCCAACGCCGGGCAGCGGCTGGATTTTCCAGTCCCAATACAGCCCCAGAACATCGTAGAGGTATTCGTTACTCCATCGCCGCCAACCAACACTCGACTTTCGCCGCCGTTTCCGCCGCGTCAACAGGGTGCGGACCTTCATCTCCACATAGTCGCGAACCTCGCTAAAGGCCCGACTAGCGTTGCCAACCCTGAAATAGTTGACCCACCCGGCCAGCGTCGCGTTGATCCGCTTCACCAGTTCCATCGCGGGGGTTGCTCCCCCGCGGGCGATGATGTCCCGAACCTTCGCTTTGACGGCCTTGCGAGCCTTCTTCTTCGGAGTCATCAGAATGAAATGTCCGTCCCCACTTTGCTTGCGTACACGGCGCAGGTCAAAACCCAGGAACCCGAAGGCTTCACCCTTCAGCGTGTTCACCAGCTTGGTTTTCTCCAGGTTCAACTCGACACCCAAGGGCGCGATCTGTTCCCGAAGCCGTTGCCGAGCGCGTTCCGCCCAGCCCCGTTTGGTATGGTGCCCGCTGACGGTGATGACAATATCATCGGCGAATCGATGATAGTTGACCGCCTCGTAGTCCCCTTCTGCCGTTTTGCGGCGCACCGCGTCGAAGAACCAGTCCACCTCGTTCAGATAGATGTTCGCCGCCAACGGACTGAACGGACCCCCTTGCGGGACTCCGATCTTTCCACCGACCTTGATGATCTGCTTCACCAGGTGCATGACTTGCGGGTCATCGATTCTTTTGGCGATCTTGTCCAGAAGCACCGAGTGCCGGATCGTGTCGAAGTAGCGTGACAGATCAACATCGATGACGGTGGACATGCGCCGCATCACACTGCGCCTGACTTCCGCCAGGGCGCGATGTGGCGACCGCTTTGGTCGAAATCCGTAGGAGTTGGGACAAAAGTCCGCCTCGAAGATAGCTTCCAGGATCAACTTCAATGCCCCCTGCACCACGCGGTCGCGGATACAAGGTATTTGAAGCGTTCGGACTTTGCCGTTTCCCTTCGGGATCTCCACCCGGCGGTTCGGCATGGGTTTGTACCTGCCTGTGACAAGGTCTTCCCGCACCGCTGCGAGAAACGTCGCTCGCCCCGTGCGCTCGATGTCCTCGAATTTCTGGCCATCAATGCCGGGGGCACCGCCGTTTCCTTTGGCGATCCGATAAGCCTCCTCAAGGGTCTCCATCTTCGTGATGTGCACGAACAGACCCCAGAAGCGATGCGTCGTTTCAGACTTCGCCTTTCGATAAATCCGTCGCCTCAGTTCCTGCAGATTGCTGGGTGCCTTTGTCATCTCACCCCTGCCTCGCCTTGGCCAACGGAACACTCGCCGGTCCGGGCCCTTCCCTCCGGGCGCGTTTTGCTGCACGCCCATCGACAGTACTGCGGCCCGATCCGCCACCCTGGTGCCTATGCCTGCACTTCCCACTCACGGTTATAGCCGGCATCTCCTCGGCGAGATTTCTTCGCCGGGCACCGAGGGCTTCTCCAGTTTCCACATCATCCTTCACACCATGTCGCCGCTGATACCCCGCCGGTGAGAGCTGCCGTATCGGACTCGTTTCGGCCAGCCCTTGCTGCTTTCGCGCGTTATAGACCGTCTCAGCCACCGGAGATTCGTGTAACGAGGCTACGTCTGCGTTCACTGCACGTTGCAACCTGGTGCGTTGCGCACACTCCTTTCCGAGTATGTTGTCGGAGGGCTCCGCCGTCTTGCTTTCGCGCCACGGCGCCTCCCGGGCTACGAGGCCTGAGTCTTTTAGCCTCGGTCGGTCTCTCACCGACTGGACAATGTGTCCTTGGCTGGACACGCCCACTTGCCAGCGGGACTTGTAGACCTGGGCAATGGTGAGTGCTGGAAGCGCAAAGTTATTCGTGAGAAACTTGAACCTTTTGGCTGTCTCCACGTCGAGATAGCTAATACGCCGCAGCGTATCCGGATAGGCTTTGGCTGAGTCAATCGCCGTGAGAATGACGGTGTGATCGGAGCGGACGCCGGTGGTCTTGTCTACCGGATGCGAGTAGCGCCGCTGGAGCACAATGTTCGCCTTGGTCCGCACGACGAAGAAAGCGGCACTCAGCGTGAACACGTAGAGGCGCTCGAAGTCGATGTAGCCGCGGTCCATGACGTAGAAGGCACCAGCTTCGGGAAGGATCTCGTCGAGCAGGTTGACATCATGCACGTTCCCGTCTGTAATGCCTATAAACGTTGGGATATTGCCGCGCAGGTCCAGCAGCGTATGCATTTTGACAGCGCCCTTGTGCTTTCGGAATTTGGCCCAAGGGAACAACGAGAGGCAGAGGTCGATGGTCGTCGAATCGAGTGCGTAGAGAGTGTGATCCAGTTCGAAGCCGATCGGATCTTCGGCGTGAAGCGGCCTCGCGATCTGGATCAGAGACTGGGCGAAGTCGGCGAAGATTCGCCAGTCATGGGTGTCATTGGCATCGGCCAACGTCGAACGCGCCACACGACTGCGGAAGCCCAGATGGTATAGCTTGGCCCGTACCGAATCCAGACAGGCTTCGATATCTCGAAGACTCTCGCGGTAAGTTAGTTGAGCGAATGCCATCGCCAGATACTGATCCCAACAAGAGAAAGTCCTGTGATGACGGTCGCCGCCGTAGCGTGACACACACTTTTGAAATTCCTTGTGAGGAAGATGCGCGATCAGTTCCGAAAATAGGAAGCGGCCAGAATGCATCCCTCATTGTGGCGCCCGGCCCCGGGGGCGCTGTCGCGAGCCGATTCGGCACTTCTCGGTTCAAATCGTTCCCGCCCTAAATTTACGCTATTCCAATGTGAACACAGGACTTATGGGCCGTTATAAAGTACTTTACCGGACACTTGTGT
>JAWOJA010000086.1:0-3213 GCA_046484345.1 Kiritimatiellia bacterium
CCGACGGTCTTGAATATCTTCAGATTCGCCTCGGTCACGCCCTGCGCCGCCGCCTCGGCATTGTCGTATCGAAACACCAAGCCCACGGAGTCGAACGTCAGGGCGGGCGTCGGGCTGAACCGCCACAGGCCGACAATCTTTCCGGCGGTCGTGCCCAGTTCAGCGCGGTTGGTGGCCAGCAAAGCGATGCCCAGAGCGCCTTCCGTCGCATTCACGAACGTCATGCGCAACGAATTCACGACATCCAGAGTCGTGTCGTCGTGCGAATCACCCCAGTTGTAGGAATTGTCTCCCGTAGCCACCTGGTTCGTGGGCAACAGCAACTGCGCCTTGTTGCGGGCCCACCATCCGCGCACGGGCGAGGTTCCGCTGTCGTTGGTCACCGAGGTGAACGAGGTCAGGTCGAGATCGCGCTCCTCGGCGCCGTCCCATCCGTCGGCAAAGACCTGTCCATTGTTTTGCAACTGACCCGTGAACCGCACCGCGCCGCAGCCCCGGAAAATGCGGGGCGATAAGCTGCCCCCGGCCCTGCCCGTGCTTAGGAGCGTTCCGGCCACCGTCTCGTTGATCACCGCGACGCCGTTGGATCCCATCTCGAATATGGAAAGCGATGAGGCTTGCGAATGCTGAATTCCAGCCGTGGACGTGATGTTCAGGGTGCCCTTTTTCAGCCGAATAGTCGGGGCCGCATTGGGCGAGTTTTTGAAGTCGATAGTACTGAACGCGCTCGTGCCGCCGTCCTGTTCGAAGACATTTCCCTGGCCAATGGTAAGGCCCAAACCGCCAGAAAGACTGGTCGTGTCGCCGCTCATCGAGTACCGACTTCCTCCCGCCGCCTGTATCATTGTGATCCCACCGGACAAAGTAACAGTTCCAGCGGTATGCAACACGATGCCCGTTGCGCCCGACGCATTGCCCAGCGTGATGGATAACGCGCTTAAATCGCCTCCACTCAACTCCAGGGTGCCTTTCGCTCCCGCGATCATACCCATATAGACATAGCTGAGGGTCAGCGTTCCTCCCGTGACCCGGACCATCGCATCGTCTTCAGCGTAGACTCCGATTCTCGGACTGCGAGTCTTCGTGCTCGAAGAAACCTGGGCGATCCCGGAACCGAATATGAAGGGGTCGTCATAGTCACCCGGCACCCCCGCCCCGCCGACGCCGCCGACGTTCGTCGTGCTCCAGTTGGCGCCGTCCACCCAGTTGCCGTCATCCGGCCCCACCCAGTATCTGTTGTCCGCCCCCGCGCCGCCCGCCACCAGCATCGCCACCGCCACCAACCACGCCGTTGCATTCATCCGCTTCATATCCACTCCTCCTCGGGTTACGGTATCCTCTACATTGAACGTTTGATTGCTGAAATCACTGTTATTATATGTCAGTTTCTACAATAATGCAGCAAAGATGGCAACTTTTCTTTTTCTCATCTTTTCGTTTTGCGGTTTATTTCTCGGCCATCGTCCTCACAAGAAACGCATCGAAGTCCGGCGCGATCTCCGAGCGAAGCATGGGGAATTTGACCGGTTTGCCGTCGAAGACGCCCCGCACAACCGGAGCGCCTCGGAGGTCCTGAACGTTATAGACGACGAATTTCGCGCCTTTTTTCAGCACGCCGCTCAAATCGACCGCGACGCTGTCCCATTTCTTCCAGTTGAATATCGCGACGTGGCCGCGCCCTTTCTCATACCGGTTGGGACGGATGAAGATGAAATTCCCGGTCGGCCGGGCGGCGTCGATGAGCGTCGAGTTCTCATCGAATCCCGTCGCCGCGCGATAGTCCTTGAACGTCTTCCCGTTAAAGAGTCTGGCGTTGTCCGGCGCGATGTAGGTGTTGTTATCGACCGTCCATTCGTCGCCCTTTTCGGCGGCCACGTTCAGGACCCGGTCGGGACCCCATATCGTGTTGCCGGTGATCTCCATCTTCTGCCAGCTTTGCACATCCAACCCGCGCAGACCCATGATGTAGTTGTCTTTCAATTTGCCCGCGATGTTCTTGTCGCGCTGGGTGGTCAGCCGGACATTGGGCCGCGAGCCGCCTCGCTCGGGATGATAGACGACGTTGCTGATGATGGTTATTCGATCCATGGGGTTGCGCGAGCCGAACCAGATGTTATCCTTCGGAGGATCTTCCTGCAGCATACCCGGGCTGAAAATGATATTTCCCTCGACATGGTACCCCTGCACCCAACCGCTCTCGGAGTAGGCATGAAGATTCCAACCGTATCCGTTGAAGTGGATGGAATCGGTCAGGCGCTTGGTTCCTTCCCGGTTCTGACTGTAGTATGAATGCCCGTGACCGCGCCCTTCTCCCCGGTAGCCGAAATCGTGTATCATACAGCCGTAAATCTCGAAGTCGATCGCCGGCCCCCAGATTCCCGTGCCCATCGCTCCACCGAAGATGTTGCAGTTGATAATTTTTGACGACTTTCCGGCGAAGGCATCGACGGCCGTTGACTGGCGATGGCCCTTCTGGCCCCAGCGGGAGTCGCCGATGTCCAGCCCAATAACATGGGTATAGTTGCCGTAAAAGGCAACTGTGCCGTCGAGACGGACGGATTCGCCTGGCGCGGGCTGAATGACCACCGGCTTGTCGGCCGCACCTGATACCCTTATATCGAACGGCTGGCGACTATTGTCTACGATCCGCCCCTCGTAAACCCCACCCTTCAACCAAATGCGATCTCCGGGCCGGGCGGGGCTTTCCGCCGAAACCGCCGTAAAGATGTCGATCGGATTTTTAGCCGATCCGCGGCCCTTTGCCGTTCCTTCCGGCGCGACGTATATGTCCGCCGCAAAAGCGCAGGCGCCGAAGACAACAACGGCAACCATCCAACAAGCCCCAGCCGTTTTTCTGATATCCATTGCCTCGTCTCCTTGCCGGAAAGCCGCTTACAGTCCGCGCAGGTAGGGCCCGCCCGCAGCCAGTTGCTCGGCAGTCACCTTCAGGGTTCTTCCGGCGGGCAAGTCGGCCCATCGCTTGCCGTCGGCGGACCACTGGGCGCCCGCCCCTCTGATCGTAATCCCGCAGGGGACGTTTGCCTCAAGGCGCCAGGCCGTGCCATCGCGCGTGAGCGACACCTTCGTCGGCGTGCGGAACACGTCTCCCGCGCCGATTTCGTAGAGCCGCGCCCGCTCGCCCACCTTGAACGCATCAGCGGGAACCCCCGCCGCCGCGCACACGAGGGACGCCCAGCCCTTGCTGTTGCACCG
>JAWOJA010000066.1:0-52110 GCA_046484345.1 Kiritimatiellia bacterium
AAAAGGGCTGGCGAAGCGGTAAAATTGTTGGCCCATAGCCGCGCGTATGAGAATAATATGGAAGAGCCGCGTAAAGCGGTTGATGGTTGACGAAAAATATTTGTTTGAATTACTAAGCGCTGTCTCTAAAAAAATACATTGACAATAATCCCCGTTATCGGTATCAATGCGTTTTCTTGATTGGGGAAGAACGATTGGGATGGCGACAAAGATAGCGAGCTTCGCCTTCCTCCTCCTGCTACGCAATCCCACCTGAACTACTACCAGCCGAACGGGATGCTGCATGGTGGCGTTGTCACAGGCGCGCAGAATCTTGACGTTACGACAACTCAGTGGGGGCAGAACCTCGACCATGGCACGATCGACAACAATGTGAACGTGATCCAGGCGGTCAGGTATCATCTGTTGCAGGTTCAACCGTAAAGAGGAAGGATTCAGGAATGAAGACTATAGCGACAACCATTCTGGTTCTGTGGGCCATGACAAGCGCCTTTGCCAATCCGACCAACAACACGATATGTCCGGATCCAGTCATCCAAAATGTCATCAACAACGCGGCCAGGGAGTTGGCCAGAGCAAAGACGGAAAAAGAAGCGGATCAAGTCAGCCGGGCTTTAGGGCTAAGCGTTACAAATAAAACTCAGCTTATCGAGCAGGTGCTCTACTACTTGAGAAACGGCATTACCACGGAAGAACAGAGCTACGGAGCAATAGTCATGGTTAATAGGCTTCCAGTGGATCGTCATCAGGCAACTCAGACAGTCGTTGCCCACATCAACACCGAAGACAAGCATACAAGAAAAGTAATCGAAACCCTCCTCGATGCCGTTAGCACTTTGCCTGGGAATAAGCGTGATTTTTCTGTCTTTGAGACCATCCTTCGCGATGGAACATCAGAAGCCGTCCCCCCCCTTGTCGGGTATATGTACAAAAGTGATCCCAAGGCTGCCGTGATGTCCCTGTCCCGTGTGTACGGGAACAAAGCCACCGAGCCCGAGCTCGTCGACAAGCTCAAAGGCGATCCAAAGGCCGGTTTGCAAGCTTTCGCCGACCAGCCTGAATGGTGGGTACGACTTTACGTTGCCGAGATGATGCAGAAGCATCCTCAATTACGCGATCCGGCGATCCTCAAGAAGTTAGAGCAAGACCCCCATCCGTTGGTCCGTGAAACGGCGTCCAATGTGAAGATTAAGCTTCAGTAAAAGTAACGAATGTCACTGGCGTTCATCCGGCTGTATCCCGACAAACCCTGCGTGCCCTACATCCAAAACAGCCGGATGCGGGAGATCGAAAAAGGGCTGGCGAAGCGATAAGCCGTCCGCCCTTGCGATTTGCGCTTGCCCCCTGGCCCGCATTTCCCGATAATCCCGCCATCTTTAGTGCCCGTTGTGCGGATCCGCGGTGGAGTCGGCAACCCAGGAGGATGGTATGCAGGTTACGGGGAAACGGCTGGTGAGTCTGCTTGTGATGGCGGTTATGGCCGTTGGCTGCGGAAAATCCAAAAGCGGAGCGCCCGGGGAGACGATCTCGCCCGCCGACCGGATCGTGAACGAAGCCATGGCCAAAGCCGAATCCGGCCAGACCGATGCCGCCCTCGCCATGCTCGAGCAGGGGCTGGCCGAAGTGACGGACGAATCCGGGAAGAGCCGGCTTTTCGGCGCCGAATTGAACCTGTTGCTGAGTCAGGGCCGGTTGGCCGACGCCCAGGCCCGTTACCTCAAGGCCCTGGCCACGCCGGCGGAAGCCCTCATCGCCCGCCAGACCCTCGGCATGGTGGAGGATTACCTCTCCCGGCAACCCGACGGCTATGTCCAGTTGCTGGCTTGGTGCGACGAGCTGGATAAGGCCAATTTGCTCGAGGATATGCGCACGGCCGTGTTGCAGAACCGGCTGCAGTCCCACCTGGCCCTCGGTCAGTTCGAGCCGGCGCTCAAGCTGATTGAAACCCGCGGCTGGGTGTTGCCCGACGAGATCGTCTCCGGCATGGCCGGCCGGTTCCTGCAGGCGGCCATAGCGGCCGGCCGTTACGAAGAGGCCGACAAGGCCATCGCGCTGCTTGAAACCAAGGGCGAAAAACGCGCCGGCATGGCGGCGATGGCCGCGGGCGGTCGCATTGAACTAGCCCTTGCCCATCGCGAATTCGCCGCCGCCGGGGAGCTGCTCTTCGCCAAAGCCGCGGCCTTTGACGACAACACCTCGGCCGGCACGCTCGACCGCATTGCCCGCGCCGCCGCCGGCGGGGGCAAGCCCGAGGTGGCGGATGCGGTCATGGAAAAAGCGCTGACGCTGCTGGCCGACCGGCCCGTCACGAGCGCCCGCGCGGCGCGCTGGTGGATCCTGACGGCCCGGGAATCGGGCAGCCTGGAGACGGCCCTCGACCGCCTCGACAAGCTGAATGCCATGGGCCTGCCGCCCGCCGTGCTGGTTTCCGGCGTCAGCATGGTGTCCCAGCTCGTTCTGGCTCCCGAGACGAAGCCCGCCGCCGTTTCCCGCATGATGGACTTTGCTTCGGCGCTCAAGCCGCAGGTCGAGGGGGAAGCCGATCGTTCCCTGCTGGCCGGCGTGCAACTGGATGCCGGCTTCCGCCTCGAGGATTATGCCGCCCTTGTGAAGGTGCTGGAGGAGGAGGTCCCGGGGCATGACAAGGCCTGGCACGATACCATGATCAACAAGGTCCTGGCGCACCTTGACCTGAAGGAAGGGCGCGTTGACGAGGCCGTGAAACGGTTCCGCGGCTTCATGGCTTCCATCGAGGCGCAGGAGGATCAGGGCCATCGCGATCCGGTGACCGACGAGCGAGTGACAAAAGAGATGATTTTAGGGTATAATGCCCGGCGCATAGGGGACATCTACGCCAAGGCCAACCGGGCCGACGAGGCGGCGAAGGCCTATGCCGAAGCAAAAGCAAATTATGAAAAGGCGCTCGAAGGCTTTGCCCAGACCGATCCCGAATACAAGACGGTGACGGAGATACTGGCCGAGCTGGGCGCCCGAAAAGGCGGATAAACAGCGGCGCACGCCGTCGCGGGAGGCCGATTATGTGGGAATATACCGACAAGGTTCTGGACCATTTTCGCAACCCCCGCAACGTGGGGTCTGTCGACAAGCCCGACGGCGTGGGCGAGGTCGGGTCGCTCGCCTGCGGCGACGCCCTGAAGCTGACCTTCAAGCTGGGGCCGGATGGCAGGATCGTGGACGCCCAGTTCCAGACGTTTGGCTGCGCCAGCGCCATCGCCTCCTCCTCGGCGCTCACCGAGATGATCAAGGGCATGACGCTCGAGCAGGCGGCGAAGGTGACCAACCAGGACATTGCCGAATTCCTCGGCGGGCTTCCTGAGCAGAAAATGCACTGTTCCGTCATGGGCCGCGAGGCGCTCGAAGCCGCCATCGAAAACTACAAGACCGGCGGCACCACGAAGCGGATCCTTCAAGGCAAGGTCATCTGCACCTGTTTCGGCGTGACGGAGGAAGAGATCCGGCGGGTGGTCTCGGAAAACCATCTTTCCACGGTGGAAGAGGTGACCAACTACACCAAGGCCGGCGGCGGCTGCGGCAAGTGCAAGGACGACATCGCCCGGATCGTGCAGGAGATTCGCCGGGAGGAGGCCGCTGCCGAGCCGGCGGTCAAGCCCGCGGCGCGCCTGACCATGCTGCAGAAAATAAAGCTGATCCAGGAAACGCTGGACAACGAGATCCGGCCCCGGCTCAAGAAGGACGGGGGCGACATCGAGCTGCTGGACGTGGACGGCGACACGGTTTACGTGGCCCTGCGCGGCATGTGCGCGAACTGCCAGATGTCGCGCGTGACCCTGCGGGACGTCGTTGAAAAGCCGCTTCGCGAATTCGTCTCCCCCGACCTCGTGGTGCGGGAGGGGCAGCCGTGAGGACGATCTACCTCGACAACAACGCCACGACCCGGCCCGACCCGGCCGTGCTTGACGCCATGATGCCGTTCCTGACGGAGCAGTGGGGCAACCCGTCCAGCATGCACACCTTCGGGGGCAACGTGCGGCGGCATGTGGAGGCCGCCCGCGAGCAGGTGGCGGCCCTGCTGGGCGCCGATCCCGTCGAGATCGTCTTCACCAGCGGCGGCACGGAGAGCGACAACATGGCGATCCGCGGGGCGGCGGAAGCCCTTTCCCCGCGCCCGTTCCTGGTTACGAGCCGCGTGGAGCATCCGGCCGTCCTGGAGCCGTGCCGGCACCTGCGCGACCAGGGCTATGAGCTGACGGAAATCGGCGTGGATGCGGTCGGCGCCCTGAAGCTGGACGAGTTGCGCGAAACCCTGGAGCGGGGTCCGGCGGTGGTCTCCCTCATGTGGGCGAACAACGAAACGGGCGCCCTGTTCCCGATCGAAACGGTGGCCGGACTGGTCAAGGCCGCCGGCGGCATTCTGCACACCGACGCCGTGCAGGCGGTCGGCAAGGTGCCGATCGACCTCAGGCACACGCCCGTGGATCTGCTGTCGCTTTCGGGACACAAGCTGCACGCGCCCAAGGGCGTCGGCGCGCTCTACGTGCGCCGCGGAACGCGGCTGAAGCCCCTGCTGCTGGGGGGGCACCAGGAGCACAACCGGCGCTCCGGCACGGAGAACGTGCCCGGCATCGTGGCCCTCGGCAAGGCCTGCGAGCTGATGCGCCAGGGCATGGCGGTCGAGACGCGCCGCATGGCGGCCCTGCGCGACCGGCTGGAGCAGGGCCTGCTGGCCACCTGCGCCGACAGCCGCGTCAACGGCGATCGCCGGCAGCGGATGCCCAACACGGTCAACATCAGCTTCGAGTTCATCGAGGGCGAGTCGATCCTCTACCATTTGAGCGACCTGGGCGTGGCGGCCTCCTCGGGCTCGGCCTGTTCCTCCGGCTCGCTCGAGCCGTCGCACGTGCTGCGCGCGATGGGCATTCCCTTCACCGCCGTGCACGGCTCCATCCGGTTCAGCCTCAGCCGCTTTACCACGGGCGAGGATGTGGACTATGTCCTCGCGAAGCTTCCCGACATTGTGAAAAAGCTCCGGGCGATGTCCCCCTTTGTCAAGAAATGACGGACGATCTTTCCAGTCCGACCTCCGGCCCCCGGGTGCTGGTGATCAAGCTCAGCTCGCTGGGCGACCTGTTTCACGCGCTTCCCGCCGTGCAGCGGATCAAGGATGCCCTGCACGCCCGCATCGACTGGGTAACCCAGAAAGAGTATGCCGGCCTCGTGGCCTGTTTCGGGGTTGCCGACCGCGTTATCGCTTTTCCCCGGCGCGGGGGGGCGCGGGAGCGTTTGCGGTTTCTGCGGGAATTGCGGCGCGAGCGCTACGACTACGCCATCGACTTCCAGGGGCTTTTGAAAAGCGCGCTGATCGGGTGGGGGGCACGGGCGCGCGAACGGATCGGCCCTTCCTTCCAGCGGGAAGGCGCGTTCCTTTTTTATCATCGGATTGCCGGAATTCGGAACAAGAACCGGCATGCGGTCGAGGAGAACCTGGAGATTGCCGAAGCCATCGGCTGTCCCCCCGGCCCCGTGGAGCTCGCTTTGCGCTTCCCCCCGTTCGAGCCCACGGAACCCGCGCCGCGCGTGGCCGTCTCGCCCGTTTCGCGGTGGGAGTCCAAAAACTGGCCCGCCTCCTCTTTCGTGGAAGTCCTCCAGCGGCTGCAGGCGGAACGGGGCGCGGCCGTGTACCTCCTGGGCGGGCCCATGGAACGGTATTTGTGCGAAGGGATGGCCGCCCGGCTCAAGGGGCCGGTTTTCAACCTCGCGGGGAGCGTTTCCCTGGCGCAGATGGGCGGCGTGCTCCAGACCATGGACCTGGTGCTCGCCAACGACACCGGGCCCATTCACATGGCGGCCGCGCTGGGCGTTCCGGTTCTGGCGGTTTTCGGCCCCACCGATCCGCTCCGGACGGGGCCCCACGGCCCCGCCCACCGGGTGCTCAGCGCCGCCGGCTTCGACTGCCGGCCCTGCCTGAGCCGGTGGTGCCCCCGCGCGGAGGCGCCCCTGTGCATGGCGGGCGTGACCCCGGACGAGGTGACGGCCGCGGCCTTGGGCATGCTGGATGCGGGGGCCGCGCAAAAGCTTGTGAAATCCCGGGGCGGGTGTTAATGTTGAAGCCATTCACAGGAAGCATTCCGGCATGAAACCCCTTGCGATTCGAAGGCTCGTGATTCGGGCGACCCTGGCCTTGCTGGCGGTTGCCGCCGGCTGCCGGCGCGCCGACGTGGCCGGCGTGAAGGATCAGGAGCTCGCGAATCCCGAGATCGAGGCCGCCTGGGCCGCCTCCACGAACGAGGACCTGGCCGCCGTGGAAGCGCGCTATGAGGCCATTATCCGGAAGAAACCCGACCTGGCCCGGGCGCATCTGGACTTCGCCATGATCCTGATGAACGCGGAGGAAAAGCCTCTCAGCGCCATCTATCATTTCATGCGGTATCTGGAACTGCGTCCGGAAAGCGAAAAACGCGAGCTGATCGGCCGCAATATCCGCACCCTGACGGGCCTGTTAGGCAACAAGGCGGCCCGCGCGCGCCAGACGCAGCTGGAGCAACAGGTTGCGGCGCTGCAGGCCGAGAACGAGAGGTTGCGGGTGTACGCGGCGGCGGGCACGCCGGCGCCGGCGGCCCCGGCGGCGCGGCCGGCCGGGCCCGGCCCGGCGGCAGCGGGGTTCCGCCTGTACACGGTCCAGGCCGGCGACAGCCTGACGCGGATCGCGCAAAGAATCTACGGGGACGGGGATCGGGCCGCCGCCATCTTCCAGGCCAACCGGGGGAAGCTCAGGAGCCCGAACGACCTTTATGCGGGCCAAGTGCTCGTGATACCGCCCTGACGACGGGGGCATGAGACAACGACAAGGCAGGAGGAGAAACAGTCATGGCCAAGGATTTTTTCGATCAGGACCTGGTTGAGGCCCGCGCCGTGCGTTCGGCGCCGCCTCCGTCCGCCCCCGAAGGCGGAACAACAAACGACTTGCCCGCCCGCACCATTTCGGATTTGAACCTCACCCGCATGGCCAAATACCGCGAACAGCGCGTCTCCCAGCAGGCCGAATCGGCCAAGGAGATGGAGTCGCTCCGCCGCAAGGCCGACGACCTGGAGCGCGAGCGCCGGACACTGGAGGAGGAGACCCGCCAGCTGGATCGTTTTGAGCAGAGCCGCCGGGAAGTCTCCGAGCGCCTGGAGCAGGCGCTGGTGATGCTGGAAACCCATGAGATGCAGGCCATCCGGCTGACCGAGCTTTATGCCGGAACGAAGCACCGGTTCAAGGAGCTGCACGAGTCGATCCGGGCCATCAAGGAAGGCGAATGGGACGAGGCACGGGTGCGCGAGGAGATCAACAGGGCCGTGGTGGTGATCGACGAGGCGCGCAAGGAATACGGCAAGGCCATGGCGCGGCTGGAGGCCGCCGAGTCCGGCTCCCCGGGCGGCGGCCAGGGCGCCGCGCCAGCGCTGGGCGCCGGCGGGGTCGCCGCCGAGACGCACGGCTTCCTGTACTGGGTCAAAACGGGCTTCGCCTTCTTCCTGCCCCTGATGGCGTTTGTGGTCGTGGCGGCCGTGATTGTCGCCGTCATGGCGGGCGCCGAGCGCTGATGAACGAACGAAGCAGAGCGATGCGCGCCCGCCTGGCGGAAGTCGAGCGGGAGCTGGAGCGGCTGGCGAAGCAGCGCAAGACGTTGCAGAAGAGGCGGCTCCGGGATTTGCCCGGCGATCTCGGGGAGCCACGCGCCCCGATTTCCCGGGGGTTGGGCGCCGCGCCGCCGCTTTCGGCCGCGCCGGTTGCGGCGCCGGAAAAGTCCGCCGCCGAGCCGGCTCAAGATCCTCTGGAACGGGCCGTCATGCCCGAAGACGGACAGGATCGGGAGCGTTTTGCCAGCTATTTCATGACCGGCAGCCTGGGCCGGGCGGGGCCCCAATTGCGGCGCGAGCGGCGGGTCATGCGCAACAAGGCCGTTCTGATGGCCGTGGTGGCCATTATTTTGCTCCTGGCTCTCGTTCATTGGATAACTTAGAGTTGACTTTTGAGCCCTTCATCCCGATACTCAAAAAGGAAGAAGGAGTAGGTTTTGCATGGCAGCGGATACGATTGATGTGACCTATGTGGCGCGGCTCGCCCGGTTGAATTTATCGGCGGCCGAGACCGCGGAATTCCAGACCCAGTTGAGTCAGATTCTGGAGTACGTCCGGGCCATTCAGGGTGTCGATCTGGACGGCGTGGAGCCCACCGCCCACGCCCTCCGCGTGCAGAACGTGTTTCGGGACGATGTGCCGGCCGGCGGTCTTTCGATGGAGGCCGTCCTGGCCAACGCGCCCCAGCATGCCGACAACCACTTTCTTGTGCCAAGGATTGTTGAATAATCCGGGGACGTAATGGGATCGCTCAACACGCTGACAATCCGGCAGGCCCTGGACAACCTCGAGCGGGGGGCCTGCAGTTCCGAAGATCTGGTGCGCGACGTTCTGGCCGCCCGGGACGCCTGCGACGGCCGCATTAACGGCTATACCCAATTTGACCCCGAAGCGGCTTTGGCCGACGCGCGCCGCTCGGACGAGCGGCGCCGCCAGGGGATCGGAGGCCGCCTGCTCGGCGTTCCGCTGGCCGTGAAGGATATTCTCAACGTGGCCGGCCAGCCCTGCCGGTGCGGCTCGCGCATCCTCGAGGGCTACGAGGCCCCTTACGACGCCACGGCCATCGCGCGGCTCCGGGCCGAAGGGGCCATTTTCCTGGGCCGGACGAACATGGATGAATTCGGCATGGGATCGAGCACGGAAAACTCCGCGTTCGGCCCCGCCTGCAATCCCTGGGACACCGGGTGCGTGCCGGGCGGCTCCAGCGGCGGCTCGGCGGCCGTTGTGGCGGCGGACATGGCCCTGGGCGCGCTGGGCTCGGATACCGGCGGCTCCATCCGGCAGCCCGCCGCCTTCTGCGGTTGCACCGGTCTGAAGCCTTCTTACGGACGCGTCTCCCGGTACGGCCTCGTGGCCTACGCCTCGTCGCTCGACCAGATCGGGCCATTGACGAAGGATGTGGAGGATGCGGCGCTGCTGCTCGGGTTGCTGGCGGGCCGCGATCCGCACGACTCCAGTTCCGTCGATGTGCCGACGGAGGATTATGTGGCCGCCTGCGGGGCCGGGCTGAAGGGGATGAAGCTCGGGCTGCCGAAGGAATATTTCGTGGGCGGCCTTGACCCCGCCGTGGAGAGCGCCCTGCGCAAGGCCATCGAGCAGTGCCGGGAGCTGGGCGCCGAAATCGTGGACGTGTCGCTGCCGCACACCTCCTACGCCATTCCCACCTATTACATTGTGGCCACGGCCGAGGCCTCGGCCAATCTCGCCCGGTTCGACGGCGTGCGTTACGGCCGGCGCGCGGAAGGGGTTGAGGATGTGCTGGACCTTTATGGCAGGACGCGCGAGGAAGGGTTCGGGCCGGAGGTCAAGCGGCGCATCATACTGGGCACCTATGTGTTGAGCAGCGGCTATTCCGACGCCTATTACGGGCGCGCCCAGAAAATGCGAACCCTCATCCGGGCCGATTTCGAAAATGCGTTCGCCTCGTGCGACGCGTTGCTGGCGCCGGTGGCGCCGACCGCGGCCTACCGGCTGGGGGAAAAGAAAGCCGATCCGCTGCAGATGTACCTGGGCGATATTTTCACCGTGCCGGTCAACCTGGCCGGCATCTGCGCGCTCTCCGTGCCCTGCGGGTTCACCTCGGCCGGGTTGCCGGTGGGCCTTCAGATTCTGGGGCCGGCCTTCGGCGAAGCGCGCGTCCTGCGCGTCGGGGGCGCTTACCAGCGATCCACGGAGTGGCACCGCCGCCGGCCGACCCTTGTGCGGGGGGGCGCATGAAATACCTGACGACCATCGGGCTCGAGGTGCATGTCCAGCTGAAGACCCGCTCGAAGATGTTTTGCAGTTGCCCGACCGGCTCGGGCGCTCCGGCCAACACGCAGGTCTGTCCCGTCTGCCTGGGGTATCCCGGCACGTTGCCCGTCATGAACGGGGAGGCGGTCCGGCTGACGGCCATGACGGGGCTGATGCTCGGTTGCGCGATCAACCCCTACAGCAAGTTCGACCGGAAGAACTATTTTTATCCGGACATGCCCAAGAACTACCAGATTTCCCAGTTCGACCGGCCGCTTTGCCTGGGCGGCGGCGTGGAGATCGATGCGGGCGGCGGCCGCATCAAGACGATCGGCCTGACCCGCATCCATCTCGAGGAAGATGTGGGCAAATGCGTTCACCAGGGCCGGCGCAGCGGGGTCGATTACAACCGGGCCGGCACCCCCCTGATGGAGATCGTCACCGAGCCCGAGATGGAGACGCCGGAGGAGGCCTTCGCGTTTCTCCAGGCGCTCAAGCAGATGCTGCTCTACCTGGGCGTGAGCGACTGCAACCTGGAGGAGGGCAATCTGCGTTGCGACGTCAACAGCAGCGTGCGGCCCGAGGGGCAGGCGCAGTTGGGCGTCAAGGTGGAGATCAAGAACCTCAACACGTTCAAGGGCGTGCACCAGTCGCTGCACTACGAGATCAGCCGTCAGCTGGAGGCGGTCCGGGCCGGCGAGACGATCGTGCAGGAAACCCGCCGCTGGGATTCCGACGCCGGCGTTACCGAGTCCATGCGCTCCAAGGAGCAGGCGCACGATTACCGCTATTTTCCCGAACCCGACCTGATGCCCGTGGTGCTGGAGCCGGCCCTGGTGGAATCGTGGCGGGCGGCGCTGCCCGAACTGCCGCGCCAGAAGCGCGAGCGTTTTGCCGCCCAGTACGGGCTGCCCGAATACGACGCGCGGGTGCTGGCGGCCCAGAAGGCGGTGGCCGATTATTTCGAGGAAGCCGCCCGGGGCTCGGCCAACCCGAAACTGATTTCCAACTGGGTCATGACGGAAATGTTGCGCCGGCTGGCGGAGGGGGAGCAGGATATCCGGCAGGTCAAGGTGACGCCCGCGGCCCTTCGCGAACTGGTCGACATGGCCGGCCGCCAGGCAATCAACTCGAACACGGCCAAAGAGGTTTTCGGCATTCTTTTCGAACAGGGCGGCGATCCGGACGCCATCGTGCGGGAGCGGGGGTGGGGGCAGGTGAGCGATGCCGATTCCATAGGCGCCCTGTGCGAGCAGGTCATTGCGGAAAATCCGAAATCCGCCGAGGATTATCGGAAGGGAAAAGAGGCGGCGTTGAAATTCCTCATCGGCCAGGTCATGCGCCTGAGCCGGGGCAAGGCCAACCCCCAGATGGCCAACGAGAAATTGGTGCAGCGACTCGGCCCACCGGGCTGAACGCCGCATCGGCGGCAGGGAGCATGCAGTGACATCCAACGACGAATTCGTGATCGAAATCCTCGAAGAGGAGGGGCTCGTCACCCGCGAGCAGGTCGAGGCGGCCCGGGCAGCGGCGACGGACGGCAAGTCCACCGCCCTCGACGTTCTGGTTGCGCGCCGCGAGCTGTCCAAGCGCGACGCGCTGGCCGCCGTGGCCGCCCGGTTCGGCATGGAGATGATCACGCTGACGGGCCTTTCCATTGCGGCCGAAGTCACCTCGCTGATCACCGTGGAAATAGCTCGGCAGTACAAGATCATTCCCGTTTACAAGAACGAAAACGTTCTCACGGTCGCGATCGGCGATCCCCTGGATGTCGAAACGCTCGACAAGCTTCGCTATGTCTTGAAGTGCAACATTGAGGGCGTCGTGGCCCTGCCCGAGGAGATCCAGGTCGCGCTCGAGCGGTATTACACGGCCGAAAATTCGATGGAAACCCTCTACGCCGCCATGGACAACACGGCGGTGGACGTGGTGACCCAGGGCCAGCAGGGGGCGATTGCGGATGCGACCGACGTCACCGATTCGGACGTGCCGATCATCAAGCTGGTCAGTCTGATCATTTTCGAGGCCCACCGCAACCGGGCTTCGGATATTCATCTCGAGCCGATGGAGAAACGGTTCCGCGTCCGCTACCGGATTGACGGCGTGCTGCACGAAGTGGACAGTCCGCCCAAGCGGTTGCAGGCGGCCATCCTGAGCCGCGTCAAGATCATGGCCAACATGAAGATCGCCGAAAAACGCACACCCCAGGACGGCCGCATCCAGGTGAACGTGCGGGGCCGCGAGCTGGACCTGCGCGTCAGCACGGTGCCTTCCGTGCACGGCGAAAGCATCGTCATGCGTATTTTGGACAAGCAGAATCTGGCGCTGGGTCTTCCCAAGCTGGGCTTCTTCGCGGACGACCAGGAGAAGTTCGAACGCCTCATCACCCTGGCCGACGGCATCCTGCTGGTGACGGGCCCCACGGGCTCGGGCAAAACCACCACCCTTTACGCCTGTCTGAATTACATCAACCGGCCGGATCGCAAGATCATCACGGTCGAGGATCCCGTGGAATACCAGATGCCCGGTGTTAACCAGGTCATGGTGCGCGAGGACATCGGGCTCACCTTCGGCGCGGCGCTTCGCTCCATTCTGCGCCAGGCGCCCAATGTCGTGATGATCGGCGAAATTCGCGATCTCGAGACCGCCCGCATTGCGACCGAAGCGGCCTTGACCGGTCACCTGGTGTTCAGCACCCTTCACACGAATGACGCTCCCAGCGCCATCACGCGACTGCTCGACATCGGGATCAAGCCGTTCCTGGTGGCCTCGGCCCTGCGCGCGGTCATCGCCCAGCGGCTGGTGCGGACCGTTTGCCCCCACTGTAAGGAGTCGTACCGCCCGCCCCAGAGCGAAATCCGGCTTCTGGGTCCGCTGGCGGGCAAGGCCAAGGAGCTCGACTTTTTCCGCGGCCACGGTTGCGCCCACTGCTCGCTGACGGGTTATTCCGGCCGGGCCGGTATTTTCGAGATTTTCCTGATCAACGACGAGATTCAGAAAATGATTTTCGACAAGAAACCGGCCAACGAGTTGCGGATCCGCGCCCGGGAACTCGGCATGCGCACCTTGCGCGAGGACGGGTTGCGGAAGGTCATGTCCGGTCTGACGACGCTGGACGAGGTGCTCCGGGTCACGATGGGAGATGTGGAGTAAGCCATGGCACAAATCGAAATGAACGAATTGCTGCAGGCGGCCATCGACGAGAACGTCTCCGACATTCATATCGCCGTCGGCTCGCCGCCCGTATTCCGGCTCCACGGGGGCCTGGTGGCCCTGGACCTTCCCGTGCTGACGCCGGACGACACGATGCGCCTGATGAAGGCCATCACCTCCGAGAGCGACCAGCAGAAGTTGCAGGAGAACGGGGGCACGGACTTCGGTTTCGGGTTCGCCGAAGCCGCCCGGTTCCGCGTCAGCGTCTTCCACCAGAAGGGGAGCGTGGGCGTGGTGTTGCGCCAGATTCCCACGAAGCTGATGACGCTGGACGCGATCGGTCTGCCCCCGCAGGTCAAGGAGTTGCTGTTCAAGCCCCGCGGCATGATCCTGGTCACGGGCCCCACGGGCTCGGGCAAGACCACCACCCTGGCCAGCATGATCAACGTCATCAATCACGAGCGCGATTGCCACATCATCACGGTGGAGGATCCCATCGAGTATTACCACAAGCACCAGAAATCGCTGGTCACGCAGCGCGAGGTGGGCGTGGATGTGCCCAGTTTCAAAGAGGCCCTCATCCGCGGCCTGCGCCAGGATCCGGACGTGATCCTGGTGGGGGAAATGCGGGACTTGGAGACCATGCAGGCCGCCATTTCCGCGGCGGAAACCGGCCATCTGGTGTTTGCCACGCTACACACCACCGGGGCCTGCCGCACGGTGGACCGCATCGTGGACGCCTTCCCCACCACGCAACAGGCGCAGGTCCGCACCCAGCTCGCCTCGGGCCTCGTGGCCGTCATCTCGCAGCTCCTGCTCGTGAGGGCGGACAAGCCCGGCCGCGTCGCCGCCTTTGAAATCATGATCACCACGCCGGCCATCCAATCGCTGATCCGCGACAACAAGACCTTCCGGATCACGTCGGAAATCCAGACGGGCGCCAAGTGGGGCATGATCACGCTCGATGCCCATTTGATGACCCTGTATGAAAACAATCTGATCACCTACGAGGATCTGGTGACGAAGTCCCAGGATCCGGACAGCATCGTTCAAAAGCTCCAGGAAGAGGCTGGAAAGAGGAGACGGTAACCATGCCCCTTGATCACGAACTCGACCCCCTGCTGGCGCTTCTGAAGGAGCAGGGAAAGATCACAAACGAACAGATCGCCGATCTTCTCGAAGAGCAGCACGCGAGCGGCAAGACGATCCGGGCCGTGCTTTTGAACATGGAGATATTGAGCGAGGACGCGTTGCTCGGCTTCATGGCTTCCTACATGGGCACGAAGGTCATCAACCTGCCCGCGACCGACATTCCGCCCGACGTGGTCCATGCCATTCCGGCGAGCGTCGCGCGCATGTATACGGTTGTGCCCGTCGAGAAGACCACCGGTTCCGTCGTGCTCGCCACGCATGAGTTGGTGACGCCCCAGGTCAGCGACGAGTTGGCCTTTGTGCTGTCACGGGACATCAGTTTCGTGCTCGCGCGGGAGGACGATCTGCGCACCTGTGTCAACCAGTTCTACGGAGACGACAGCGCCTCGGTTAACGAGTTGCTCTCCGCGCTGGAGGAGGATATCGAAGAGGATTCCTCCTCGTTGGAGCTGAAGGGCGATGATGACATCAAGGGCCTGGAGGCGGCCGCCGGCTCCACCCCCGTGATCCGGTTCGTGAACCTGGTGCTCTACCAGGCCGTGCAGGGCCGCGCCTCGGACATCCATTTCGAGCCCTTCGAAAACGAGTTCCGCATCCGGTACCGGGTGGACGGCACGCTTTACGAGATGTCGCCTCCGCCCAAGCGCCTGGCCCTTCCCGTTATTTCCCGTCTGAAGGTCATGTCCAACCTTAACATCGCCGAGCGCCGGCTGCCCCAGGACGGACGCATTCAGCTGACGATCGCGGGCCGGCAGGTGGATTTCCGCGTCTCCGCGCTGCCCACCGCGCACGGCGAAAGCGTGGTGCTCCGCGTGCTGGACCGCGGCACGGTGTCGCTCGACATCGAGAACCTCGGCATGCCCGACGATGTCTACCAGGCCATCATGCTGGATATTGTCAAGCCCAACGGCATCATCGTGGTAACCGGCCCCACGGGGTCGGGCAAAACGACGACCCTCTATTCGGCGCTGCGCAAGATCAACACCGTGGAGACGAAGATTCTCACGGCCGAGGAGCCGGTCGAATACGAGATCGACGGCATCGTGCAGGTGCCCATCAACGAGGCCTCGGGCAACACCTTCCAACTCGTGTTGCGCGCTTTCCTGCGTCAGGATCCCGACATTCTGATGATCGGGGAAATCCGGGATATCGAGACGGCGCACATCGGCATCCGCGCTTCGCTTACCGGCCATCTGGTGTTCAGCACGCTTCACACCAACGATTCGGCCGGCGCCATCACCCGCCTCATCGACATGGAAGTGGAGCCCTACCTGATCTCCTCCACCATGGAGGCGGTGATCAGCCAGCGGTTGCTGCGCCGGATCTGCACAAAGTGCAAGATGCCGCACATGCCGGAGCCAGAATCGCTGGCCCGCCTGGGCATATCGGCCCAGGACATCGGCGGGCGCACCTTTTACCATGGCAAGGGCTGCGACCAATGCCACAACATGGGCTACCGCGGACGGCAGGGCCTTTTCGAATACCTGCCGATCACCGATCCCATCCGCGATATGATCAACGAGCGCAAGCCCACGTTGCTGCTGCGCAACAGGGCCGTCGAACTGGGCATGCGGACGCTGCGCGAGGACGGCATCCGCAACGTGCTGGACGGTTATACGACGGTCGAGGAAGTGTTGAAATACACGTGAGGCCGGCTTCATGCTCGAAAAAATGATCATCGTCGGCTCCGGTCCTGCCGGGTGCACGGCCGCGCTCTATGCGGCCCGCGCCGGCTTGAAGCCGCTCGTGCTCGAAGGGTTGGAGCCGGGCGGCCAGCTCACGACAACCACCGAGATCGAGAATTTCCCCGGCTTTCCCGAGGCTGTCACGGGTCCGGAGCTCATGGACCGGATGAAGCGCCAGGCCGAACGGTTCGGCGCGCGGTTCCAGGCCGCCGCCGTCACCGGCAGCGATTTCTCCAAACGCCCCCTGCGTCTTTTTCTGGAACCGGAACAGACGCTTGAGGGCCGCACGGTGGTCGTGGCGGCCGGCGCCTCGGCCCGCTGGCTGGGGCTGGAGTCGGAGCAGGCGCTCCGGGGCAAGGGCGCCTCCGCCTGCGCCACGTGCGACGGCGCCTTTTTCCGCAACGTGCCCGTCGCCGTGGTCGGCGGCGGCGATACGGCCCTGGAGGAGGCTCTGTTCCTCACCCGCTTTGCCTCGCGGGTTTTCCTGGTGCACCGGCGCCGCGAGTTCCGCGCCTCGCCCATCATGGTTGAACGGGCCCTGGCCCATCCCAAGATCGAACCTGTGCTGGACCAGGTTGTGGAGACCGTGCTGGATGTATCCAAGAATACGGTAACGGGGCTGGCTCTGCGCCATGTGATCAGCGGGGAACGCCGCACGCTGCCCGTGGGCGGGTTGTTCGTCGCCATCGGCCATGAGCCGAACACGGCCGCCTTCCGAGGCCAGTTGGAGCTGAACCCCGCGGGGTACATCCGGACCGAGGGGGTCCGGACCGGCGTGGCGGGCGTCTATGCGGCCGGGGACGTGCGCGATCCCGTCTACAGGCAGGCCGTTGTGGCGGCGGGAGACGGCTGCATGGCCTCCCTGGAGGCCACGCGTTTCCTGGAAGAGGCGGGTTTATGAGCAGCCCGCCCTCAAAATCGACCGCCCAAAACATGGCGGTGTACCGGCGCCTGTTGCGCCATGCCCGGCCCTACGGCTGGCGGCTGGGGCTGGGGGTGCTCTTCGGCGTGGTTTTCGCCATGGCAAACGGATCGTTTGTCTGGGCCATCAACAAAGGGCTTCCCATCTTTTTCGGCGAGCAGGGCTCCCTGCAGCAAATCGAGACCCCAAAATTGATCCTCGCGCTGGCGTGTTTTCCGCTGCTGGCCCTGCTGCGCGGGCTGGGCGACTTCGGGAGCAAGTTCCTGATCAAGTGGGTCGGCAACCGCGTCATCATGGACTTGCGCAACGCCATGTTCCGCCGCCTGATGGACCTGTCGATCCTTTTTTATTCGGATCGCCGGACGGGCGAGCTCATTTCCCGTGTGACCAACGATCCGCAGCTGGTCGAGCAGTCGGTCTCGACCGTGCTGGGCGACATCGTCAAGGAGCCCCTCACGCTGATCGTCATGGTGGGCTCGGCCATTTATCTCGACAGCGGCCTGGCCCTGGTCAGCCTGGTCCTCTTTCCGATCTGCCTGCTGCCCATCGTCGGGTTCGGCCGGAAGATGCGAAAAAATTCCCGCCTCGCCCAGGAGAAGATCGCGGACCTGATGTCAATCCTCCAGGAGACGATCACCGGCGCGCGCATCGTCAAGGCTTACGGCATGGAGCATGTGGAAATGGCGCGATTCGCGGAGCAGAACGGCACCTTCTTCGGCAAGGTGATGCGCATGGCGCGGGCGCGCGCCTCGGTGGAGCCGATCATTGTCTTCATCTCCGGCATTGGCATCGCCCTCGTGCTCCTCTATGCCCGCTGGAAGGGGATGGAGTTTAATGAGATCATGGCCTTCGCGGCGGCGCTGATCCTGATGTACGAGCCGGTTAAAAAGTTGAGCGGCATCCACCTGCAGATCCAGCAGAGCGTCTCGGCCGCCGAACGGATTTTCGAGCTGATCGACGCGCCCGTGACGGTGGCCGAAAAGCCGGGCGCCCGGCCTTTCGACGGGGTCCCCACGTCCGTGCAGTTCGACCGCGTGGAGTTCTGCTACGGGCCGGAGACGCCTGTCTTGAAAGCGGTCAGCCTGGACGTGCCCGCCGGAACCCGCTTGGCGATCGTCGGCAATTCGGGGTCCGGGAAGACCACGCTGGTCAATCTGATCCCGCGCTTTGCGGATGTCACGGGCGGGGCCATCCGCGTCAACGGCGTCGATATTAGGGATTACACCCTGAAATCGCTTCGCAAGGCCATGGGCTGCGTCACGCAGGACACCATTTTATTCAACGACACGGTGGCCGCCAATATCCGGTACGGCACGCCGGAGGCCTCCCTGGAGGAGATCCAGGAAGCCGCCCGCAAGGCCTACGCCCACGAGTTCATCTTGGCCATGCCCCAGGGGTATGACACCCTCATCGGCGAACGCGGCGTGCGGCTTTCGGGCGGCCAGAAGCAGCGCCTGGCCATCGCGCGGGCCATTCTGCGCAATCCGCCCATCATGATCATGGACGAGGCGACCAGCGCGCTCGACACGGCTTCCGAGAGGCAGGTGCAGGAGGCGCTGGACACCCTGATGCAGGGGCGCACGGTCTTCGTGATCGCGCACCGGCTTTCCACGATCGTCAACTGCGACCGGATCCTGGTGCTGGACGCGGGGCGCATCGTGGAGTCGGGCACCCATCCGGAACTGCTGGCGAAGAACGGCGTCTACCGCATGCTCTACGACCTGCAGTTCAAGGCGTCCTCTGATACCGGTTGAGAATGGCCCGGATGTAGGCGCGGGTGGTGGGGAAGGTGACGGCTTCCTGGAAGTTGGAGGAGGTGCCGTCGGCGGCCAGCGCCGCCCAGCGCCGGGCGTGGGTCAGGCCGGCGTTGTATTCCGCCAGCGCGAAGGATTCCGGCTCGTCGCGCGCCCCCCAGCGGCGCAAGGCCCGCCCCAGGTACCAGGTGCCGGCCAGGATGTTCGTTCCGGGATCGTAGAGGTGGTCTTGCTGGAAATCGCGCGCCGCGGCGGCGCGCGCCCATTCCCGGGCGGCGGGTTCGCACACCTGCATGAGACCGATCTCTCCGGCGCGCCCCACCCGGTCGGGCCGGTAGCCGCTTTCACGCCAGATGACCGCGGAAACCAGCTTCGCGTCCACGCCGTGGCGGACCGCCGCGGCCTCGATGAGGGAGTCGAAACGGTGTTCGCGGTGGCGCCGGTAGGCGCGCAGAAGCAACGGGGCGGCCAGGGCGCCCGCGGCGATCAGGCTCAGGAGGAGATGTCGAGTCCGGAACACCGCTGTCATTCAACCAGCGTAGGCGCAGAGGCCGGCTTTGTCGAGGAGAACCTGTTGTGAAAACCGCGGATTTCGATTACGAACTGCCCGAGGAGCTGATCGCCCAGGCGCCGGCGCCGGAGCGCGAGGACGCCCGCATGCTGGTGCTCGACCGGGACAGCGGCGCGCTGGCGCACCGGACCATCCGGGATCTGCCCGGTTATCTGAACGCGGGCGACGCCCTGGTGGTCAACGACACGAAGGTGATTCCCGCGCGTGTCTTCGGGCGCAAGGCGCCAAGCGGCGGGCGGGTGGAGACGCTGCTGCTGGAGGAGGAGTCCCCCGGCCTCTGGCTCGCCATCTACAAGGCGGCGGGCTATGCCCGGCCGGGCGGCCGTTTTGCCCTCGGGCGAAACGACCGCATCCAGGGCGAGATTCTCTCGGTCGAGGGCGCGGGCCGCGTCCGCATGCGGCTGACCTGCGAAGGCGACCTGCTCGAGGCGCTCGAGGAGGAGGGGTTGCCCCCGCTGCCCCCCTACATCCGGCGGCCGAAGGGTCGGACCGAAGATGGTGACGAACGGGCCGTTTTGGACCGCGAGCGCTACCAGACTGTGTACGCGCGCGAACCCGGCTCGGTGGCCGCCCCGACGGCCGGGCTGCATCTTTCTTCCGCGTTGCTGGAGGCGTTGCGGGCCAAGGGGGTGGGGCTGGCCCGGGTCACCTTGCATGTGGGCATGGGCACCTTCAAGCCCATCGCCAGCGAGGACCTGGCCGATCACGTGATGCACGAGGAGCGGTACGCGATGACGCCCGAAGCGGCCGACCTGCTGAACCGCACCCGCGCGGCGGGCGGGCGGATCGTGCCGGTCGGCACCACAAGCGCCCGGGTGCTGGAAACCGCCGCGGACGAGAGCGGGTTCCTCCGGGCCGGAAGCGGGCGGACCCGCCTGTTCATCCGGCCGCCCTACCGGTTCAAGGCCGTGGATGCCATACTGACGAATTTTCACCTGCCCCGCTCCACGCTGCTGGTCATGATTGCCGCCCTGGGCGGGCGCGAGACCGTTCTGGAAGCCTACGCCGAAGCCGTGCGGCAACGATACCGCTTTTTCAGCTACGGCGATTGCATGCTCATTGTTGGAAAGCAGGTAATCGGTCAGTTTCGGGGGGTGGTTAGCGGCTGACCCATTTAAGTGGGAGCGTCGCCGCAGGCCCATCGCCTCGGCCAGAAGCGGAACCAATTCGGCCTCGAACCGCTCGCATTCCGCATGGCCCGGATCGTCTTTCGTCCGCTTCTGTATCTCGCGTTTGAGATGCTCGAGGCAGTACTGGATGAAGCCCAAGAAACGATTGTAGGCGGCATAGCGGTCGACGACCAGCGTTCCGACGTGCGGGGCCTCCCCGAACACCTCGGCGGCCACGTCGCCCGAGCGGGTGTGACGGCACCGAAAAAGGCTGATGTCCGGCGTGAAAAACCCGTGCGTGTACCCGTTGCGGCCATCGCAACGCCAGCCGGTCTCGTCGGCATGCTTGACCGGGGCGAGGCGCCAGTCCCGGATCAACCGGTCCGCGGCGGTCTCCAGCAGATCGGCCGGCGCGTGCATGCGGCCGATGAGCAGCCCCTTGGAAAGATCGAACTGACGGGCGATGTGGCCCAAGGGCAGGCCGTCCTTGTAGTGCCAGAGGGCCGCCTGGGCCGGCAGGCCAAAGGGTTCCTCTTTTGCCGTTCGCTCCTGTCGCCACAGCTTGGCCTTCAACCGCTGGACCTCCTCCTCGAGCCGGTCGATCCGCTGCTGTTTGACCATGCCGGCGCGGCAGAAACTCGGGTCCGACCGAAGTGGCCGACCGCCCTTCATTCCACGGACCGCCGTGCCTTGCGACGGCGGGCGCGCTCGCGCTTCACCACGAGCGTGCCGTATTTTTGCTTTTTCTTGGCTCCTTGGATACGCGCCGCAGACGTGAAGGCCGGGATGCCCAGAGGCCGCCCGTCACGGTGTCCAACGCGGCCTCTCCGCATCACGGCTTTACGCCTGCGGCGTCCTTGAAAAAACTACCCGTAGGCCGCCAGCCATTTAAAAGCCGCTTGTCAATCCCCGAAACTGACCGATTACGAAAGCAGAATGAATTTATTTGACGTCATTGATCATTCGGGAGTATATTTTTACAACTTTAAGGGCGATAAGCGATAACCAGCGATCATAATAAAAAGGTAGGAGTTCAAATGAAGAGCACGCGTAACAAATGGGTTTATAAACTGGGCTTTACGTTGATCGAACTTCTGGTCGTGATTGCGATTATCGGCATTCTGGCCGGCCTGCTGCTGCCCGCCATCGCCCAGGCCCGTGAACGCGGCCGCCGCACCCAGTGCAAGAACAACCAGCGCCAGATCGTGCTCGCCTGCTTGCTCTATGCCGACGACCGCATCGAAGATTTCTCCCCGCTGCCCGACTCGTTGAAAGATCTCGGCAAGTATATCGGAGCGAAAAGCGGCAAGAGCTTCATCTGCCCCTCGCAGCTGGCCAAGGACACCACGCTGGTTGTGCAGGAGGATGTCTTGTCCCTGACGGCGGCCAACAACTCGTATAGCTACTTCACAGGCTTGCGCAACGAAGGCGGCGATGCGACCCGGCAGTTGGTCGTCATCGACAAGAGCGCCGTGCATCACGGTGACTATGCCATCGGAACCTTCCTGGACGCGCATTCGCAGGAATGGAACTTCGAGGATTCGAACACCTACGACATGGTCATCGCCACGGTCACAAACGGTACGATAAGCGATATCTGATCGGCGCTCCCAAGGTTCTTCAAAGGCCTTCACCTTCGGGTGAAGGCCTTTTTTCTTTGACCCCTTCAGGGTACAAGCATGACGCATGCCATCGCCAAGGTGATAGTCGACATCGCCGCGGACCGCGAGTTCGATTACGCCGTTCCCGCCGAGCTCCGGGGGCGCCTCGAATTGGGGGCCAAAGTGACCGTGCCTTTCGGCCGGCGCCAGGCCGAGGGGTTCGTGGTCGGTTTCGCCGCCGCCTCATCGTTCGCTTCCGTGAAGTCCATTCTGGGCCTGGCCGGCGAGAAGCCCCTTCTTTCCGCCGCGCTGATCGAGCTGGCCCGCTGGGTGGCCGGGTATTACGGCGCGCCCTTTGAGCTGGCCGTGCGGGCCCTGCTGCCCGGCGTCGTGCGGCGGGCCGGCGCCTCGTTCAAGAAAAATCGGTACGTGGAGCCTGTACCCGAAACGGTTAAGGCGCTGGACCGCGAGGCTCTTCGCCGCCGCGCCCCCCAGCAGGCCGCCACGCTCGACGCGCTCGACCGCGAGCCCGGCCTGTTCCTGCGCGACCTGCTGGCGCGGCATGGCGTCCCGGCCTCGGCCGTCGCCGCCCTGGGCGAAAAAGGGCTGGTGCGCGTGCGCGACGAGGCCGTGGCGCGCAACCCGATGGCGAACCGCACCTTTCTCAAGACCATCCCCCAGAAGCTGATGGAACAGCAGCAGAAGGCCCTGGAGCTCATTCTCGCCTCCGTTGACCGCCACGATCCGCCCGTGGTGCTTCTGCACGGCGTGACCGGCAGCGGCAAGACGGAGGTCTACCTGCAGGCCATCGCCCACACCATCGCGGCCGGGAAGGGGGCCATCGTGCTGGTGCCCGAAATTTCCCTGACCCCCCAGACCGTGGAGCGATTCAAGGGACGGTTCGGCGAAACCGTGGCCGTGCTGCACAGCTCGCTGTCGGAGGGCGAGCGGCACGACGAATGGCACCGGATTCACGCGGGCGAGGCCCTGATCGCGGTCGGGGCGCGCAGCGCCGTCTTCGCCCCGGTCCGCAACCTGGGACTCCTGGTGGTGGACGAGGAGCATGAGCCCACCTACAAGCAGGACGAAACACCCCGGTACCACGCCCGGGATGTGGCCGTGATGCGGGGGCGCCTTGAAAAATGCGCCGTGGTGCTGGGGTCCGCCACGCCGGCCTTCGAGTCGTTTTACAACGTGAGCCTGAAAAAATACGCGCTGGCCGACATGCCGGTTCGGGTGGATCACCGCCGGATGCCGCTGATCCGGGTGGTGGACATGCGCGTGGAGGCGGAACGGGCGGGGGGGCCGGGCCTCTTTTCCCGCGAATTGGCCGGCCTGATCCGCCAGCGCCTGGAGAACGGCGAGCAGACCATCCTGTTTTTGAACCGGCGCGGTTTTTCGACCTCCCTCGTCTGCCCCAAATGCGGTCTTGTGTCCGCCTGCGAGTGGTGCAGCGTGGCCCATACCTACCACCGGGCCGAGGAGACGCTGAAGTGCCACATCTGCGGGGGGCGCAAGCCCGTGCCCGCCGTCTGCCCCGGCTGCCAGGATCCGAATTTCAAGTATGCCGGCACCGGCACGCAACGGCTGGAGAACGTGGTGGAGCGCCTCTTCCCCAAGGCGCGCGTCAGCCGGATGGACGCCGACACTACCGCCGCTAAAAACGCGCACTGGGAAATCCTGGGTGAATTCAAGAGCGGCAAGGTCGATATCCTGATCGGCACGCAGATGATCGCCAAGGGTCTCGATATTCCGAACGTCACCCTCATCGGTGTCGTCAACGCCGATACCGGGCTTCACGCCCCCGACTTCCGGGCCGGCGAGCACACGTTCCAGCTGCTCACCCAGGTGGCGGGGCGGGCGGGCCGCGGCGAACTGGCCGGCGACGTGGTCATCCAGACCTATACCCCTTTTCATCCGACCATCCAGGCGGTGCGGCGACTGGATTACGGCGCGTTCTACGACCAGGAATCGGAGTCCCGCCGCGAGCTGGGTTATCCTCCCTTCGGCCGGATGGTGTGCGTGACGTTCCGGGGGCCGTCCGATGAGCGGGTCGCCTTTTCCGCCGACCTGCTGGTCAAGAAAATCGCCGGCCACCTTCCGGCCTCCGTGGTGGTGTCGGGCCCTTCGCCCGCGCCCCTCGCCCGCGCCAAGGGACTCTACCGCCACCAGGTCCTCTTTCGGGGACCTTCCAGCCGGGCCATCACCGGTCCGCTGCGCCGTTTCCTGGAGCAAACCTCCTGGCCGCCGGAAGTCGTTCCCCTTATGGATGTGGATCCCGTCAGTCTGATCTGAGGATTGGGCTTGGAATCGAAGGGGGGCGGTGCTAAAGTCTGCCCCGCCATTGGAGATAACATGAACCCGTCAAAATATTACGTCACGACGCCGATATATTACGTCAACGACAAGCCCCACATCGGGCATGCCTACACGACGGTGCTGGGCGACGTGCTTGCCCGCTACCACCGCCTTTTCGGCACGCCCACCTACTTCCTGACCGGCACGGACGAGCATGGGCAGAAGGTCCAGCGCGCGGCCGAGAAGGCGGGCATGACGCCCCAGCAACAGGCCGACACCACGGTCGTTCGCTTCCACGAGTTGTGGCACAAGCTGGGCATCACGCATGACGATTTCATCCGCACCACGGAAAAGCGCCACAGCGCCGTGGTGCAGGACATCCTCCAGGATCTGTTCGACCGGGGCGAGATCTACCGCTCCGAATACGACGGCTGGTACTGCGTGCCCTGCGAGCGGTTTTTCATGGAGAAGGATCTGACCGGCGGCACTTGTCCCGACTGCGGGCGGTATGTGGAGAAAGTCCGCGAGGCCAACTATTTCTTCCGCATGAGCCAGTACCAGGCGTGGCTGATCCGCTACATCGAGGAAAATCCCAAATTCATCCAGCCCGATTTCCGGCGCAACGAGACGCTGGGCTTCCTGCGCAAGCCGCTGCAGGACCTGTGCATTTCCCGCCCCAAAAGCCGGCTGGCCTGGGGCATCGAGCTGCCTTTTGACCGCGACTTCGTCTGCTATGTCTGGTTCGACGCCCTGGTCAACTACATCAGCGCGGTGGGCTACCGCCGCGACCCGGAGATGTTCGCCCGCTGGTGGCCGGCCTCTTGCCACCTGATCGGCAAGGATATCCTGACCACCCACACCGTCTACTGGCCGACCATGCTCAAGGCCATGAATCTGCCCATGCCCGAGACCATTTTCGCGCACGGCTGGTGGCTGATGGGCGAAGCGAAAATGGGCAAGTCCATGGGCAACGCGGTCAACCCCATTGAGCTGGCCGACAAGTATGGCGTGGACGCGTTCCGCTATTTCCTGATGGCCGAGATGACCCTGGGCCAGGACGCCAGTTTTTCGGAAGAGGCCTTCGTCCGGCGCATCAACACGGATCTGGCCAACGACCTGGGCAACCTGCTCAGCCGCTGGGTCAAGATGGTGGGGAGTTTTTGTGACGGGGTCGTTCCGGCTCCGGCGGGCGCGGAGGGTCCGGACGAGACGGCCCTGAAAGAGAAAGCGCTGGAGGCGATCGCCGCCATGCGCGCGTGCCTGCCCGTCATGCGGATCGACGCCGGCCTGGCCGCGATCGCGGCGGCCCTGCGCGAGGGCAACCGCATCATCGAAACGCGGCAGCCCTGGAGCCTGTCCAAAAAAGGGGACACGGCCGCCCTCGGCACGGTCCTCTACGGCCTGGGCGACATGCTGCGCATCGTCAGCGGGCTGCTCTACCCGGTCATGCCCGGCAAGATGCGCGAGATGCGCGAGGTGCTGGGCGTCGCAGACTTGGAGCCGAATCCGGAACAACTCGTGGTCTGGGGCGCCAGCCGGCCCGGCGCCCGCATCGGCGCCATGCGCAGCCTCTTTCCCCGCGTGGAGAAGGCCGCCCCGCGGCCCGCGGCGGTCCCCGTGGCGCCCATTGCGCCGGTCCGTCCGGCGTCGGCCGAACCCGTCGCCGAGGGCCCGGCGGGCGTGGCGCTGATCGAATATGCCGATTTTTCGCGGATCCAGTTGCGCACCGCCCGCATCCTGGAGGCCTCCCGTGTGGAGAAGGCCGATAAATTGTTGCGCCTGAAGATCAAGGTGGGCGACGAGGAGCGCCAGATCGTGGCGGGCATTGCCCAGCACTACCCGCCGGAGCAACTGCCGGGCCGGATGATCGTTGTGGTGGCCAATTTGAAGCCGGCCGTGGTGCGCGGGGTGGAGTCGCAGGGCATGTTGCTGGCGGCGTCCGTCGGGGGCGTGTTGAAGCTGGTGACCGTGGACGGTGATATTGCGGACGGCGCCGTCGTTAAATAAATTCTATCCAAATCCTTGAAAAGGCCGAAGGGTTGATCCCTTCGGCCTTTTTAATTTTTCCTCACACCCGAAAACATCGAAAACTTTAAAATTGTTGACGGTGGGGCTCAGGTCAGTCATAGTACATCCCAGGTCAGTTTAGTGGTGCTGGGTGTCAAAAAGGTCAGCAAGTGGATGGTCAGCTTCAATCCGGGGGGCCGGGGGTTCAGGCGTCGCCCGTCTTTTCGGGGGTCATAACGCATGCGTTGGATCCCAAAAAACGGCTCACGATCCCTGTGGAATGGCGTCTTTCGGTGGGTTTGCCCGAACGCGTCTTCATTATGCCGGGATTTGACGGCGAACCCTGTCTTTACGTCTTCCCCATGCGCATTATGGCCGCCCGCCTCGAGTCGGTGAACCGGGCACTGGTCTCCGACCCCAACTACCGCCTCTTCACCCGGACCATGGGTGAGAATTCCGCCGAGGTGCCGTGGGATTCGCAGGGCCGCATCCGCATTCCCGATCACCTGCTGCAGAAGGGCGGGCTGACCGACGCGATTTACATGATCGGAGCCAAGGATCGATTCGAACTTTGGCACCCCGAACAACGCCGGGCCTACCGGCAGGAAAAGGAAAGCACAATCACGCTCAGTCAGGCGGCCAAGCTGTTGGGTTTCTAGCGGGCCGTCGGGCGGGAGGACAGACCATGGGTATTTTTGGAACAGGATTGGCACGGTTGCTGAAGGTGGGGGGGGCCCTGACGCAGGGGCCCCTGACCGAACGGCTCCAGCTTCCGCCGGTTCGCCTCGATCGCAACCGGAGGGGGCGGGAAGAGTGGGGCGGGTTTCAGTGGGACGGGTTGGGACGCCGAAGCGGCTCGGAAGCGAACGGAAAACATGGACCGCAGCGTGCATCAAGCCGTTCTGTCGCGTGAAGTCGCGGCAGCGCTGGCCGTGCGGCCGGGGGGCGTTTACCTCGACGGCACGCTGGGCGGCGGCGGGCATGCCCGGGCCATCCTGGAGGCGGCCCGTCCCGGCGGACGGCTGATCGGGATCGACCGCGACGCCGATGCCCTGGCCCGCTGCCGGGGCGTGCTGACGGCGCCGGATGCGGCGGTGGAGTTGATTCAGGGAAACTTCCGGTACATGGCGGTTCTGGCCCAAAAGGCGGGCGTGGCGGCGTTCGACGGGATTCTGCTGGATCTGGGGATTTCGTCGGACCAGCTGGAAACGCCGGAGCGGGGGTTCAGCTTCATGAGCGAGGGGCCCCTGGACATGAGGTTGGACGCGAGCGGCGGAACGACCGCGGCGGATCTGCTGAACACCTTGAGCGAACAGGAATTGGCCGATCTGTTCTGGCGTTACGGCGAGGAGACGGACAGCCGGCGGATCGCCCGGGCCGTGGTGGCGGACCGGCGGACGGCACTCTTCCGGGGGACACTATTCTTCGCCGAATGGGTGGCCCGGATCAAGGGGGGCCGCAAGGGGCGGATTCATCCGGCCACGCAGGTCTTCCAGGCCCTGCGGGTGGCGGTCAACGACGAACTGGGGGCGGCGGACGAAGGGGTGGAGGCGGCGATCCGGCTGTTGAAGCCGGGCGGGAGGCTGGCCGTCATCACCTTCCACAGCCTGGAAGACCGGGTGGTGAAACGGATTTTTCAGCGGCATGCGGGGAAGTGGGAAAACCTGCAGGCCGGCGGGAGGCGCTGGGACGGGGATGAACCCCGGGTCCGATGGGTGGACAAAAAGCCGGTGACGGCTTCGGAAGAAGAATTGGAACGGAATCCGCGGGCGCGGTCGGCGAAATTGCGAACCGTGGAACGGGTGGAAGAGGTGCCGGCGTGAGAAGGACAAACCGAAAAAAGAACTCCGCGGATCAGCAGCTGGTGATTCCCCGGATTTTTCTGATCCTGATGCTGGTGATTGTTGTCGGCATGGGCTACCTGGGGCTTCGCGCCCGCTGCGTGCAGCTGGGTTCGGAGATCAAGAAGCAGGAAGGCTTCTGCGAGCTCAATCAGCGCCGCCTGGAAAACGAGGAGTCGAAGTGGGCGGCCCTCATGACCCCCCGGAGCATCGAGGAAGTGCTGACCCGCCATGGGCTCTCTCTGACATGGCCCCGGCGGGGGCAGGTGGTCCGCATTTACGATTCCAGGGCCAGCGATCTGGCTCTCGTGGACAGGCGCGATTCTATACGGGTTGCCGAGCTGGAGCGCATTGCCTTGAATGAATGAGAAAACGCCCTTCCTCCGGCTGTGGATTGTCGAGATCCTGCTGCTGGCGGCCTTTGGCGGCATTGCAGCCCGATTAGTTTGCCTTCACGCCTTCCCGCCCGAAAAAACAATAAAAAAAGCGCAGACCGCCGCGCAATATTCCAAGTCCCTGGTGGCCTTCCGGGGCCGGATACTGGATGGCGGCCGCACGCCGAATATTTTGGCTATCAGCCTTGGCGTGCATGACATCTGCGCGGATCCGAAGCTGCTGAACGAGACGACCAATGTGGACCTGGCTGTCACACTGCTCAGCGCCCATTTGAAAATGCCGCCCGATGAGATCCGGGAAAAATTCCGCTCCCCCGACAAACGGTTCGCCTACGTCAAACGGTTCGTCACCCGGGACATCAGCGAGCCGCTGTGGACGCAGATCACCCACAACCGCATCAAGGGCCTCTATTTGCAGGAAACCACGCTGCGGCGCTACCCGCAGAACGCCCAGGCTTGCCACGTGGTGGGATTCGTCAACCACGATGGGCTCGGTTCCCTGGGAATCGAATTGACGCGGAACGACGATCTGAAGGGCGTGGAGGGCGAAGTGCAGGGCATGCGGGACGGGCACAAGCGCGAGATCTACACCCGCCGGACCAAGGAGGTCCAGCCCCGCCGGGGGTCGGATATCGTCCTGACACTGGACCAGCAGATTCAATATTTTGCCGAAAAGGCGCTGGACGAGGCGATGGCGGAGCATTCGGCCAAGGCCGCCTGGGCGGTCGTTCAGCGTTGCCGGACCGGCGAGATTCTGGCCATGGCCAACCGGCCGGCATTCGACCTGAACGAATTCGGGGCCGGGGAAAACCAGGCGCGCATGACCAACTCGGTCATTTCCGTGGTTTACGAACCGGGCTCCACGCTCAAGCCCGTGGCCGTGAGCCTCGCCCTCAGCCGCGGGGCCGTGACGGCCGAAATGATGTTCGATTGCGAGAGCGGATCCTGGCATCATTCGGGCCGTATTTTGCGGGACTACCATCCCTATGCCCGTTTGAGCGTGGCCGATATCATCAAGAAATCGAGCAACATCGGGACCGCCAAAATAGCCCTTATGATGGGCGATGAGGTGCTGTACAAAGGGTTGCGGAGTTTCGGGTTCGGCCGCAAGCTCGGCATCGAGCTGCCCTACGAAGAAGGCGGCATCCTGCCCGCCCGGGAGCGATGGTCGGGGCTCAGCTGTTCGCGCATCTCCATCGGCCAGGGCATCGCTGTTACAGCCCTTCAGATGGCCGGGATGATGAGTGCCATTGCGAATGACGGGTTCCTGCTCAAGCCCTATATCATCAAGTCCATCGCGGATGCCGATGGCCGCACCACCTACGAGGGTCATCCAAGCGTGGTGAACCGGCCGATCGACTCACGGATTGCCGCCCTGATGCGCTACCTGCTGGCGCGCGTGACTGAGGATGGTGGCACGGGAACCCGCGCGCGCGTGGAGGGTTTCAAGGTGGCCGGCAAGACCGGAACGGCCCAGAAGCCCGTGGCCGGCGGATATTCCGACACGGCCTACATGGCCTCCTTTGCCGGCTTTATTCCGGCCGAGAACCCGGAGCTGACCATCGTGGTCGTGGTGGAGGAGCCCCAGCCCTACCACACCGGCGGCGTGGTGGCGGCCCCGGTTTTCGCCAAGATCGCCGAACAGGCCGTGCGGTATTTGAATCTGGAGCCGACGGAAACCGGCGAAGGAAACAAGGAGGGTTCGCCGGCTCACGGCGCGGGAGGTCATCCATGAAGCTCGAAATGCTTTTAGCGGCCCTGCCGGAGGCGCAATGCCGGGGCTCCGCTTCGCGGGAAATCGCGGGCCTGGCCTGCGATTCGCGGCAGGTGCGGCCGGGCTGGCTGTTCATCGCCATTCCCGGAAACAAACTGAACGGCGCCAACTTCATCGAGGATGCGCTCACGCGCGGCGCCGCGGCCGTGGTTGCCGAGCAGGCCGGGCCGCCCCTCAAAGACGTCACGGTGATCCGCGTGGCCAACGCGCGAGAGGCCCTGGCCCGCCTGGCGTCCGCCTTTTACGGCCGCCCCTCCGCCCGGCTCCGGGTGGCCGGGGTCACCGGCACCAACGGGAAAACCACCGTCACCTATCTCGTCCGCGACATCCTGGAGGCGGCCGGCTACCCCTGCGGCCTTATTGGTACCGTGGAATACCGCCTGGGCAACCGGGTCATTCCGGCTGCCCGGACTACACCCGACCCCCTGACGTTGCAGTCCTGCTTCTCCCAGATGCTCCAGAACGGCTGCACCGCGGCCGTCATGGAGGTCTCCTCCCACGCGCTGGACCAGGAGCGCGCCTGGGGCATCGAGTTTGACGCCGCCGTTTTCACCAACCTCACTCAGGACCACCTGGATTACCACGGGACCATGGAGTCCTATTTCGAGGCCAAGAAAAAGTTGTTCCTGGCGATCGGCCGCGGTTCCAAGACCGCCTCGGCCATCGTGAACCTGGACGATCCCTACGGCCGGCGCCTCGCCTCGGACCCCGGCATTGCCGCGCGGATGCTGACCTACGGCCGCTCGCCCGATGCCCTGATCCGCGCCGAGGAGGTCCGCCTCTCCGCCTCCGGCAGCGCCTTCCGGGTTGTCTCGCCGTGGGGCGGGGGGGAGGCGGCGCTGAGGCTGCTCGGCGGCTACAATGTGTCCAACGCCCTGGCGGCCCTGGCCGTCTGCGGCTGCCTGGGATTGCCCCTGCCGGTGATCTTGAAACGCCTGGCGGAGCTTCACGCGGTTCCCGGCCGGCTCGAGGAGGTGCCCAACACCCGCGGCTTCCAGGTGTTCGTGGATTATGCCCATACCGACGACGCCCTGATGAACGTGCTTCAGACCCTGCGCGAGATCTGCGCCGGGCGCCTGATCGCGGTTTTCGGTTGTGGTGGAAATAGGGACAAGACCAAGCGGGCCAAGATGGGGGCCGCGGCCGCGCGCCTGGCGGACTTCACGGTGCTGACGTCCGACAACCCGCGGACCGAGGACCCGATGGCCATTCTGGAGCAGATCCGCGGCGGCATGGGGGGCGCCCCGCACGAGGTGGCGCCCGACCGGGCGGAGGCGATCAAACGCGCTTTGGCCATCGCGGGCAAGGGCGACATTGTCCTGATCGCGGGCAAGGGCCATGAAACGTTCCAGGAATTCGACAACCGCGTCATTCCCTTCGATGACCGGGACGTGGCGAGGAATCTGCTGAAATGAAACCGGTATTCGATCCCCTTCAGCTGGCGGCCTGGTGCGGCGGGCGCTGGACCCGGCTTCCGGCGGAACCGCTCCGCGGCGCCTCCAACGACACCCGCTCCCTGGGGAAGGGCGACCTCTTTGTGGCCCTCTCCGGGGAGCACTCCGACGGCCATGATTTCGTGGAAAAGGCCTTTGAAAAGGGGGCGGCGGCCGCCCTGGTGCGGGCGGGCTGGGCGGCTCCCGCGGCCCGCGCGTGCCTGGTTGTGGCCGATCCGCTGGCGGCCCTGCAGGCCGCGGCGCGCGCCCACCGGGCGGCCTCCGGCTGCCGGATCGTGGGCGTCACGGGCAGCGCCGGCAAGTCGACGGTCAAGGAGATGACGGCCGAGCTGCTCGAATCGCGCTGGCCCACGGCCCGCACGCTGGGCAACTGGAACAACGCGATCGGCCTGCCCCTCAGCCTGCTCACCCTCGCGCCCGGCCATCACCGGTTCGGTGTTTTTGAGGCGGGAACAAACCATCCGGGCGAGATCGCCGCGCTGGCGGAGATCCTCCGGCCGGACTGGGGCCTGATCACGAACGTGGGGCCCGTGCATGTCGAGTTTTTAAAAGACCTCGAGGGCGTGGCCCGGGAAAAACGCGCGCTGCTCGAATGCCTTCCGCGCGACGGCCTGGCCGTCCTCAGCCGCGATACGCCCTGCTTCGAGAGCCTCCTCCAGGCGGCGCCCTGCCGGGTGCGGACCGTTTCGCTGGCCGATCCGCAAGCCGACCTGATGGGCGAGGTCGTGGAAGACGACGGCGTCCGCCAGTTGATCCTGATCCGGGAACAGGGCGCGGTCCGGCGCGTGCGCCTCTCCGTGCCCGGGGCCCACAATGCCCTGAACGCCCTGCTCGCCTGCCTGGTTGCCCGCGAAACGGGGCTGGCGTGGGAGGCGATCGACGCCGTCCTGGCCGCCTTCCGGCCGATGCGGATGCGCTGGCAGGCGCACGAGGCCGGCGGGGTCACCATCATCAACGACGCTTATAACGCCAATCCCCTCAGCATGGCCGCCGCGCTGCGGACCTTCCGCTCGACCCGGTGCGAGGGGCGCAAATGGCTCGTGCTGGGGGAAATGCGCGAGTTGGGCGCCCTGGCGGATTCGGCCCACGACGCCATCGGCGAGACCGTGGCCGACGGCCCCTGGGAGGGGCTTGTGGCGGTCGGGCCGCTGGCCGCGCGGATTGCGGCCCGGGCGGGCGCAGCGGGGTTTCCGGCCGATCGCATGGAGTGTGTTGCCGATGCGGCGGCGGCGGCCGCCGCCATCCGCGCCCGCCTGCGGCCGGGTGACGCGGTGCTGATCAAGGCGTCCCGGGGCGTCCGGCTCGAGCGGGTGGCCGAGGCCCTCGGCGTTCCCGCCCATCCCGGGGGGCGCTAGCATGAACCGCCTCGATTCCGTCAAAAACGCGTGGGTGCTGGGGCTTGGCGCGAGCGGGCTGGCCGCGGTGAAGCTGTTGCGAAAACGGGGAATTATGGTGACGGCGGCCGATGCCCGCACGCCGGAGCCGGCCGTGCTCCGCACGCTGGAGGCGTTGGGCGTCGGTTTTTCGCCCGGAGAGACGGGGCCGGGAGAAGGCGCCGACCTGGTCGTGACGAGTCCCGGAATCCGGTCCGACGGCCCCTGGATCGCGGGTTTGCGCGGGCGCGGCGTGCCCGTGCTGGCCGAGGCGGAGCTCGGCTGGCTGTGCCGGGGCCGGGCCCGCGTGCTGGCCGTGACCGGCTCCAACGGCAAAAGCACGCTGGTGAAGCTGTGCGCCGACGCCCTCGTCCGCGCCGGCCTGCGGGCCGTCCCCGCGGGGAATTACGGGCTGCCTGTCTGCGAGGCCGTGGAGCGGGGGGAATGGGACTGGCTGGTGCTCGAGCTCAGCACTTTCCAGCTGGAGACGGTCGATCAGTTCCGGCCCGAGATCGGGATCCTGCTCAACCTCTATCCCAACCACCTGGATCGGCATGGCACTTTCGAGGCCTACGCGGCGCTCAAGGCCCGCCTTTTCGCCCGCCAGCGGGCGGGCGATACGGCCCTGGTGCACGAGTCGGCGGCGGCCCTGCTGCCGGGGCTGGGCGGCGGCGGCGCGCTTCGCCTGTTCGGGATGGGCCCGGGCTGCGAGTACCGGTACGCGCCGGGCGGCGTGGAGCGGGGCGGCCGGCGCATTGTGTCGCTTTCAGGGACGCTTTTCGACAACGAGATCCTGGGCGCGGCGGCGGCCGCCGCGGCGGCGGCGCTGGAAGCCGCCGGGGTGGGGGCCGGGGCGCTGGAGGCCGCGGCCGCGGCCTTCGAGCCGCTGCCGCACCGCATGCAACAGGTGCGCGAACTGGGCGGGGTCATTTTCGTCAACGATTCGAAGTCGACGAACCTGGCGGCCCTCTCCGCGGCCCTGCGTATGAGCCGGCCGCCCGTGCGCCTGATCGCCGGCGGTTTGCTCAAGGAAAGCGACGTGAAAGGCGTTAAAGATTTGCTGGCAAAAAAATGCGCAAAGGTATATGGTGTCGGAAAAACATCCCTTTTTCTCGAAGCAGAATGGGGGGGATGGGTGGCGTTCGAAGACTGCCGGGTGTTGGAACGGGCGGTGGAGCGGGCCTGGCAGGAGGCGAAAGCGGGGGATACGGTGTTGCTTTCGCCGGGATGTGCCAGTTTCGATCAGTTTAAAAATTTTGAGGAAAGAGGAGCACGGTTTATATGCGTCGTACAAGCGTTGGAAACGGAGAAGGCAAGGCCATGAAAACCCCAGTTGTGATCGGAGTCGTTATAGCCCTACATTGCGCGGCCCTCGGGACGTTGATGATGACGCAGGGTTGCGGCAACACGAAAGGGAAGAGCGGGCCCGTTCAGTTCCAGGACAAGCCGGCCGTGTTGCCAAAGCCCGCGATGAAGGATGTGGCGCCCGAAAAGGTCGCCAAACCCCGCCCGAAGCCGGTCGAGACGTTCGACGAATCGGATTTCGATAAGCCTGTTTTGACCGAAAAGGCGACCAAGACCGCGCCGAAGAGAGAAGTCTCCTCCACGAAGAACTACACGGTCAAGTGGGGCGATTCGCTCGGCTATATCGCCCAGCGCTTCAAGATCTCGATCAATGAGATCAAGGAACTCAATCCTTCGATCAAGAATATCGCCAAGATCCGCCATGGGCAGACCTTGAAGCTTCCCGGCTACGTGAACCTGAACGCCCCGGCACCCAAGCGTCATTCCAAGCCGAAACCCGTGGTTGCCCCCACCGCCCCGGGCGCCGCTCCGGCGTTTGACATGGGCAGTCCGGTTGCCGCTCCCGCGCTGGGCGCGGCCGGCGAGTATGTGGTGGTCTCGGGTGATTATCCAGAGAAGATCGCCAAGAAACTGGGCGTGAAGCAGGCGGACTTGATGGCGGCCAACAAGATCACGGACCCCAAGAAGCTGAAGATCGGCCAGAAGCTGGTTGTTCCGGCCGCTCCTCAGGCTCTGACCCCGCCCGTGCCGATGGTGCCGGTTGACATGGCCCCGCTGGCTCCCTATGGGGCCACCTCCCCCGTGCCCGGTACGGCGCCCCTGGCGCCCGTTCCGGGCGGTGGCGTGAAAGAGCCCGAAGGCGAGCTGAATCCGATCACGACCTTGGCCCCGTCCGCTCCCGCCGTCCCCGCGGCTCCGGCCAAGTCGCTCCAGCACACGGTGGCTCCCGGCGAAACGCTGAAGGATGTCGCCATGCTGTATAATGTGACCGTGGCCGATATTCAGCGGGTCAACAAGATGACCGCCGAAGCCGTGGTCCCCGGCCAGTCCCTGATGATCCCCACATTCTAAGAGTCTGATGCGTAACGCCGGGAAAGCCCTGGTGCTCATCGTTGTGGTGTTGCTGGCGGTCGGCATTTTATTGCTGGCCAGCGCCAGTAGCATCAAGGGACTCGATGAGGCCGGTGACATGTTTTTTTACGTAAAAAAACAGCTCTTCTGGCTGACTGTGGGCATCGTTGGTTGCGTGATAGCCGCTTCTTTCGATTATCATTGGCTTCACAATATCCGCCTAAACCTGGCGCTTATTGCCGTGACGACCGTTCTCCTAGTGGCGGTTTTTGTCCCTCCCATCGGCAAGTGCATCAAGGGCAGTCACCGCTGGATTCAAATCGGATCCCAAAGCGTGCAACCCTCCGAATTCGCCAAGCTGACCGTGATTGTCATGATGGCGACCTGGATGACGCTCAAAGGGCGGTTCGCTTCGACGATTAAACAGGGGCTCGTGATTCCGCTTTTGGCCCTGGGTTTCATGCTCGCTTTGATTTTTCTCGAGCCCGATTACGGCACCACCTTCCTGTTGGCCGCCGTTGGGGCCGGCATCATGTTCCTGGGCGGCACGAATACGGCCCACCTGGCGGTTTCCGGTGGGCTGGGTGTCATGGTGTTCGTCCTGGCCATCCTGAACAACCAGAACCGGTTGATCCGGTTCATGTCGTTTCTTTATGGGGATGTCTATCCGGATGCGGCTTATCAGTTGGCGCAATCCAAGACGGCCTTTGCCTTGGGCGGGATTTGGGGCGGGGGCTACATGGAAAGCGTTCAAAAGCTTTATTACCTGCCCGAGGCGCATAACGACTTCATCTTCTCCATTCTGGGCGAAGAGATGGGGATGTTCGCCACGCTGGCCGTGGTGGCCCTCTTTGCGCTTCTCATGGTTGTCGGGTTGAGCATCTGCCGGCGCGCTCCGGATCGGTTCGGCTTCCTGCTGGCCTTTGGCATGACCATGCTGTTGTCCATGGAGGCAATCATCAACATCGGCGTGGTGACGGGGTGCCTGCCCACCAAGGGATTGGCTCTTCCCTTCATGAGCGCCGGCGGGTCGAGCATGATTAGCTCCATGATCGCGGTGGGGGTTCTGCTGAATGTGGCGCGTCACATCGAAAAAGCGGACGACCATTTGAAGCCGTTTTTGGATAACGACCCTTATGCCGTGGAAACGGGAATGGAGACGGCCAGTGAACCCCGCGCTCAACAGACCTGACTGGGACACCTATTTCATGGACATCGCCCATGTGGCGGCCCGGCGCGGGAATTGCCGCCGGCGCCAGGTGGCCGCCCTGATCGTCAAGGATCGCCGGATCATCTCCACCGGCTACAACGGCACGCCCCGGGGCATCAAGAACTGTTTTGAAGGGGGTTGCCGCCGCTGTGCGGGCGAGGCCCCTTCGGGCGCCTCGCTCGGCGAATGCATCTGCTGCCATGCGGAGGAAAACGCGATCATCCAGGCCGCCTATCACGGCATTGCGGTTCGCGACTCCATGATTTACAGCACGCTCAGCCCCTGCCTGATCTGCACGAAGATGATCATCAATGCGGGCATCCTCGAGGTCGTCTACGAGACCGAGTACGAATTCAGCAGCCAGGCCCGCGAACTTTTCCTCGAAGCCGGCGTCGTCATCCGGCAATATGTCCGCTAGCCAGCGACTCGCTCTGCCTTGACACGCCTTGCCGGGTGGTGTAAGGTCCGCCTCTTTTCCAAGGGAGGCTGAACATGATCAGGGTCGCGGCGTTCGCCAAGATCAATCTGTTCCTGGAGGTGCTCGGGAAGCGGGCGGACGGGTACCACGATATCCGCAGCCTGATGGTTCCGATTTCCCTCGCCGACGAGCTGACTTTCGAGATCCGTCCGGACGGCGCCGTGAGCACGGAGATGGACGTGGGCGACCTGCCCGACATCGTCGGGGTCAGCTTGGCGGAATCGGACGACAATCTGACCACCCGCGCGGCCCGCCTGTTGCAGCAGGAGACCGGTTGCGGGGCTGGCGTCCGGATCCGGATCGTCAAGCATACCCCAATCGGCGGCGGCCTGGGCGGCGGAAGTTCCGACGCCGCCGCCACGCTGGTCACCCTCAACCGCCTCTGGGAGACGAACCTGCCGCCGGGCCGGATCCTGGAGCTGGCCGCCCGGCTGGGTAGCGACATTCCGGGTCTCGTCCAAGGCGGGGCGGTAGCGGTGGAAGGTACGGGCGACCGGGTAACCCCCCTGATGGAGGCCCCGAAAACCGGTTTCCCCTGCTGGTGGATGCTGGTGGTCAACCCGGGTTTCAGCACCTCCACCCGGGATATTTACGAAAGATACAGGAGTCGCTTGACTTCCGCCCCTGAATCCTATAACAATATTCGTTCTGCTTTGTTGGCGGGAGACGTGTGGAAGGCCGCAAATAACCTGTTCAACAGCCTTGAAACGACGGTGTTCGACAAGTATCCATTAATCCGGATGCTGGTTTTGCGCCTTCGAGAGGCGGGCGCTTTGGGAGCGATGGTGTCGGGCAGCGGCTCGTCTATTTTCGCTCTGGCGAGTGGCGAGGGGCATGCGCGGGAGCTGGATCGGGCTTTGCGCGGCCTGGCGGAAGGTGCGATCTGGAGGCGAGTAGCGAGAACGATGCCCGATAGTGTAATGGTAGCACACGACCCTTTGGAGGTTAGAGTCTAGGTTCGAATCCTAGTCGGGCAACCAAAACGGGTCTTGACGTCAAAAGGCAGGCGCGTGAAGATTTTCAGCGGCAATGCGAATCGGGCTCTGGCCCAGAAGATCGCCGATTCTCTCGGTGTGTCTCTGGGGGCCGCCCGCATTACCCGCTTTGAGGAAGGCGAGATCTGGGTCAAGATTGAAGAGCACGTGCGCGGCGCCGATGTATTCGTGGTTCAGCCGACCTGTCCGCCGCCGAACGAGAATTTGATGGAGTTGCTGATCATGATCGACGCGTTGCGCCGCGCCTCGGCCGCCCGGATCACGGCCGTGATGCCGTTTTACGGGTATGCGCGGCAGGACCGGAAGGACCAGCCGCGGGTGCCGATCACGGCGAAGCTGGTGGCGAACCTGCTGGTGGCGTCGGGGGTGAACCGGGTGCTGACGCTGGATCTCCATGCGCAGCAGATCCAGGGGTTCTTCGACATTCCGCTGGATCATCTCTACGGCTCTCCGGTGATCGTCAAGTATTTGAAGGAAAAGAAGCTGGACAATCCGGTGGTGGTTTCGCCGGATACCGGCGGGCTCAAGATGGCCCACGCCTACGCCCAGATGCTGGATGCGGGCCTGGCCATTGTGGCCAAGCAGCGCAAGGGACCCAAGGAAGTGGAGGCCTTCAGCCTGGTGGGGGACGTCGAGGGGAAGACGGCGATTTTGGTCGATGATTTGACGACGACGGCGGGCACGCTGTGTGCGGCCGCCAAGTATGTGAAGCAGAACGGAGCCAAGGCGGTGTATGCGGCCGTGACGCATGCCGTGCTGGTGCCGATCGGGATCGAACGGTTGAAGCGGTCGGGTATATGCGAAATCGTCGTGACCGACAGCGTGCCGATTCCGGAGGGAACCGGACTGCCGCTGAAGGTGTTGTCGGTGGCGGAGCTGCTGGGCGACGCCATCCGCCGGATCCATGAGGACAAGTCGATTTCGAGTCTTTTTCAAATGTAGCGAGAGCAGGAGAGAGGCAGTATGGGCAAGGAAATCAAAGTGGTGGCGAACAAACGCGCGAAGGGGGGCTCCTCGGAGTCTCGCCGGCTTCGCGTCAATGGCGTGGTCCCGGCCGTGATTTACAACGACAAGGCGGAGTCCAACCCCATTCAGATCAACGGGCACGACTTCACCATGCTGATGCGCGGGCACGGCAACACCAGCCTGCTCATGACCATGGACCTGGACGGCGTGGAGAAGAAGGTGCTGGTCCGCGAAGTGCAGCGCCATCCCGTCAGCGGCAACCTGGTGCATGTGGATTTTTTTGAAGTTTCGATGACCAAGAAGATGCGCGTCGACCTCCCGTTGCGGTTCACGGGCGAGCCCGTGGGCGTGACGATCGGCGGCGGCGTGCTTCAGCACCTGTTGCGCATGGTCACAGTGGAATGTCTGCCCGCCGACCTGCCCGAGGAGGTGACCATCGACGTGACGAACCTGGTCATCGGCCAGAGCCTCAGCGTCGGCGACATTGTGCTGGATCCCAAGATCGCCCTCATCACCGCCAAGGATGTGGCCGTGGCGACGGTTACCGAGCAGAAGGTCGAAGAAGAGGCCAAGCCCGCCGAGGGTGAAGTCGTGGCCGCGTCGACCGCCGAGCCCGAAGTCATCATTAAGAAGAAGGAAGGCGAGGAGGCCGAGGCCGGGGAGAAGAAGCCGGGCGGCAAGGAAAAGAAGTAACCGGTGCGGAGCCGGTTTTGGGGGAGCGGACCGCCTGAGCGGTCCGCCCGTTTTTTCGCTGCAGGGAGGCGGCCGTGAACTTGGTCGTGGGGCTTGGAAATCCGGGGCGGCAATACGCAAATACGCCGCACAATGCCGGGTTCCGGGTGGTGGACGAGCTGGCCCGGCGGCTGGGGGAGACGTTGCGCGAAAGCGGGCGTTTCGAGGCCCAGGTGGCGAAGGTGGATATGGAAGGCCGGCGGACGGTGCTTGCGCAGCCGCTGACCTTCATGAACAACAGCGGGGCGGCCGTCGGCGCGATTTTGCGTTGCAACGGCATAGCTTCTTCGGATATGATAGTGGTTTTGGACGATGCGGACCTCGATGCCGGCGTGTTGCGGATTCGGAAAACGGGCGGAAGCGGCGGGCACCGGGGGTTGAAGTCGATCCTGGAGACGGTCGGGACGGACGCCTTTGTGCGGGTTCGCGTGGGCATCGGGCGCGATCCCGGGCACGAGAACCTGGTGTCACAGGTCCTGCGGCCGTTGTCGGGAGAGGCGCGGGACGTGTTTGAGAAAGCGGTGGTTCGGGCTGCGGATGCCGTGGCCTGCATCCTTCGGGATGGGCCGGACGCGGCGATGAACAAGTTTAATGCGGATGTGGAGAGTGGGCGCGGGAAACCGCGTCAAGTGTGACGAGGAGGACGAATTGAAGCCTTACGAAGCCCTGTTTATTCTGGCCGAAACCGTGCGCGACGAGAACGTGGAAGAGTTCGCGGCCAAGGTCCGTTCCGAGATCGAGCGCCTGGGCGGCGTGATCGAGCAGACGTTGCCCATGGGCCGGCGGCCTTTCGCCCTGCCCCTGCACAAGCGCGAGGGCGGCGTTTACCTGCGCGTCGATTTTCAGATGGATCCCGCGAAGCTGACCGCGTTGCAACCGCGCTTCAAGCTGAACGAAAACGTTTTCCGGATGCAGTTGGTCTGCGTCGACAAGGACCGCAAGATGGCGGCCCTGGCGAAGGCCAAGGCGCCGGCCGCAGCGGTCACCCCGGAGGCTTGAGCAGTCCATGGCGTCCCTGAACAAGGTCCTGCTGATGGGCAACCTGACCCGTGACCCCGAGGTGCGTTTCACCCCGGGCGGACGGGCGGTCTGCGATATGCGCCTGGCGGTCAGCCGTCGCTTCAAGCGGGCCAACGGCGAGGACGGCGAGGAGACCTGTTTCGTGTCGATCGTGGTATGGGACAAGCAGGGCGAGATGTGCGGCAAGTACCTGGCCAAGGGTTCTCCCGCCTTCGTGGAAGGGCGTCTGCAACTGGACGAGTGGGAGAAGGACGGCCGCAAAAACAGCACGCTGCGCGTGCTGGCCGACCGGGTGCAGTTTTTGGGCGGCCGACGCCCCGAAGGCGGACCGGGCCCGGCTTCCGGGGGGGCGGTGGCCCCGAAGGATGAGGTCAGGCCGCCGGCGGGCGGCGAACCGGGTGATTTGCCAGACGACGAGAATTTGCCGTTTTAAAAGACAGAAGCGAGAAGAGGAGACAGGAAGTCATGTTAGCACCACGAGGACGACAAAGCCGCAACAGCGCCAGTAGCAGCGATTGGAACGTCGCCGGAAAGCGGCGCTCCCGTTACCCCGAAGGCGTCACCGCCATCGATTTTCACGACTATGAAACACTGAAGAAATTCATGACCGAGCAGGGCAAGATCATGCCGAGCCGCATCACGGGCACCACGCCCCAGATGCAGCGGCGCCTCGCCCGCGCCATCCGGCGCGCCCGCGTGATGGGTTTGGTTCGTTAAGGAGCTTGTATCATGACGATTGAAGTCATTCTGATGTCCGATGTGAAGGATCTTGGCGAAGAGGGGTCGGTGGTTCGCGTGGCCGACGGCTTCGCCCGCAACTACCTGCTGCCCCGCAAGCTGGCCGCGCCCGTGACGGAAGCCACCCGCCGCAAGCTGGTCAAAATCCGCCGCGACCGCGAAGAGGATAACCGCAAGGCCCTCGACCGCGCCCGCACCGTTTCCGGCCTCATGGGCAAGGCCTCCCGCGAGGGGCTCTTCACGATCCGCGCCAAGGCCGGCGCCGGCGATGCCGAAACCCTTTACGGGTCCGTCTCGGTTGCCGACATTGCCGCCGTGCTCCTCGAAAACAAGTTCGAGGTCGAGAAGTCCCGCATCGGCCTGCTGGAGCCCATCAAGACGCTGGGGTCCTACGATATTCCCATCAAGCTGCATTCTGAAGTGGAGTGTGTGGTCAAGATTTGGGTTGTCGAAGAGAAGTAATGGTGAAGAGGCCGTATGCCCAGCGAGTCTTCTTCCGGGGCCCGGGCACCCAATCCCGACCGTCAGCCGCCGCATAGCGAAGAAGCCGAGCGCGGCGTGCTGGGGTCGGTGTTGCTCGATTCCGCCCATGTGCTGGACTTGTGCATCGAAGGCCAGCTGACGCCGGAAGCTTTCTACATTCCCGCCCATGCCTCCGTGATGGAGGCCGTTCTGGACCTCGGTCGGGACGGGCGGCCCGTGGATGTGCTGACCGTGGCCGAGCGCATGAAGGCGGCCGGTTCGCTGGACCGGGCGGGCGGCCCGCTTTTTCTGGACGGACTCATCGAGGCCACGCCCACCGCCGCGCACGCCGAATATTACATCGACATCGTCCGCCAGAAGTTCCTGCTCCGGACCATCATCGACAAGGCGAACCGCGCCATTTCCACCTGTCACCGCGATGCCGGCGACGCTTCCGCCGTGCTGAGCGCCGTGGAGCAGAGCTTTTTCGACATCGGAGCAGACGTCCAACGCGGAGCCGTCACCCGCTGGGGCGACGCTGTGGTCGCCGTCATGAAGCAGGTGGAGCATTTTCTCTCCGCCCGCGACGGCGTCAACGGCCTGGCCTCCGGATTCAAGAACCTCGACCACATCGTCGGCGGCATGCGCCCTTCCAACATGATCATCCTGGCCGCGCGCCCCTCGATGGGCAAAACCTCGCTGGCCATGAACATCGCCCAGAACGTGGCGCTCGGCCGCGGCATGTCCGATAAAACGCCCCGGGCCGTGGCCGTCTTCAGCCTGGAAATGTCCAAGGAAGAACTCGTTCTGCGCATGCTCTGCACGGAGGCCAAAGTCTCCATGTCGGCCGTCACCTCCGGCATGATCGCGCGCTACGGGGCCGAGCACAACGAGCTGATCGCCGCTTCCGCCCGCCTGAACAAGGCGCCCATTTACATCGACGATTCCGCCGGCCTTGACATCAACGAAATCCGCGCCCGCGCCCGCCGGCTCAAAAAGAAGTATAAAATCGATCTGGTTGTGATCGATTATCTCCAGCTGCTTCACTCCAACGATTACGCCAAGCAGGGCCGGCAGGTGGAGATCATGGCCGTCTCGGGCGGCATCAAGGCCATGGCCAAGGAGCTCAAGGCACCGGTGCTCTGCCTCAGCCAGCTCAGCCGCGCCACCGAAACACGCGACAAGACCGGCACGCCGAAGCTTTCCGATTTGCGCGACTCGGGCTCCATCGAGCAGGATGCCGACGTGGTGCTCCTGTTGCGCCGGCCCTGTAAGAATCCGGACGACGAGGAGTCGGGCGATCAGACACTGGCCATCCTTGATGTGGCCAAAAACCGGAACGGTCCGACCCACTCCGATGTGCGTTTTAATTTTATCGACCGGTATACCCTGTTCCAGGATCGGGACGAGGCCTACCGGCCGGAACCGCCCCCCGGCGATGCCGGGGAAGGAGGACCGGGATGATGCGGAAACTCGTATTGACGGTCGTTGCCATGACCGCCCTGGCCGGATTCACCGTAGCCCGGGAATTCTCCGCCCCCGTGGTGGCGGAGGTCCGGTTCGACTCCGTTCGCCCCATGGACCCGGGGTTTCTTCGCGCCCATGCGGCCGTGAAGGCGGGCGCGCCCTATGACCGCACGGCGGTGGGCCAGGATGTGTCCACCCTGCTCAAGACGGGCCGGTTCTCGGATGTCGCCGCCCTCGTTGAAGAGATGCCGGGGGGGATCCGGCTGATCTACCGCGTGGTGCCCATGCCCAAAATGGGCGCGCCCGTCATCCTTGCCGGCGCGAAGGCCATCCGGCTCTCGCGGCTCCTCGGGGAGATCGACCTTCAGCCGGGCGACTGGGTGGACGAATCCGCCCTAGGCCGGAAGGCCAAGAAGGTGGAAGATCTCTATCGCCGTGAAGGCTATGCCGACGTGGCCGTGCGCAGCACCCTCACGATGACCGACACCAACGCGGGCCTGTGCGCCGTTGCTTTTTCCGTGGAGGAGGGCGACCTGTCGCGGCTTCGCTCCGTCGTCTTTTCCGGCAACAAGGCCATTCCGGGGTACACCATGAGGAGCCTGCTCAACCTGCCGCAGGCTTGGAATCCCTGGTTCTGGTTCCGCCGTCCCAACTACGACGCCGAGGATATGAAATTCCGCCTGGAAGATCTCCGCAACCGATATCGGGACATCGGGTACCTGGATGTCAAGCTGGGGCAGCCCGTAATTACCCCCGCCGCACCCGGCCGCCTGCGCATGGCCTTGAACGTGGAGGAAGGCGTTCGTTATAAAACGGGCCGGATCGAGATTCGCGGGGTCAAGCTGTTCCCCCTGAAGGCGTTGTCGGACTTGGTCACCGTGAAGACGGGCGACACCGCCGCCATGGCCGCCATCCGGGCCGCGGCCAAGGCGATCCGCGATTATTACGGCGCGCGGGGCTATATCCAAACCCTCGTCGAGCCGCTGCTCACACCCGCCGGTCCCGGGGTCACGGACGTCGCGTTCGTCGTGCGCGAAGGCCGCCTGACGATGGTCGGCGACGTCATCATCCGGGGGAACGAGGTCACCCGCGAGAAGGTGATCCGCCGGGAGTTAAAAGTCTATCCCGGGGAAGTGTTCAACGAGGTGAAGGTCGAACAGGCCGAGCGCGTCCTGATGAACCTGAATTATTTTGAAAGCGTGCAGGGCTATCCGGTCCGCACCCTGACGCCGGGCACCAATGACCTGGTGCTCGACGTGATCGAAAAGCCCACCGGCCTGTTCACCGTGGGGGCCGGCTTTTCCAGCATCGATTCGCTTATGGGGTATGTGGAGGTTTCGCAGGGCAACTTCGACCTGCTGGGCTATCCCCATTTCATGGGCGGCGGCCAGCGCCTCAAGCTCGGACTGCGGGGCGGTTCGGAGTCGCAGGAATACAACCTGTCCCTCACGGAGCCCTGGTTCCTGGACCGGCCGCTCTCCCTTAGCGGGGAAGGCTATCTGATGAGCCGGAGCTACTCGGATTATGACATCGACCGGGCGGGCGGCAGCACGGCGCTCGGATTTCCGATTCCGCTGGGCGCGCGGATGGAGCTGCGCTACCGGCTGGAGCGGGTGCGGATTTCGGATGTGGAGGACGACGAGCTGTACACGGATGTGGACGGATCCGAGTTTTATTACACCGAAGAGGAAGAGCATGTGGACAGCTCCTTCGGCACGACCGTTTACAAGGACCGGCGCGACAGCCTTTTTGTGCCCACCCGCGGGTACCGGGTTTCCGCGGGCGGCGTCCTGACCGGCGGCCCGTTCGGGTTCGACACGGACATGTACACGTTGTCGCTGAAGGGCGAGCGCCACCTTCCCCTCTGGTGGCGTCACGTGCTGAGCCTCCGGGGGAGCGCGGAATTTTCCGACGCCTACGGGAGCATGGACGAGGTCCCGTTGAGCGAGCGCTATTTCCTGGGCGGACCCCGCACGGTGCGCGGCTTCAAGTACCGCGACGTGGGGCCCAAGGCCACCCGCGCCATCGTCAATCCCGACGGCACCGTCTACACGGAGTACCGCCCCCGCGGCGGGCAGACACTTCTCCTGGCCGGAGCGGAATATGGCATTCCGATGGGCATCCCCCACATTCGGCTGGCCGGATTTTTCGATATTGGCAGCCTGGCCGTCGATCCGTATGATTTCAGTTGCGAGGAGCTGGCCTGGGGGTCGGGCATCGGGATTCGCCTCGACATCCCGGGCTTCCCCATCCGGCTTGACTACACGTTGGCCTCGGACGTCATGACGGACCGCTCCCGGGACGAAACGGAAACCGAGCGGTGGAGTTTCTTTATTGGGTACGGATTCTGAACGGGAAGGACAAGGCATGAAAAAGGGACTGATGGTGTTGGCGGCGGGACTGCTGGCGGCCGGGGCGCTGACGGCCGGAGCGGAAGAGAAAATCGGGGTGGTGAACGGCCAGGAAGCGGTCAAGAGCTACCACAAGACCCAGGCCGCCACGGACGCCCTGCGGAAGCTGGACGACGAGCTGCGCGACGCGCAACGCCGCCTGGTGGGGAAGCTGGAGGAGATGGACGATGCCGCCAAGAAGGCCATTGCCGAGGCCAGCGACAAAGCTCTGAGCGAGGAAGCCCGCGCCCGCAAGCGCAACGCCGCCGAGGAAAAGCTGACGGAACTCAAGGAGTTCGAAGTGCAGGTCCGCAAGTCCGATCTGGACAACCGGCGCAAGATGGACGAGCAGAATTCCCTCATGCTCAAGCCCATCATCCAGGATGTCCGCCAGGCCGTCGCCGAGACCGCCCGCGAAAAGGGGCTCACCCTGGTGCTGGACGGCTCGGAGAGCGGGCTCGGCCCCGTCCTCTTCGCCGCGGAGCGCCTCGACATTACCGACGATGTGCTCAAGCGCCTTAACAAGAACGTTCCCGCGCCCGTGAAGACGGATATGGATGCTCCCGCGGGAGCCAAGTCGGCGGCGAAGTAGCGTGATGACGCTGACGGTGGCAGAGCTGGCGGCCAAGCTGGGCGCCCCCTGTGAGGGCGACGTGTCCGCCGTGATCCGCCGCGCCGCCGCTCTCCGGGATGCCGCGCCGGGCGATGTCACCTTTCTCTCCTCGGCCCGTTACGCCACGCAGGCCGCCTCCACACAGGCCTCGGCGCTGGTGGTGAAGACGGACTGGAAGGGATCGTGCGGAGCCCCGGCGCTCATCCGCGTGCCCAATCCCGACGCCGCGTTCATCCGGATTGCCGGCCTGTTTGCGCCGCCGGCGCCGCCTCTTCCGCCGCCGGGCATTCACCCGACGGCCGTGGTGGCGCCGGATGCCGAACTGGGGCCGGGTGTTTCCATCGGCCCCCACGCGGTTGTGGAATCGGGCGCCCGGCTGGGCGAGGGCACGATGGTGGGCGCCGGCGCTTACATCGGGCACGGCGTGGTGTTGGGCCGCCATTGCCGGCTTTACCCGCATGTCAGCCTCCGGGAGCACGTTCGTCTCGGCGATCGCGTGATCGTGCACAACGGCGCCGTCATCGGCAGCGACGGCTTCGGCTATTATCCCGACGCCGAAAAACACTGGCAGAAGATCCCCCAGGTCGGCGTGGTGGTTATCGGGAACGATGTGGAAATCGGCGCCAACACGACCATCGACCGGGCCCGTTTCGGGGAAACCCGCATCGAGGACGGCTGCAAGATCGATAATCTCGTCCAGGTCGGACACAATGTCGTCATCGGCGCGCATACGGCGGTCGCCGGCCAGGCGGGTTTCGCCGGCAGCGCGATTGTGGGCCGCCATTGCATGGTGGGCGGCCAGGCCGGCTGTGCGGGCCACCTGGAAGTGGGGGACGGCGCGATCATCGGCGCCCAGTCGGGGGTGATTGGAGACGTGCCCCCCGGAGCGTTCGTGGCCGGCATGCCCGCCCTGCCCCATGCCACCCAGATGCGGCAGCAGGCCCTGTTGGGGAGACTTCCGAAACTGCGCGAGGCCGTGGCGGCACTCGAGGCGCGCCTGAAAGCGTTGGAGGAACGGGGGAAATCATGAAAATTCTTGTGACCGGCGGAGCCGGCTATATCGGCAGCGTGACGGTGGAGCAACTGTTGGACCGCGGCCATGAGGTCGTTGTTTTCGACAACCTGGAGCGGGGACACCGCGAGGCGGTCGATCCGCGCGCGCGGCTGGTGTGCGGCGATTTGCAGGATCGCGCCGCCATTCTCGGCGCCCTGCGCGAGGCCCGGGCCGAGGCGGTCGTGCACTTCGCCGCCTACGCGCTGGTGGGCGAGTCCATGACCGATCCGGGGCTCTATTTCAGGAACAATGTCGGCGGCGGCGTGAGCCTGGCGGAGGCCATGAAGGAGGCGGGCGTGCGGCGCCTGGTGTTCTCCTCGACCTGCGCCGTGTATGGAATTCCGGAACGGATGCCGATCACCGAGGAGCTGTCCAAGAATCCGGCCAATCCCTACGGGGAATCCAAGCTGCAGTTCGAGAAAATCCTGCGCTGGTACGAGGAATGCCACGGTTTTCAGACCGTCCGGCTGCGGTATTTCAACGCCGCGGGCGCGACGGAGCGCTTCGGCGAGGATCACGATCCGGAAACCCACATCATTCCCAACGTGTTCAAGGTGGCCTTGGGCCAGGCGCAGGCCGTGAAGATTTTCGGCAACGACTACCGCACGGCCGATGGCACCTGCGTTCGCGACTACATTCATATCGTCGATCTTGCCCAGGCGCATATCCTCGCGGTGGAGGGCGGTCGGCCCGGGGCTTACAACCTCGGCAACGGAAGCGGCTATTCCGTGAGCCAGCTGGTGCAGACGGCCCGCGAGGTCACCGGGCGCCCGATTCCCGCGGAAGTCCATCCCCGCCGGCCGGGTGATCCCGACACCCTGGTGGCCGATCCGGCCAAGGCCCGGCGCGAACTGGGCTGGAAGCCGAAATACCCGGAACTGCGCACGATTCTTGAGAGCGCCTGGAACTGGACCCGCAAGCACCCCCGGGGTTACCGCCCGTGAGCGGGTCCTCCGCCAGCCGAACGGGGCGTCGCCTGAGGGACCGGGGCGAAACCGTGGCGGTCGCGGAATCCTGCACCGGCGGCATGCTCGGGGCCCGCGTGACGGCGGTGAGCGGCAGTTCGGCCTGGTTTCTCGGAGGCGTCATCGTCTACTCCAATGTGGCCAAAATCCGCTTGCTGGGCGTTTCATCCCGCCTCTTGGCCGCGCGTGGGGCCGTCAGCGAGGAGACCGCCAAGGCCATGGCCCGGGGCGTCCGCCGCCTTTTCGGCGCCACGTACGGCATGGCCATCACCGGCATCGCGGGGCCCGGCGGATCCGTTCCGGGCAAACCGGCCGGCACCGTCTGCCTGGCCGTGGCGGGTCCCCGGGGTTCGACGGTCGTGCGGCGGCGCTTTCCGGGCGGCCGCGGCGAGGTCCGGCGGGCCGCCTGCCAAAAGGCCATCGAGATGCTCGACGAGCGGCTCGGAGTTGTGGCATAATGCGACTTCATTTTCCGAACGATCCCTGCGCACACGAGAAACGAGGTTGAAGGATATATGGCGAAAGCACCCAAGAGCGAAACCAAGGGCGGCAATTCGGTACTGGACGCCGTCATGGCGGCCATTCAAAAGGAGTTCGGCGAGGGCTCCATTCTCAAGATGGGCGACGCGGCCGCCGTCAAGCACGTGCAGGTCGTCTCGACCGGCGCGTTTTCCCTCGACATGGCGCTCGGCATCGGCGGGCTGCCGCGCGGGCGCGTGATCGAAATTTTCGGACCCGAGTCCTCGGGCAAAACCACGCTGGCGATGCACATCGTCGCCAACGCCCAGAAGGAGGGCGGCGTGGCCGCCATCATCGACACCGAACACGCGCTGGATCCCGGCTACGCCAGCAAGATCGGCGTCAACCTGGACGATCTGCTTGTCTCCCAGCCCTCGTCGGGCGAGGAGGCGCTGGCCATTTGCGACAAGCTTGTGCAGAGCCGCGCGCTGGACGTGGTGGTGCTCGATTCGGTGGCCGCGCTCGCGCCCCGGGCGGAACTGGACGGCGAGATGGGCGATGCCCACGTCGGCCTGCAGGCGCGGCTCATGTCGCAGGCGCTGCGCAAGCTGACAGCGGGGATCGCGCAAAGCAAGACGCTCTGCATCTTCACCAACCAGATCCGGGAGAAGATCGGTGTCATGTTCGGCAGCCCCGAGACGACTCCCGGCGGCCGCGCCCTGAAGTTCTACGCCTCGGTCCGGCTCGATATCCGGCGCATTTCGTCGATCAAGGACTCCACGGGCCGCGTGATGGGCAACCGCACGCGAGTCAAGGTCGTGAAAAACAAGATGGCCCCGCCTTTCACAGAGGCGGAGTTCGACATCCTGTTCTCCAAGGGCATCTCCTGGACCGGCTCCATCATCGATGCGGCCATCCTGCACGGGCTCGTGGACAAGCGCGGTTCGTGGCTGTCGTTCGACGGCGTCCAGATCGGCCAGGGGCGCGATGCGGCCGTCGAGTTTCTGGATGGCGATCTCGCCCTGCAGAAAAAAATGATGGATAAAGTCCGGGAAAAAGTCGCCGTCAATCCGGCCCTGGCCGGCAAGGGGCCCGTTGCGGCGGCCGAATAACGCGTTGAAGACGAGAGAGGGGCACCATGGCAAGGGCATTGACGGCGGACGAACTCCGGGCGCTTTATCTGGCATTTTTCAAGAGCAAGGGGCATGCGGTCATTTCCGGCGGCTCCCTTGTTCCTGAAAATGATCCTACGGTCCTGTTTACGACGGCCGGCATGCACCCCCTGGTGCCCTGTCTTCTCGGCGAGCCCCATCCCGCCGGGAAACGCCTGACGGACGTGCAGAAGTGCGTCCGGACGGGCGACATCGAGGCGGTCGGCGACGCCACCCACCTGACCTTCTTCGAGATGCTCGGCAACTGGTCGCTGGGCGATTATTTCAAGGAGGAGGCGATTCGCTGGTCCTACGAATTCCTGACCGCGCCCGAGTGGCTGGGCTTCGATCCCGCCTGCCTGAGCGTGACCGTTTACCAGGGCGACGCGGAAGTGCCGGCGGACGAGGAGGCCGCGCGGGTCTGGAAAAGCCTCGGCATACCCGAGGCGCGGATCCACCGCCTGCCCCGCGAGGACAACTGGTGGGGCCCGGCGGGGCAGACCGGGCCCTGCGGTCCCGACACCGAGATGTTCATCGACACGGGCAAGCCGGACTGCGGGCCCGGCTGCCGGCCGGGTTGCCGCTGCGGCAAGCACATTGAGATTTGGAACGACGTCTTCATGCAGTATAACAAGAAGGCGGACGGAACCTACGAGCCGCTCCGGCAGCACAACGTCGACACCGGAATGGGCGTGGAGCGGACCATCGCCATGCTCCAGGGGCGCTCGTCAGTTTTCGAAACGGAGCTGTTCGCCCCGCTGATGGAGCAGATCCGGGCGCTTTCCAACGGCGCCTCCGACAAGCCCAGCGAGGGCGTGCGCGCGGCCCGCATCGTGGCGGATCACATCCGCAGTTCAGTGTTCATTTTGGGCGACCCCAAGGGCGGGGTCAAGCCCGGCAACATCGGGGCCAATTACGTGCTGCGCCGCCTCATCCGCCGCTCCGTGCGCTACGCCAAGCAGCTCGGCATCGGCATGGGCTACACGAACGGACTGGCCAAGGCGGTGATCCGGACCTACGGCAAGATGTATCCGGAACTCGAAGAGCACCGCGAGCGGATCATCGGCGAGCTGACGGCGGAGGAGGAGCGCTTCGAGAAGACGCTGGCCGACGGGCAGAAGGAACTGACCAAGCTCATCCAGACGCTCAAGGAGCACGGCCAGACGGGCGTGCCCGGCCGCAAGGCTTTCATGCTGTACGACACCTACGGATTCCCTCTCGAATTCACCGAGGAATGGTGTTCCGAAAACGGACTCACCGTGGACCGCGCCGGGTTCGAGGAGGCCTTCAAGAAGCACCAGGAGCTCTCCAAGCAGGGCGACAAGTCCTTCAAGGGCGGGCTGGCGGACAATTCCGGCGCCACCACGCGGCTGCACACGGCCACGCATCTGCTGCACAAGGCGCTGCAGATCGTGCTGGGTCCGCATGCCCAGCAGAAGGGCTCGAATATCACACCCGAGCGGCTGCGGTTCGATTTCACCCATCCCGACAAGATGACCCCCGAGCAGGTTGCCGAGGTGGAGCGCATTGTGAACGAGCAGATCGCGCGCGACCTGCCGGTGACTTGCGAGGTCATGACGCTCGAGGAGGCGAAGGCCCAGGGCTCGACCGCGCTGTTCAGCGCCAAATACGGCGAGCAGATCAAGGTCTTCACCGCCGGCGACTTCTCGAAAGAGGTCTGCGGCGGCCCTCATGCCGCCCGCACGGGCGAACTGGGCCGCTTTAAGATCCAGAAGGAAGAGTCCTCCAGCGCCGGGGTCCGGCGCATCCGGGCCGTGCTGGAGGCGCCCGCCCCGTAGGGGAGGGGCAGGAGCGGGCATGAGCAATTCCCTTTTTTCGCCGGACGAGCTGAAGCCCAAGCCGAAAATATTCGGCGACGACGAGAAACCCGCGGCGCCCAAGGTGTTTCCCGACGAGGACAAGCCGAAGGCGCCGTCGGTTTTTTCGGCCGACGAAAAGCCGGTGGCGCCGGAGGTTTTCCAGGAGGGCGAAAAGGGGCGGTTCTGCCGGTATTGCCGGCATTACGTGGTCAATCCCTTCACCCAGCGGTGCAGCCGGCAGAGGCGCCTGGTGGAAGCCACCGACACCTGTCCCCAGTTTGAACCGGCTCCGCC
>JAWOJA010000094.1:0-26380 GCA_046484345.1 Kiritimatiellia bacterium
ATGATGAGGGGCGAAGGCGAGGTGACGTGGAATAATGGTCCCGGCGCCTCCAGCCTGAGCCCCTCAGCGCGGAAAAGCGCCCGCCAGATTACGGCCGGAACGCCGCACCCACCCATCCAACCACCAGACATTCAACCATGCCGCAAGTCATGGCGCCCTTTATAAAACACCAGCAGTTCTGCAATGCGCCCGGTTTTATCTTGCCGGGCTCCCTGCCGTCCCGTAGAGTTACCCCATTCAACCGAGGGAAATCCATGATCCGTAAACTAGCCGACATGCCCGTGGAAGAACGGCCCAACCTGCGCGGCGGCCAGGGCGTCATCTCCTTCCGCCACGCTTTCCAACCCGCCGAATTCACCGCCAAAGCCCGCCTCTGCGCCACGTTGCTGATCCCCCCGGGCGCCAGCGTCGGCAAGCATGAGCACGTCAACGAGGACGAGCTCTACTACATCCTCTCCGGCACCGGCCTGCTCGACGACGGGCAGACCCGCACCCGCGTGAACCCCGGCGATGCCATCCTGACCGGCGGAGGCGGCTCCCACGCCGTCATCAACGACGGGACCGCCACTCTCGAAATCCTGGCCGTCATTGTCTACGTCTGATGACAATCTGCTTCCCCGACACCGCCCTCCTGGTCCCGCGCACCCTCTTCGGCCGCGGCAAACTCGCCCTGTTGCCGGCGGCCGCCGGTGAATTCGGAAGCCGGGGCGTGCTCGCGCATGGCGCCTCTTTGCGCAAGTCCGGCGCGCTCGCCCTCCTGCAGGCCTCCTTCGCCCCGTCCATGGATTTATCATTTTGGGAACACGAGGGCGGTGAACCGACCCTCGAACAGGCCGATGCGCTCCGGGCGCGGGCCGCCGAAGCGCGCGCGGATTGGGTCGCCGCCATTGGCGGCGGCAGCGTGATCGACCTCGCCAAGACGGCCGCCGGCCTGTTTGGCGAAACCGCCCTGACCGCCGCCTTTCACGGGGGCCGTCCCGTCGCCCACACCGGCCTGCCGCTCATCGCCGTCCCCACCACGGCCGGAACCGGGGCCGAAGCCACGCCCAACGCCGTCCTGACGGATTCCCAGACGATGCTCAAAAAATCGATCCGGGACGACCGCTTCATGGCGAAGACCGTCATCCTCGACCCCGACTTGCTCGCCGGCACGCCATCTTCCGTGATCGCCCATGCCGGCATGGACGCTTACACCCAGGCCTTGGAGTCTTTCGTCAGCTCCAAAAGCAGCCGCTACAGCGACGCGCTCGCCCTGGAGGCGATCCGGCTCATCGCCGGCGCCCTGCCGGCAGTTTTCAGGGATTCAGCCGCCGCCCCGGCAGACGCCCTGCTGGCGGGAAGCCACCTGGCGGGGATATCCCTCTCCATGGCACGGTTGGGCGTTGTGCATGGAATCGCGCATCCCCTCGGGGCCTTTTACCATCAGCCTCACGGCCTGGTCTGCGCCGTCTGCCTGCCCGAAGCCATCGCGCTGAACCGCGCGGCCATGGGCGAAAAATACGACCGCCTTTCCAACGCCCTCGGGGGCGATTTGCCGGCGCAAACGCAGCGCCTGCTCGACCAGCTTGAAATCGGCAATCCGTTCAAGGGCATGCCGCTCCTGCGGAAAAACGAAATCATGGAACAGACCTTGTCCTCGGGCTCCACGCGGGCCAATCCCAAAACAATCACGCCCCGGGACGTGGACTACCTGCTGGAACGCCTGTTTGTCTGATCCCGCGGCGGACGGGCGCGAACCCGCCGGGCTTGCCGAACACCAAGCCATATACTATCCTATCTCCCATGTCCGATCTTCTTCTTTTTGTGCAGTTGCCGCAGCTGGACACCCTCGTTTCCGGCGCGCATGAAAACCTTTACTTGGCGGCGGCTTATCTCGAATGGGCGGTCCGCCGTTCCCCCATCGGACCGAGCACCAAGATCGCGCGCCTCCCGCCCGAAATGGACAGCGCAAGCGACTGCACCCTTCTGGCGGCCATTGTCGGCCTGCGTCCCCGTTTCATCGCCTGCACGGTTTACCTTTGGAACATCGAACGCACCCTGGCGCTGATGCACCAGGTCAAACGCGCGCTGCCCGGGAGCGCCATCCTCGTCGGAGGACCCGATGTGGCCCGCACCCACCCGCTTCTTTACTCGCACAGTCCGGCGGACGTGGTGACGATCGGCGAAGGCGAGTGGGTGCTTCCCGCGATTCTCGCGGCCCTGAAGGCCGGCAAGCAGGCTCTCTTTTCCTATACGGCCTGGAAATCGGGGGGACGTTTCCGCTGGGGCGTTCCCGAGGCGCCCGAAACGGCCCTCCGTCACGATCTTCCTCCTCCGGACTGGACGGGCCTCGCGCCCGACGCGCGCGGCATGGCCTACGTCGAGACCTCCCGCGGGTGCCCCATGCATTGCACCTACTGCCGCTACCACCATCTGCGTCGGCACGTCAGCCTTTTGGATCCCGAAGCCATCGTGGAACGGGTCGATATGCTCCGGAAAATGGGCGCTCGGGAAATCCGATTCGTCGACCCCACCTTCAACAGCCACTCCCGTTTCACGGAAACCCTGCGGCTCCTGGCCGATCTCAACCGCGACCGGAAACTGGCCTTTTTTGCGGAATTACGGGCGGACCGCCTGACCGCCGAGCAGGCCGACCTGCTGGCGGCGGCCCGTTTCACCGATATTGAATCCGGGGTGCAATCCTTGGACCCCAAGGTCCTGAAAGCCATCGGCCGGCCCACGAATACGGCCCGCACGGGCGAAGGCATCCGGCTGATGGCGCGGCGGGGCATCCGGGTGACTCTGGACCTGATGATCGGCTTGCCCTACCAGACACGGGCGGCCGCCGAAGAAGCGCTGGATTGGGCGTTGACCTTTCCGCGCTCCGTCAACATCCAATGCATGCACACGCTCCTGTTGCCGGGAACGGACCTGAGGCGGCAGGCCGCGCGATGGAAGATACGCTTCGATCCGCTCCCCCCTTATGCGGTGCAGGAAACCCCCTGGATGAGCCGGAACGACTTTCTGGCCATCGAAGCGCGACTGGCCGCCTCACCGCGGTTAAGCAGTGACAACCCCACGCCCAGTTTCATCGGCCATGCCCTGCCCGATCTTTTTCCACACCCCCAGGTCATTCCCGTTCCCTGGCAAGACCGGCGGCTGCTGCCGCCGGGGCCCCGTTTTGCCCGGCAGGCCTGGATCTTTCGCGGAACGGGCCTCTTCGAACACACGGACGAACTCGAGGCTCTCGTCCATGACGCCATTGCCCAATCGCCGCACACGCTCTGGCAGTTCGTCCTGGAACCCGCCACCGAAGAGCCGCTGGATTTGCTCGAAGCCCTCATTGCGGCGATCCGGCGCCACCCGCCCATGATTATTGACCGCTATGCGCCCGTGGCTTTCCGCAACCTGCTCTCCTCGCGCCGGATCCTCATCCGTCTGCGCCGGGGCCGCTCCTACGACGCGGAATGGATTGCCGCCGCCCGGGAATGCCTGGAATCGGCTTTTTTCTAGCCGTATGACAAGCCCTCCTTTTGGCCACCTGAAATCGGGTTTTTTCCGATTCCGCCGCGCCCCGCTCTTCCCCATACTGACAGCAGTGACGTTATTTGTCTAAAACAGCCCACACGGTCATCGGTTTAGGAGGAACTCGCCTATGCACTCAATCCGACTTCTGGTTGCCTCCCTGCTGATTGCCATTGGCGTACCGCATGCACGGGCACAGACCTCCTTGGTCACGGCCATTTCCGCCGAGATGATGAGAAGTTTCATGTCCAATCTTTATGCGAACACCGGACAGAACCGGGGGTTCACAAAAATTCGGGACCCCCTGGTGGCGCGCACCCCGACCAATCAGCACGATCTCGCCCGGGATTACATCCAAAGCGCCTTTACCGGCATGGGCCTGACGACGCGGCGCGATCCCTTTTCCTTCGCCACCTATTTCGGAGCCCCGCCATCCTACTATTACACCGGCTGCAACAACATCGTGGCCACGCTCCCGGGGCTCGCCCCCCGCACATTCGGCACCTACATCGTGGGGGCCTTTTATGACACAGTCGATCGCGGGCAGCCCCTGCCCACCAATTTAAGCGCCGGTTGGGCCTCCAAATCGCCGGGGGCGGACTTGAACGCCAGCGGGGTCGCGTGCCTGCTCGCCGTGGCCAACGCCCTCAGCCGGCAACGGCTCATGGCAACCATCGTTTTTGTGGCCTTCGACGCGTCGGAAAAAAACTTCAATGGCTCTTACTACTTTGCGAGGAAAAAAACCACAGCAAACCCCGCGAAAACCAATAAAATCCTGAGAGCCGAAATCCGCGGCATGATCAGCCTGGACACGGTCGGCTATAATTTGCGGGACGCCGATTACAACACGGCCGCTCTATACGGGGGGACCGTAAAACCCGACCGCTTGCGGAAAAGACTGGCGGCGGCACTGGCCGTGTACGGAGGAATCAAGACCTACCAGCGCGGCACCACCTCCAGCAGTGATCATGTCCCTTTTATACACTTCGGCATTCCCGCCTGCGTCCTGTCCGAAAGCCGGATCTGGGAAAACCCCTTCATCTACACATCCGCGGACTCGTTTTCGAAAGCCAACTACCTCGACTTCGAATTCATGTCACGCATCGCCCGGGGCGTGACGGGATTCCTGATCGAGCAGGCGGTCCTGACCGCTCCGCTCACGACAACCGTGGTCGGAAACGGGACTGTTACGGCCGGAGGCTGGCAGGCGTGGGGCTCGGAAGTCGCCGTGAAGGCGGTGCCGGCTCTTCTCTGGAAATTCCACCGCTGGGAGGGGGACACCAACAATTGTACTATTTTGGATACAACCTTGCTGGCGAGAATGACTCAGCCGCGTCATATCCGGGCGGTTTTCTCCCTGCCGTCGGCCGACGGCGCGAGCCTCGATTAGTCGTTATCGAATGCGAAAATCAGTAATTACACCGATACCGCAACCCACCATGGTTTGATATTCCAAAACCATGGTTATCGATGAGCAGCGGGGAGGAGGTCTCCAGGACAATAAAAATCATCATTAATATTCCCAAAATCCGGTCCGAACAGTGTCGGCAAACGTAACAGGAGAGAGCAATGAAAAAGATGATCCAACCCCTCATTCGTCTGGCCGCAGCCTGCGTGGCGGGCGCGTTAACCGCACCCCTCGCCAAAGGACAGACCTCCATCGTCAACCAGATCGATGCCGGGATGTTCCAGAATTATCACACGAACCTTTTCATCAACGCGGGCCAAAACCGGGGATTCACCAAGAAGCTGAATCCGTTGATTGATCGCCTGCCGGCCGCCCAACATGACCTGGCGCGCGATTATATCTACACGAGGCTGACCGCCCTCGGCCTGAGCACCCGGCTGGATCCCTTCTCGTTCGCCACCGATTTCGGCGGACCGGCTTACCTGTATAAAAGTTGCAACAACATCATCGCCACCTTGCCGGGCACCAACCCCGATGCCGACTGCTTCATCGTGGGAGCCAATTACGACAGCCTGGACAGGGGCCAGCCCAACCCAATCAACTTCAGCTTGGGCGCGGCCCCGCGCAGCCCCGGTGCGGACATGAATGCGAGCGGCGTGGCCGCGTTGCTCTGCCTGGCGGATGTGCTTGGCAAGCAATCCTTCCAGTCCACCATCGTCTTCGTGGCGTTCGATGCCTCCCAGAAAAACTATGCGGGGTCGGACCGCTATGTGAAGCGTTTCACCACCGCCAATTCAAACAAAGTCAACCGCATCTTCCGGGACGACATCCGCTGCATGGTCAGCTTGGACACGATCGCCTACAACCGTAAAAAAGGCGGCTACGCCGACACCGCCCTTCTTTACGGCGGCAATTCATTCCCCACCCGTAACCGAAGGAAACTGGGCAATGCCATGGCTGCCTTCGGGGGGCTGACGGTCATCCAGGGCGGCACCATTCAGAACAGCGATCACCTGCCCTTCACCCTGGCCGGCATCGATGCCATCGCGCTCATGGAAGGCGGGGTCTGGAAGAACCCCTTCATATACACGGCTTACGATTCGGCCGACCAGACCAATTACATCGATTATGCCTATGCCGCCGACATGACCCGCGGCGTGGCCGGATTCCTCTGCCAGCAGGCCGAGCTGATCACGCCGTAGAAAACGGGGACACGCCCGATCGGTTTCAGAAAAAAGCTCCGCGCGTTCCTTGGCGCGCGGGGCTTTTCTGTTTTCGCGAAAGCCCCGACCCTCCCGGCGTTACCGCTTCAACGCCAGGCGCAGGGGGAACGATTTCAAACGGTTTGAAATCCACCGTAATGGCGCCGTTGCGGGTGGAGGCGCTGTCCCTTTTTTCTGTTAATCTCCCGAACGTCATCACCGGAGGAGCCGCTGAAGCGGCCGGACTGCCCGATCCCGCCTGAAGGGAAAATGACCCGCCCTGACAAGAACCTGCCGTTTTTAGCCGGTAGAACGGTTTTTTGATGCGTTTTCCCTGCTGCCCGGATAATCTTGTGTTTTACCCGCGGCGTGCTAACATGACCATCTTTGGAGCATGCATCCGGAACAGTCCTGCGGCGATCCGAAACCAACACAAGGAGACGCACCATGCCCGTGCTCAACGGAACGAAAACGGAAAAGAACCTCATGGAAGCCTTCGCCGGCGAATCCCAGGCGCGCAACAAATACACCTTTTTCGCCTCCGCGGCCAAGAAAGAAGGCTACGAGCAAATCGCCGAATTATTCTCGAAAACCGCCGACGAGGAAAAAGTGCACGCCAAGTTGCACTTCAAGGCGCTGGGCAAACTCGGGGACACGATCGCCAACCTGAAGGCCGCAGCGGCGGGCGAAGGCGCCGAAGCCTCCGACATGTATCCCCGGATGGCCCGCGAAGCGCGCGAGGAAGGATTTGACGAAATTGCCCGGATCTTCGAAGGGATCGGCAAAATCGAAAAAGAGCACCAGGCCCGCTACCAGGCGCTCCTGAATAACATCGAAACCGGCGCGATCTTCCAGCGGGCCGAAAAAGTCAAGTGGCACTGCCGGGAATGCGGCTTCGTCTTCGACGGGGCCAAGGCTCCCGAAAAATGCCCGGTTTGCGGCCATCCCAAATCCTATTTTGAGATCAATCCCGCCAATTACTGAACCCCGCCGTCTGCCCGGACGGACTGTTTGAACTATTTGATTGACGTAGATTTATGCTTTCGCTAATATCTCTACTAATTCGATAGGAAATAGAATGCTCACACGTTCCGCCAAATACGCGATCAAGGCGCTGGCCTACCTGGCCCGTCAGCCCGGGGGGGGCGATCCCGTCCGGATCAGCGATATCGCCCGCGACGAAATCATTCCGCGCAAGTTCCTCGAACGGATCCTGCTCCAACTCAACCGCGACGGCTTCCTCTATAGCCGCCGGGGGCCCGAGGGCGGCTACACACTCGCCAAGCCCGCCCGATCCATCATGCTCGGCGACCTCATCCGGCGCATCGACGGCCCCCTCGCGCCCATCGCCTGTGTCAGCGTCACCGCATATCGCCCCTGCATGGACTGCGCCGACGAGTCCTCGTGCGGCATCCGCCTGGTCATGAAAGAGGTCCGCGACGCCATCGCCAACATCCTCGATCACACCAGCCTGGCCGATATGCAAAAACTCTCCGATGCCGTTAAATCCGCCCTCGCCGAAACACGCGCCGCCGCCCCAAAACAGGCCCGATCCCGGAAACCGCCCCGACCCCACTAGGAACTCTATCGTGATGAAACGCCTCCTCGCCGCCCTCCTTGCCGTTCCGCTCCTGCAGGCCGAACCCGCCCTCACCCTCTTGAACGTCTCCTACGATCCGACCCGCGAATTCTACAAGGCCGTCAACGGCGCCTTCAAAGTCGCCTACCAGAAGCAAACCGGACGCGAGGTGAACGTGGAACAGTCCCACGGCGGATCCGGCAAGCAGGCCCGCGCCGTGCTCGACGGACTCCAAGCCGACGTGGTGACACTGGCCCTGGCCTACGATATCGACGCCCTCGCCCGCCAGGGAAAGCTGCTGCCCGAAACCTGGCAGACCCGCCTGCCCCATAACAGCTGCCCCTACTCCTCCACCATCGTCTTCCTCGTGCGCAAAGGCAACCCCAAGGGCATTCACGACTGGAACGACCTGCTCAAGGCCGATGTCGCCGTCATCACCCCCAACCCCAAGACCTCCGGCGGCGCGCGCTGGAACTACCTCGCCGCCTGGGCCTGGGCCGCCCAGAACAGGGGCGGTCCCGACGGCGCGCTCGCCTTTATGAAATCGCTTTTCAAACGCGTCCCGGTGCTCGATTCCGGCGCACGGGGCTCCACCACGACCTTTTGCCAGCGCGAAATGGGCGATGTCTTCCTGGCTTGGGAAAACGAGGCCTTCCTGGCTCAAAAAGAGTTCCCCGAGAAGGGATTCGAAATCGTGGTCCCCTCCCTCAGCATCCTGGCCGAACCGCCCGTCGCCCGGGTCGATTCCGTCTCCGACAAGCGCGGCACCCGCGCCGCCGCCGAAGCCTACCTGAAATTCCTCTATTCCCCGGAATGTCAGCGGCTGGCCGCCCGTCACTTCTTCCGGCCCGCCATTCCCGAGTCGGCCGATCCGGCGGATCTCAAACGCTTTGTCCCTCTGAAGCTCATCACTATCGACGACACGTTCGGCGGCTGGGCCAAGGCGCAACGCGAACACTTCGACGACGGCGGCACCTTCGACCGGATCATGACGCAACCGTAATATGAAACGCGCTTCCTTTACCGTCTTCCAACCGGGATTGATCCTGGGGCTGGCCCTGGCCTACCTCGGACTCATCGTCCTGCTTCCCATCTCCGCGGCGGTCGTCAAAAGCACGACCCTGAGCGGGGCGGACTTCTGGGCCGCCATCTCTTCCCCGCGCGCCGTCGCCTCCTACAAGCTCACATTCGGCTCCGCTTTCCTCGCGGCGGCACTGAACACCGTCATGGGCTTTCTGGTTGCCTGGGTGCTGGTCCGGATCCCCTTTCCCGGCCGCCGACTGGCCGATGCGATGGTCGATCTTCCCTTCGCCCTGCCAACCGCCGTGGCCGGCATCGCCTTGGCCGGCCTTTATGCCCCCGATGGCTGGATCGGCCAGCTCCTGGCCCCCATGGGCCTGCGAATCGCCTACCAGCCAGCGGGTGTGTTCGTGGCGCTTGTGTTCATCGGCCTTCCCTTCGTGGTCCGGACGATTCAACCCGTTTTGGAGGAGCTGGACCCGGCCGTGGAGGAATCGGCCGCCTGCCTGGGTGCCTCCCGCGGCGCGACCTTCGCCAAGATCATCTTTCCCGCCCTCGCCCCGTCCCTCCTGACCGGCTTTGCCATGGCTTTTGCCCGGGGCATCGGCGAATACGGCTCCGTCATCTTCATCGCCGGCAACCTCCCCATGAAATCGGAAATCGCCTCCCTCCTCATCGTCTCCCGCCTGGAGCAGTACGATTACGCGGGCGCCTCGGCCCTGGCGGTAACGCTTCTGGGCGCCTCGTTCCTGCTCCTGCTCCTCATCAACTGGTTGCAAAACTGGACCCACTCGCGACATGAAAACCGCTGATTCATCACGCCTGCCGGCCATCGCCGAGCCGCCGGTCATCCGCTTCCTCATGGTCGCGGGGGCGCTGCTATTTCTGGGCCTCTTCATCCTGTTGCCCCTGATCCAGATCCTGGTCATGGCCCTCTCCCGGGGCGGGAAGGCCTATGCGGCCGCCCTCACGGAACCCGACGCCCTGCACGCCATCCGCATGACCCTGAAACTGGCGGCCGTGGCCGTGCCGATCAACACCGTGTTCGGCGTGGCCCTGGCCTGGGCCATCACGAAGAACCCCTGCCGTAGCCGCCGCCTGATTGCCACCCTCGTCGACCTGCCGTTTTCCATTTCCCCCGTCATCGCGGGCCTGCTCTTTGTCCTCCTCTTCGGCCGCCAGGGCTGGTTCCATCCCTGGCTGGAGGCGCACAACCTGCGCATCGTTTTCGCCTTTCCGGGGCTCGTGCTGGCCACGCTCTTCGTCACCGCCCCGTTCGTGGCGCGCGAACTGATCCCCCTCATGGAATCGCAGGGCAGCGAGGAGGAGGAGGCCGCGCGCCTGCTGGGCGCCTCGGGCTGGCGCATCTTCTGGTCCGTCACGCTGCCCAACATCAAGTGGGGCCTGATCTACGGCATCATCCTGTGCAACGCCCGGGCCATGGGCGAGTTCGGCGCGGTGTCGGTCGTTTCCGGCCACATCCGCGGCAGGACCAACACCCTTCCCCTTCATGTGGAGGCCCTTTTCAACGAATACAATTTCAGCGCCGCCCACGCCGTCGCCTCTCTCCTCGCCGGCCTGGCCCTGATCACCCTGATCGTCAAGGCGGCCGCCGAGTGGCAGGTGCGGCGCCAACGGGCGGCCGCCGAAAGGACACGCGATGAGCATTGAAATCCTGAACGTCTCAAAAAGCTACGGACGATTCGCCATCCTCCACAATGTCAACCTGGCGGTGAAGACGGGCGAACTGGTCGCCCTGCTCGGACCCTCCGGCTGCGGGAAAACCACCCTGCTTCGCATCATTGCGGGACTGGAACGGCCCGACAGCGGCGCCATCCGCACACACGGGGAAGAGACCTCGGACCGCCCGGTGCGGGACCGCCGCGTGGGATTCGTTTTCCAGCACTACGCCCTCTTCCGGCACATGACGGTGTTCGACAACATCGCCTTCGGCCTGCGCGCCCGCCCAAGGCGGGAACGGCCGCCGGAGCCCGAAATCCGCAACCGCGTCCGGGCGCTGCTGGACCTGATCCAGCTCGACTGGCTAGCCGCCCACTTTCCGGACCAGCTCTCCGGCGGCCAACGCCAGCGGGTCGCCCTGGCGCGGGCCCTGGCCATCGAGCCGCGCGTGCTGCTGCTGGACGAACCGTTTGGGGCCCTCGACACCCGGGTTCGCACGGAATTGCGCCGCTGGCTCCGCCGCCGCCATGCCGATCTCGGCGTCACCAGCCTGTTTGTGACGCACGACCAGGACGAAGCCATCGAAGTGGCCGACCGCATCGTCGTCATGAACGCGGGCCGGATCGAACAGACCGGTTCGCCGGCCGAGGTCTACGAAAACCCGACATCGGCCTTCGTGTGCCGATTTTTGGGACAGGTCAACACCTGGCCAAATTCCCCCGAGCATTCCGGACAAGTCCGCCTGGTCCGCCCGCACGAGTGCGACCTTCTGGCCGCCCCGCAGGGGGCGGATTGCCTTCCCGTTATCGTCAAAAACGTCAGACGGGCCGGGGCCATGGTGCGAATTGAAATGCAACGCACGGACCAGGAAGAGTTCCTGGAGGTCGATCTGCCCCGGGAAACGGCCGAATTGCTGAATCCCAAACCGGGCGACCGCCTCTTCGCGCGGCCCCGTCACGTGCGGAGCTACCCGGCTTAACCAGCCTGTCCGAGCGCCCCCGTGACGGTATTCCCCAGCAACTCCGCCCGCCAGCCGCGCAAAAGTCGGTGGTTTCCGGGCTTCGCCTCCAGCCCATCCGCCAGCACCTGGACCACCTCGCCCTTGGTGGCCACGAGCCTCGGATCCAGGTGCTTGCTTTCGGCTTTCACCCGAATGGCGTGAAGGAGCGCCTGGATACGCTCCCGCCCGACCTGCCGTTCATCGGGCGGCGCAACCGGTTTCGGCCCCTGCGTTTCGGGCGCATCCAGTCCACTTTTCACGGCGGCCAACAGATGCGCCCCATGGCGCCGGGCAATGCGCGGATCCAATTGGCGGCATTTAGAAAAATCAGCTTCGTTTGCCGGCAACACCTGGGCCACGGAAACCAGTTCGGGATCGGTCACCACAAATCCGCGCGGCAGATCGGCCGCGCGGGCCGTCCGTTCCCGCCAGGCGGCCAGCTCCTTCAGCGCCGCCAGGTTGCGGGGTTGCAGAAACGAGGAGGCCTTGATCCGCAGAAACGATTCTTCCGGCGCCCGCTCCGCATAGATGGCCGTGTCGAAGAGCTCCGCCAACTCCTCGTCCAGCCACTCTTCCACCCCCGAAGCGCGCGCTTTTTCGCGCAACAGGAGCGCCACGCGCGGCATGTGGATCACATCGTCCACCGCATACTCCAGCTGGTCGCGGGACAGCGGCCGGGCCGTCCAATCCGTGCGGGTGTGCCCCTTGGCCAGCAACACGCCCGCCAGGTCCGCCAAGAGGTTCTGAAGCGAGGTCTGGCTGTCCATGCCGGCAAAGCCTGCCGCCAGCCGCGTATCGAACACCCGGCGGGCCGGCACCCCGGCGGCCCGGTTCAGGATCATCAGATCCTGAGGGGCGTCGTGCAGGATTTTCTCGATCCGGGGATCCGACAAAATTCCCGCGAGGGGCGACAAATCGGGAGCCGCCACGGTATCGAGCAGGTAACAGGTTCCGTCCCGGAGGGCAATCTGGACCAGTCCCAATATTGGGTAAAACGTGCGCTCCCAGACAAATTCCGTGTCCAGCACCACGCAGGGTTCGCCAGCCAGCCGGGCGGCCACTTTCTCCAGTTCGGCCGACGTTTGAACGAATTGATGGACATGCGTCATGGGCCAATCACCCTTTCCAGCCCGCTTCGCGAAGCAGCGCCGGCGTTGATTTCAAATAAGGCGGCCATCTCCATCTCCTTGTATGAACGTTCCCGTCTCACGAACAAACGCCAGACCGGCAACAGGCGGGGCGGCGTGGCCTTCACGGCCAGGTAGCCGCTCCGAACAACGCCATGAAAAGGCCCGTGCCCAGAAGCGCCTCGCGCCATTCGCGAAATTGTGTCATTCTCCACATTGGATATTGCCTGTTTTGCGCTCATCATTCAAGGCAACAGCAGGGCAAACACATGAAAAAACCGAGTGCCCGCCGGGATCGCTTTCGAGGAGCGCCTGAGCCGGGGAACCGTCCAGAGACACGGAATGCCCCAGCAGGCGCTCAAGAGTGACGGACTTGCCCGGGATTTGCCGTTCGGATTCGACCATGCAGACGGAGGCCAGCCCGTCCCATTTGGGGCGATCGGCGAACCATGCGAGCCGGTCGGACTGCCAGAAACGCCGGAAAACCCGCCGGATGGAGCGCGGCACGCTTTGCCCGATTCGCCAAGGGCCCGCCGGGGCCTATTACAACCACCCGAGCTGGGAGCGGGGCATCCTACGCGGCCGCCGGGTGACCCGCCCGATCAAGAACCATGACAGCTTTTGGCCGGTTGAACGGTTTTTTGATGCGTTTGCCCTGCCAGGTCCCTGTTTTATCCTTGTGTTGCCGGCCCAAGCGCGATAATTATACCTTTTAAAGATCGGCTGAACGTGTGTGCAGATCCGATCCGTCATGTGGGAAGGAGGGGTCCTGCTGTTCGGATCCCGTTAACCGGAGTGCCCGTTATGCGCCGATCATGCTCAAATCTCCGAATGCCGATCATTTTTCTGGCCGCCTCCCTTGCCGGCATCACAACCGCCCATGGAGCCGGGTTCGCCTTGTACGAGATGAGCGCCCGCGGAAACGCACTGGGCGGAGCGCTTGTCGGCATAACCGGCGATGCGTCGGCCAACTACTTCAACCCCGCCAATCTCACGGCAACCGACGGCCTTCACGTCATGGTCGGCGCCAGCATGATCGGCCCGGAGGTCACCGTTCACACCCGTGTTCCCACGGCGTTTGGAGCCGCGGATCTCTCCACGGACAACGACAAGAGCTGGTGGACGCCCCCGCACGCGTATGCGTCGATGCAGGTTGCCGAAAAGACCTGGGTTGGCGTGGGCATCTTTTCCCCATTCGGGCTGGGCAGCGTTTTCGACGAAAACTGGGTCGGCCGCTACAACTCCTACAAGGCCATCATCGAAACCGTTGAAGTGAACCCGAACGTCGCTTACAAACTGGACGATCACCTTTCCGTGGCCGTCGGCCTCCAGATCATGACCCTGGACCTCACCTTGAAGCGCAAGCTTCCGAACTCGGCCGTGCCCGGCGGTCCGGACATGAACTTCGAGCTCGAGGGCGACTCGGTTGGATACGGCGGAAACGCGGCCCTCTCCTACCGCGTCAGCGACAACTTCGGGTTTGGCCTGACCTACCGGTCCGAAGTCCAACAAACCGTCAAGGGCGATGCCACCCTCACCGCTTTCGGGAGCGATTTTGGAACCGACGCGGAGGGCACCGTTGTCCTTCCCGCAGCCACCACCCTCGGCGGCAATTATACGACCGGCAAGCTGATGCTCGGCGGCTCCGTCACCTACACGGAGTGGAGCTCTTTTGACGAGTTGCGGGTCAAATTCGCCAACCCCGCCATCCTGGGCCGCGCCGAGAGCGTGACGGAAAAGGATTGGAACAACGTCTTTCGCTACGCGGCCGGCGCTGAATACCGCCTCAATCCGGGCGTGGCCCTTCGCTGCAGTTACGTGTTTGACGAGGATCCCGTTCCCAATCGCCATGCCGATTACCTGGTCCCCTCCAATGACCGCCACCTGTTCGGATTCGGCATGGGGTTCGCGCTGGGCCGCTGCAACCTGGACCTCGGGTACACCTACCTGATGTTCAAGGACCGCGAGGACGTGCAAGCCCGGCCGGCGGAAGGGGTGTACCCCTCGGAGTTCAAGGACGGCTTCTGCCACATCGTCTCGGCAAGCCTCTCCACCGTGTTCTAGACCGGTCATCTGGAAATGCAGAGGCCCGCTTCCAACGAGCGGGCCTTTTTTATTCGCGCCGCATTTCGCGGGCGGCTTCCCGGTCGGCCGTCTTCTTGCGCAAGGCATCCCGCTTGTCCGGACTTTGCTTGCCCTTGCACACGCCCAACTCAATCTTGAGCATTCCCTTTTTATAATAGGCGGACAAAGGAATGACGGTCAGCCCTTTTTGGGCGACGGTGGCCGCCAGCAGGTCGATTTCCTTGCGGTGCATCAGCAACCGGCGGATCCGGTCGGGTTCATGGTTGAACTGGTTGCCGAACTCGTAAGGGGCAATGCGCACCTCGCAGAGAAAAGCGCCGCCCGGGTCAAAACGGACAAAGCCGCCCGCCAGGTTCATGTGACCCGAACGGACGGCCTTGGCTTCGGTGCCGACAAGAGAGATGCCGGCTTCCAGACGTTCCAGCACTTCGTAATCGTGAAAAGCCTTGCGGTTTTCCGCCACCCGCCGGATGCCCGATTTCTGTGGCGATGCCATGTTCAACCTGAAAGCAAAACGTTACTCGTCCCGGCTGGCCGCAGCCGCGTAATCAATCTCGGCAGTCAGCTTGCCTTCCATGATTTCGCGCAGGGCAATATCCACCTTCTCCTCGTCCCGGCTCTTCGGCCGTACGTAGGGAGGCATTCCCGCGTTCAACTGGCGGACGCGCTTGGCCACCACATTGATGAGCAGCGGAACATTCGGCATGCGCTGCTTGGCACTCTTGATCAGTTCTGGATTCAAAGGTCATCTCCTTCGGTATAAAAAAGGACGGGGTACTAATGTAAGCACCCCGTCCTTAAAAGTCAATCCCCTAAGGGACTATTTTAGTACATATCTCCGCCGCCCATGCCGCCCATGCCGCCCATGCCGGGGCCGCCGCCAGGGGCGGACTTCTTGTCATCATCCGGAATCTCGGTCACGAGGCATTCCGTGGTGAGGAGCAAGCCCGCGATACTCGCGGCGTTCTGCATGGCCGTACGGGTCACCTTGGCCGGATCCAGCACGCCGGCCTTGATCAGGTCGGTATACTGCCGGGTGGCCACATTGTATCCGTAGGTGGAGCTCTTGGACTTCTTCACTTCCTGGACCACAATCGAGCCTTCCATGCCCGCATTGGCCACGAGTTGACGCAAAGGAGCCTCGACGCTTTCACGGACGATCTGGACGCCGATCTTCTCGTCGCCTTCCAGCTGCAGTTCGTCCAACGCCGCCTGACAGCGCAACAGGGCCACGCCGCCACCGGCAACCACGCCTTCTTCGACGGCCGCGCGGGTCGCGTGAAGGGCGTCCTCGACGCGGGCCTTCTTCTCCTTCATCTCGGTCTCGGTCGCCGCGCCGACGTTGATGACGGCCACGCCGCCGGCCAGCTTCGCCAGGCGCTCCTGGAGCTTCTCGCGGTCATAATCCGAGGTCGTTTCCTCGATCTGACGCTTGATCTGCTGCACCCGGCCCTGGATGGCGGAGGTCGAACCGGCGCCTTCCACGATCGTCGTGTTTTCCTTGTCCACGGTGATCCGCTTCGCGCGGCCCATGTCGCTGACGGCGACGTTCTCGAGCTTGACGCCGAGATCTTCCGTCAGACACTTGCCGCCCGTGAGGATCGCGATGTCTTCCATCATGGCCTTGCGGCGATCGCCGAAGCCCGGGGCCTTCACCGCGCAGCACTGCAACGTGCCGCGCAACTTGTTCACCACGAGAGTCGCCAGGGCTTCGCCCTCGACTTCTTCGGCGATGATCAGCAGGGGCTTGTTCAGCTTCGCCACGTTCTGCAGCAGCGGCAGCAGATCCTGGAGGCTCGAGATCTTCTTCTCGTGGATCAGGATGTAGGCGTCCTCGAGCACGCAATCCATGGTCTCGGGATTGGTCGAGAAATAGGGCGAGAGATAGCCCTTGTCGAACTGCATGCCTTCGACGACATCGCAGGTCGTGTCGATGGTCTTGGCTTCCTCGACGGTGATCGTTCCATCCTTGCCAACCTTGTCCATCGCGGAGGCAATGATCTCGCCGATCTGCGCGTCCCCGTTGGCGGAAATGGTCGCAACCTGGGCGATTTCCGTGTGATCCTTGACCTTCTTGGCCTGCTTCGCGAGGGATTCCGTGATCTTGACCACGGCCTTCTCGATGCCGCGTTTCAGGGCCATCGGATCGGCTCCGGCGGTGACGTTCTTCAGGCCTTGGCGATAAATCGCCTCGGCCAGCAGGGTCGCCGTCGTCGTGCCGTCGCCGGCCGCGTCGCTCGTCTTGCTGGCGACTTCACGCACCAGCTGGGCGCCCATGTTTTCGAAGGGGCACGGAAGATCGATTTCCTTGGCAACCGAAACGCCGTCCTTCGTGATCGTGGGCGATCCGAATTTCTTGTCCAGCACCACGTTGCGCCCGCACGGGCCGAGGGTGGCTTTCACCGCCCGGCTCAACTTTTCGACGCCGCGCAGGATCGCCTGCCGCGCGTCGGTATCATATTTCAACTGCTTGCCCTTGTCCGCCATATTCAGCTCCTTCTGTGTTCTCGTTTAATCCGTTATATCCGTCAATTATTCCAAAATGCCCAGAATGTCTTCCTCGCGGATGATGGAATACTCCACATCATCCAGCTTGATCTCGGTCCCGCCGTACTTGGGCATCAGAACCTTGTCACCGACCTTCACGTTGAAGGGCAGCAACTTGCCGTCCTCATCGCGCTTTCCGGTGCCCACGGCAATGACCTTGCCCTCCTGAGGCTTTTCCTTGGCCGTATCGGGAATGATGATCCCGCCTTTTGACATTTCCGCATCCTTCTTAGGCTGCACCAACACCCGATCACCCAACGGCTTCACCTTCATCTTGTCGATCTCCTTTTTTGTCGTCTGTTCTGCAGGCGCACCCCGAGGCGCGACCTTATTTCCGCTTCTTGTCGTCTTTGATTTCATAATCGGCATCAATCACGTCGTCTTTCCCGCCGCCCGCCTTGGGGCCGGCTGATTCACCCTCGCCGCCTTTGCCGCCGCCCGCTTCTTCAGCGCCTCCCGGCGCCTGCTGGGCCGTCTTGGCCGAGGCGTACATCTCTTCGGAAACCGCGTGCATCTCCGTGTTAAGCGCCTCAATCTGGGCCTTGACCGCCGCCGCTTCTTTGGTCTTGAGGGCGTCCTTCAGTTTTCCGATGGCCCCCTCCACTTTGGCGCGCTTGTCCGCGGCAACCTTCTCGCCATGCTCTTTGAGCAGCTTTTCGGTCTGATAAACCAGGTTTTCGCCCATGTTCATCGTCTCGACGGTCTCGCGCAGCGTCTTGTCCTCGTCGGCATGCGTTTCAGCATCCTTGACCATCTGTTCGATCTCGCGGTCATTCAACCCGCTCGAGGCCTGGATGGTGATGTTCTGCTCGCGGCCGGTGCCCAGGTCCTTGGCCGAAACCTTCAGAATCCCGTTCGCGTCGATATCAAAGGTCACTTCGATCTGGGGCATGCCGCGGGGAGCCGGAGGAATCCCGTCGAGCATAAATTTGCCCACGGACTTGTTGGCCGAGGCCATCTTGCGCTCGCCTTGGAGCACGTGAATTTCCACGGACGACTGGTTGTCCGCCGCCGTGCTGAAAATCTCCTTCTTCCGGGTCGGGATCGTGGTGTTGCGCTCGATGAGCACCGTGAACACCCCGCCCAGCGTCTCGATGCCGAGCGACAGGGGCGTCACATCCAACAACAGCACGTCCTTGACCTCGCCCTTCAGCACGCCGCCCTGGATCGCCGCGCCCACGGCCACGACTTCGTCCGGGTTCACGCCCTTGTGCGGCTCCTTGCCAAAGAGCTGGCGGGCCTTTTCCTGAACCTTGGGCATGCGGGTCATCCCGCCCACCAGGACGACTTCGTCGACCTGTTTGAGGGACGAATCCTTCATGCAGGACTGAACGGGCTGCACGGTCCGCTCCACCAGCGAGTCGACGAGCTGTTCCAGCTTGGAGCGGCTCAGGGTCACGGTCAGATGCTTGGGGCCGGAGGCATCAGCCGTGATAAAGGGCAGGTTGATGTCCGTGCTCTGCGCGGTGGACAACTCGCACTTCGCCTTTTCCGAGGCCTCCTTCAACCGCTGCAACGCCATGGTATCCTTGGAAAGATCCACGCCCTGCTCGCGTTTGAATTCGTCATTCAGCCATGTCATGATCGCCTGGTCGAAATCATCGCCGCCCAGATGCGTGTCGCCGTTTGTGGCCTTCACTTCGAAAACGCCGTCGCCGATGTCGAGCACGGAAATATCGAAGGTGCCGCCGCCCAGATCGTACACCGCCACGCGCTCGTCCTTTTTCTTGTTCAAGCCGTAGGCCAGCGAGGCGGCCGTCGGCTCGTTGATGATCCGCAACACTTCCAGACCGGCAATCCGGCCGGCATCCTTCGTGGCCTGCCGTTGGCTGTCGTTGAAGTAAGCCGGAACCGTGATGACCGCCTGCGTGATCGGCTCGCCCAGAAAAGCTTCCGCATCCGCCTTCATCTTCTGCAGAATCATGGCCGAAATTTCCGGCGGCGAGAACATCTTGTCCCCAACCTTCACATGCACATCGCCATTGGCGGCACGGCCGACTTCATACGGAACCAGCGTAATCTCACGGCCGACTTCCTCAAACTTCCGGCCCATGAATCGCTTGATCGAATAAATGGTCTGCGTCGGATTGGTGATCGCCTGCCGCTTGGCAGCCTGCCCCACAAGCCGCTCGCCGCTTTTCGTAAAACCCACCACCGAAGGCGTGGTCCGCATGCCTTCCGCATTGGGAATCACTGTCGGCTCGCCGCCTTCCATGACAGCCATGCACGAATTGGTCGTCCCCAAATCTATTCCAAGTACCTTGCCCATGTTCAAATCCTCCACGTGGTGCGCACTCAACCTGTCTCAATATTAACAAGACAAACCAAACCGTGCGGCAGCTTATATTAAGCAATCGGCATGCCAATACCGCCGGACACGAAAAGAAATTTATAAGTCATTCCAAATGCGTTGCTTACGTTTACAGCCAAAACCACAGCCTCGTTCGCCCTGGACGAGGCTGTGTCAGGATGTCCCAGTGGGACACTTTAAATTTTAAGGGTGGGTCCGTTTTTCATAAGAAGCTTTTCGGCCTCCACGTTCCACAGGTTATCATGGCGGGCGCAAATCTTGCCCAATTCGGCGAAGAAGGGATTCTCGCTCTTGATTAGGTCCGATATGGCAATCAGGGGGAAGTCGAAATGGGTGTAGATCAACTTTTTGCCGCCCGGAATTTCAGGCAGGCGCAAGGTGGTGTCCTTCGCCGCGGTCAGGCCGCCAACATGGGTTATCATGGCGGCCGGATTGATCTTGCCCTCCGACATGAGCTGGAGCGATTCGCGCATGTCGTCGGTGTTGCCGCCCGAGGTGCCCACGATATGGGTCTCGGCGTAATGGACATTGTAGAAGTTGAATTTCGCGCTGAACGTGGTGTCTGTGGGGCCGGCAAAGAAATTCAGGCAACCGTTTCGGCCGAGAATGGCGTCGGCCTGCTCGACGACGGGCGCCACCGGGGCAAACACGAACACATCGTCGAATCCGCCGCCCGCCATCTCCTTAAGGCTCCCCACGGGATCGGGCATGGTCTTGGTGTTCTTGTAAACCAGGGTCACGCCCCGGGTCTTGGCATGGGCGACCGTCATCAGCTCGGCGGCCCGGTTGATCCGCGCATCGTCGATGTCCGTCACGACCAGCAGCCGGGGCTGAAGCGGACCGTTCACGAGATAATCGATGCAGCCCATGCCCATGGGTCCGGCGCCCGCCAGGATGGCGCACGTACCGCCCTTCACAATGCCCATATCATGCGTGTAGTTGCCGTACCGGGTATGATATTGGGCGTGAGCCGCGCCCACGATGCAGGACATCGGCTCGCTCAGGGACGCCTTGAAGAAACCTTCGCCCGCGTAAGGCAACAGGCAGTTCATCTCCATGACGCAGGAAGGAATGAGCACATAGGTGGCGTTTCCCCCGATCCAGCGGAAGGAATATCCGGGGGCATCGAGGGTGCCCTTGTAGCCCAGGGCCGGCTGGATGCTGAAGAGATCGCCCGCTTTGAACTGGCCCGCCCATTTCTTGCCCACCTTGACCAGCCGTCCGGCGAATTCGTGCCCGATCATGGTCGGATGAACCGCCACATCATTGGGCACGCGCTTGTGGTCCGCGCCCTGCGCCGCCGCCTTGTGGCAGGACATGCAGATGGAGTTGGTGACCACTTCCGCCAAGATCTCGTCCTCGCCCATTTCGGGAAGATCGAAGACCTCCAGCCGGAGGTCGTTTTTTCCGTAAATGCGCAGTGCTGTCGTTTTCACGATCTCTCCCTTGTTCCTTTAATGTCTCTTAGAAAAGCGCTCCCTACAAAAGAGTCCCGGTTTGACCCGGCGACCGCACGCCGAACCGGGCATGGCACCGTTCCGTCACCACCCGGCCCTGCGGCGTCCGCTTGAGAAGGCCTTGCTGGATCAGGAAGGGCTCGTAGACCTCCTCGATCGTGTCGGGCTCTTCGCCCACGGAAACCGCCAGCGAGTGGAGCCCCACGGGCCCTCCCCCAAATCGGAACAAAACCGTTTCGAGAATTTTCTTGTCCATCTCGTCAAGGCCCTGCTCGTCGATATCCAAAAGCTGGAGCGCCCGATCCGCCACGTCCCGCGTAATGCGCCCGTCGGCCTTGATCTGCGCAAAATCCCGCACCCGCCGAAGGAGATTGTTGGCAATGCGGGGCGTTCCGCGGGAGCGTTTCGCAATCTCCAACCCCCCCTCGGACTCCAGGTCCACGTCCAAAATGCGGGCCGACCGCTCCACGATACACTGCAGCTCCGGCGCCGGATAATAGTCAAGCCGGCACGACAAGCCGAAGCGGGAGCGAAGCGGGGAGGAAATCAACCCGCTACGCGTGGTCGCCCCCACCAACGTGAACGGCGGCAGATTCAAACGCACCGACCGGGCGTTGGAACCCTGATCGATCATGATGTCGATGACGAAGTCCTCCATGGCGGCGTAAAGATATTCCTCCACGCTTTTCTGCATGCGATGAATCTCGTCAATGAAAAGGATGTCGCCTTTTTGCAGACTCGTCAGCAGGCCCGCCAGGTCGGCCGCCTTGTCGATAACCGGCCCCTGCGTCACTTTGATGGACGCCCCCATGGATTCCGCCAGGATGTTGGCGAGCGTGGTCTTGCCCAGTCCGGGAGGACCCGACAACAGCACATGTTCCAGAACGTCTCCGCGCTTGCGCGCCGCCTGGACGAAGAGCTCCAGGCGCTCGCGAATTTTCACCTGGCCCACGAAATCCGAAAAACGGCTGGGCCGAAGACGGATATCCAGATCCCCTTCGGGCTTGCGCAATTCATCGGATAGGGATTTCTCACTCATCCCGCCAGAGCCTTTCGAATCAGGGTTTCCACATCCGGGGCCGTCACGTCCAGTCCCGAAAGCGTCTGGCGGATCAGGGCTTCCGCCTCACCGCGTTTGTAACCCAGCGCCACCAGCGCCAACACCGCATCGCGGGTCTTCACGGCTTCCGGGGTCAGGTTCTCCGCCGGAGCCGGGGATTCCAGCGCCTCGGCGCCCTTGAACTTGTCTTTCAAATCGAGAATGATCCGCTCGGCCGTCTTCTTGCCGATTCCCTGCACCGAACTGAGCCGCTTGGCGTCGCCGCCCAGGATGGCCCCCTTCAGGTCGCGGGTCGTCAAGCCGCTCAGCACGGTAAGCGCCAGTTTCGGACCAATCCCCGTGACGCCCAGCAGCAACACGAACATACGACGCTCTTCGGCGGTCATGAAGCCAAATAACGAGTGGCCGTCCTCGCGCACGTGATCGAATATGTGGATCCGCAACCGCTGGCCCTCGGGGGGAAGCTTGTCGAAACTGCTCAGGGGAATAAACACCTCATACCCCACCCCGGCCGTCTCGATAACGGCCCGGGTCGGATCCTTCTCGTCCAATACTCCCTCGAGAAAAACAATCATCTTTTCCTCAAATCGGATCCGGCGCCAATGACTCGTGCCCGCGGCCGCGCTGCAGGTGACAGACGGCCAGGGCCAAGGCGTCCCCGGCATCCTCCTGGGGTTCCGCGGCCAGCCCAAGCTGCGCCATCAGCATCCGGCGAACCTGCTCCTTCTCCGCCCCGCCAAAGCCCACCAGCGCCTGCTTGACGGTACGGGCGGCGTATTCGTATACGGGAAGCCCGGCTCCGGCACAGGCCGCGATGACCGCGCCCCGGGCCTCGCCCAACACCAAAGTGGTCTTCAGGTTGCGACTGAAAAAAACGCCCTCAATCGCCGCGCATTGCGGCGCCGTCTTTTGCACCAGCGCGGCAATGGCGCCATACAGGCCCACCAGGCAGGCCGAATGCGGAAGCTTGGCCGGAAAAGCGACAACGCCATACTCAATGGCCGTAATCCGCCCCCCCCGAAGCTCCACCACCCCCACTCCCGTGGAACGCAATGACGTGTCCACCCCGAGCACCCGCAGGGTCTCCGCCGCCATGGGACCGCCTATTCCTTCTCCAACTCCGCCATCACGGCATCCGACACGTCCATGTTGTGATAGACGGCCTGCACATCGTCATGCTCTTCGAGGGCTTCGACGAAATTCAACACGGTCTTGGCAACGGACTTCTCCGCCACCGCCGCGTAGGCGTCGGGAATCATGCGGACTTCCGATTGATCGTACTTGATGCCCGCTTTCTCGATCGCCTCCTGCACAGCCGGAAGCGCCTTGGGATCGGTCAGTATCTCGTAGCTGTCCCCGTCCAGCTGCATGTCGTCGGCGCCCGCAGCCAGCACCACGTCCATCAGAGCGGATTCGTCCACGCCCGCGACGGGAACGAAAATCTGCCCACGCCGCTTGAAATTGCGGGAAACCGAGCCCTGCGAGGCGAAATCGGAGCCGTGCCGCGTGAACGTGTGGCGGATTTCCGAGGCGGCCCGGTTCTTGTTGTCGGTCAGCACCTTGACGATGAGGCCCACGCCGCCCGAGGCGTAGCCCTCATAGATGATCTCTTCCATCGTCACGCCGCCGAGCTCGCCCGTTCCCTTTTTAATGGCGCGATCAATGTTGTCGTTCGGCATCGAAACCGACTTGCAGCGCGTGATCAGGGCGCGAAGCGACGCATTGGTGTCCGGATTGCCGCCGCCGGTCTTGGCGACCAGGATCAATTCCTTGGCCAATTTGCTGAACACCTGCCCGCGCTTCGCGTCGGCGGCGCCCTTTTTGTGCTTGATCGTGGCCCATTTACTATGTCCGCTCATACCCGCTCCCGCTCTCTTTCCGGTTCGGTCTCGCCGCCCCGCTGATGATTCGACTCACTCACTCAACCTCTTCGACTTTATGCTTCTCCGCCTCGGCGATGACTTTCTGAGCCACATTGGACGGCACCACTTCGTACCGGGAAAACTTCATCGTGAAAGACCCCCGGCCGCCGGTCATACTGCGCAATTCGGCGCTGTACATGAAAAGCTCGGCCATCGGCACTTCGGCCGTCATAACCTCCATCCCCTCCTCCACGCCCACGCCCAGAATGCGGCCGCGACGGTGGTTGAGATCGCCCGTCACCTCGCCCATGTAATGATCGGGGAAAAGAACTTTCACCTCCATGATGGGTTCGAGCAACACGGGATGGGCTTTGCTCATTCCGTCCCGGAAGGCGCGCGAACCCGCGATCTTGAAGGCGATTTCCGAGGAATCCACGTCATGGTACGAGCCGTCGTAAACGGTCGTCTTGACGTTGACCACGGGATACCCGGCCACGCTGCCGCGGGCCATGCCTTCGACCAGGCCCTTCTGGATCGCCGGCATGAAATTTCCCGGAATCACGCCGCCCACCACCGCATCGTCAAACCATTCGGTCTCGCCCGCCGGCATGCGCCGCACCCGCAGGTACACCTCGCCGTACTGCCCGCGCCCGCCCGTCTGCTTCTTGTGCTTGTAGTGGCCCTCGCCCATGCCCGTCACCGTCTCCTTATACGGCACCTTGGGGACGGTCAGGTCCACATCCACGCTGTTGCGCCGTTTCATTCGGTCCACGGCCACGGCCAGGTGCATGTCCCCAAGACCGGAAATTACCGTCTCGTGCGTGTCGGGATGGCGCTCGACGTGGATGGTGGGATCCTCTTCGGCCAGGCGCGCCAGGGCCGTTCCGATCTTGTCCTCATCGCCCTGCGTCTTGGCGTGGATGGCCTGGGAAAAAACCGGGCTCGGGAACGGGTACTTCGCGAAGGCCGTTGTCGCGCCCGGCACCCCCAGGACATCGCACAATGCCGTGTGCTTCAGCTTCGCCAGCGCCACAATGTCGCCGGCCCCACATTCGCTCCAGGGGGTCTGCTTTTTGCCGTTGACCTCGAGGAAGGCGCTGATGCGCTCCTTGTCGCCCTTGGTGATGTTGAGCAGTTCGTGGTCATGGTCCGCGGCGGCCTTGCCGGCCGCCACTCGCATGAAGGTGAGCTGGCCAATGAACGGGTCATTGACCGTGCGCCAGACGAAGCCGCAAAAGGGCCCCGCCGGATCGATCGGCTTGCCGGCGGCGTCCCGCATGGGGCGGTCAACCGGAGAGGGAAACATCCGCGCGAGTCCCTCGAGCAATTCCGTCAGCCCCGAATCCTTGAGCGGGCAACAGGCGAAAATGGGCACGAGATTGCCGCCCAGCACGGCCTTGCTCACGCCCTTGGAAATCTCTTCGGGCGAAAGCGTGCCCGCGCCCAGGTATTTTTCCAGAAGGCTGTCATCGGTTTCGGCAACCGCCTCCATGATTCTCATCTTCAGCGCCTCAACCGCATCGGCCATCGACGCCGGCGGCGTTCCGGACAGCACATCCGCCACGCCGGGGGCGCCGTCCAGGGGAATCACAACCGGAACGCACTTGCCGCCCCACGCCGCCTGAATCCCTTCAACCGTCTTGGCAAAGGAGGCGTTTTCACGGTCCAGCCCGGTGACCACGATGCCGCGGGGCAGTTTCAGATCCTCGCACCGCTTCCAGGCCCGGGATGAACCGACCTGAAGACCGGCCAGACCGTCCACCACGATCAGTCCCGACTCGACCACGCTCGAGCCCATGATCACCTGGCCGGCGAAATCCGCAAATCCGGGCGTGTCCACAAACACCAACTGGGTCTTCTTGCCCGCTTTCCCCTTGTAAACCATGTTGAACGGCTTGGCGTGAATGGTAAAACCGCGGTCCTTTTCCTCGTCCGTGTAGTCGGCCATGCTGCTCTTGCCGACAACAGAACCCAGCCGGTCGTTGACACCCGTTTTATATAGAAGCGCATCCATGAGGGACGTTTTACCGCTTCCGTTATGCCCAAGCAACACAACTGTCCTGACATCGGTGACCGCAATATCCTTCATGCTTTATTCCTTATCGCTTGCGTTGACAGGGAAAGCCATGGAAACCGCTTGTGCGAACTGAAATGTTTATCACAAAGACACCGGGCTGACAATCCTTTTTCGGCGAAGCATGGTAATCGGCCATGGTCTTTTCTTTTACCGGTTGAATAAGGCCATTTTTACAGGCGGAACACTTTTTTATAGACAATTTCCTCCGAATTTGCTTTTCTATATTGGATGAAAAGAAAAGACAAACAGACAGAGAGGCGCTTGGAGCCTGGATCTCTGAGCGGCAAACCGGTGGAAATTGTTGTGGTTGGAGCCCCCGGGATCAAGCGGTTCGACGAGCTTATGGGCGCTTTCCATTATTTGGGAGAAAGTCGAACTGTGGGCGATGCGTTGCGGCTTGCCGCTTCGATTGAAGGCCGCTGGGTGGGTCTGTCGATGTGGGGCTCGGCGGCCTATCGGCT
>JAWOJA010000030.1:0-13910 GCA_046484345.1 Kiritimatiellia bacterium
CCTCAGACCCCTGCTGCGATCCTTACGCAAACTGGTGGATCGGTGGATGCGGATGAACTCACTCGGGTCGGGTTTCTTCTCCGGCCCCGCGATGGTCTGCAGCAGCAGATAGCTGCACCCACCTTCCGCCGGATCGCCGACAAACAGCCGCACATAGTCACGCTCGGCATCGATCCGGCTCACTTCGTTCACTGCGATACGGATCAGTTCCGAACGGTGCGGCACCCACAGTTCTTCAAGCCATTCGCTGGTACTGTTGCGCTCTGACCCGCGGCGAGAAACCGCTCTTTCAATCGCCCGCTCGAGCCGATCGGCGGCAACCGGTTTCAGCACGTAATCGACCGCTTCGAGGTCAAATGCTTCGACCGCAAAGCCATCATGGGCTGTCACGAAAATGATTGCAGGCGGATTCTCCTGCCCGGCCAGCTGGTGTGCGACACCCAACCCGTCGAGTTCGGGCATGGTCATATCAAGCAGCATAAGGTCGGGCGCAAGCGCCTCGGCGAGGCGCAGCGCCGCCGCGCCATCGCTTGCCGTTCCGATGACGTTGATCTTGCTCAGTTTAGCACAAATCACCTGGATCCGTTCGACGGCGAGAGGCTCGTCGTCAACGATCAACGTTCTCAGCGGCGTATCGGTTTGCTCTGATTCAGCCATTGCGCGTCAATGGTATGCGCATTTCGGTGCGATATCCACCAGGAACCGGACCGGACTCAAGTACGATATCGGGGCCGAAACGGGCCTCCAGCCGGTCGCGCACATTGGCAAGGCCGATCCCGAAACCGTTGCGCACATTATCGGGCACTCCAGGCCCATCATCGCTGACGGTGATCACCAGTCGATCGAACTCCTCGCGCGCCTCCACCCGGATCAGGACCGGGCGATTGACCGGCGAGACTGCATATCTGACCGAGTTTTCGATCAACGGCTGCAGGATCATGCCCGGCACGCGCGCATCGGCGAGTTCGGGCGGTAGGATCAATTCACTCCGCAGCCGCTCCGGAAAACGCACCGCCTCGATGGCGAGGTAGAGCCGCTGAAGGTCGAATTCGTCAGCCAGTGTGACATTGGTCGTGGGATCGTCAGCCAGGCTATGGCGATAGAAGCGCGATATCAGCTGGATCATCTGTTCGGCGCATTCGGCCTTGCCGGTGATCACCAGAGACGAAAGCGAATTGAGCGTGTTGAACAGGAAATGCGGATTGACCTGATAGCGCAAGCTCCGCAGCTCGGCCGCCTTCGCGGCGTTGCGAAATTCGCCGGCGCGGCGCTCTGCCGAACGCGCTTCAACTCCGGCCAGCATTGCGAAATGAAGCGATGCCCAAGCGAGGATCAGGAAATAGCGGCCCAAGGCTATGTCGATGATCTTGATCCACTGTTCGCCTTCGGTGGGTGCGGGCGCAATGATCACGCTTTTGGATTCAAGGCCCCCCGCCGGATCTGCCGCACCCGCTCCGTCCCTGGGCCCGTCCTGGCCCAAAGGCACATCAACCAGAAGATTTCCATCCTCGTCGCGGCGGACAACTATTCCGCGCTCTTGTCCGTAACGCTCCTCCTCGGCAGCCTGAAGCTCCGAGAAAATCCACTGGTTCGCCTGCGCGATCGGAATCGCCAGGGGAAATCCGAGGACCAGCGCCGCCGCAACCCGCGTCCAGAGCGGGCGCGCCTCGATCAGCCGAAGGATCAACCATAGCACAAGGGTCATCGCCACGCCGACCATGGTCACCACACCGCGGCGCCACAGCATTTCGCCCTGAAACTCAAACCCGACTATGAAACCGCGGATCGACGTGATCAGAAAATAAGCGGCCCACAAGGCCAGTATCGAAAGCAGGACCGAACGGAACGGCAGCCGCGGGGCTCTGCGGGGTTGTGGGTTTGCGCCAGGCGGAGCATGGCGGCGGCGGCTTCGCAGACAGTACTGCGGAAGGTTTATATGCGCGAAAGGTGAACCAGAAAATCGGTCGTTTGCCCCAATTCACGCATCAGGCTGGCATAGGGAAGCGGGCCGCAGAAGGTGACGCCCTCCGCCAACCTGCGGGGGGCGGCCCATATTTTCGCCGCTGGGGGCACAGGCGAAGAGTCAACCGTTCACCCGTTAGCGTGGCCGCCGCTCTGGCCGGATCGAGATGGGCCAGAGGGGAGCCCGGTTGAATGCGACTGACGAATCCGATGTGCATGCCTTCCCTTCCGCTAGCGCTTGTTCTCCCGCCGCCAATCTGTCATAGTAAGACCCTGCGCATCCGTCAAGCTGTAAAAGCCTCTCGTTCCGGCTCGCCATGACACAAACCAAACTTTATCTGCATATCGGGCATCCGAAAACAGGAACTACGAGCATCCAGAAGTACCTGGTGGAACAGGAATCGCGGCTGCGCAAGGCGGGTTATTTGTTTCCAGTAGCCGGACGAAGCAACGGGGTCCATTTCGGATTGTTTCCGGTCACCTTTTCTCACCAGGGCCAGGAAGACGGGACGGCCGCAGCGTGGACTGCCTTTCGCGGGGAGGTCGCCCGGAGCCGGCCGAAAGCCGTGGTGGTCAGCTGTGAAACCGCTTTCGCCGAAAATACGGATTGGTTGCGCGAGGCGTTTGCCGGCTTCGCGGTCACGATCCTCTACTATATCCGGCGTCAGGACTTGTGGATTCCCTCCTTTTACGACCAGCGAACCAAATACGCCCATCTGCCCGAATTCAGGCCTCTTTGCGGCATGGCGGAAGCGTGGATTCCGCCCTATCTCCAAACTATCCGCCGCTTTGTCCAGGCGTTTGGCGGAGAAAAGGTGCGTGTTCGGCCGTTCGAAAACAACGCCTGGCTGAACGGCGACCTCATCCAGGATTTTCTCAGCCAGATTGGCCTGGATCCCGCCGCATTTCCCCCGGCTGCGCCCCCTCGGAATGAAGGCCTGAAACCAGACTACCGGCGGTTTCTGCTGGCCTGCAACCAACTGCCGCTCCTGCGCCGGGAGGCCCGGGCGCTGATTGCCGCGGTAAAAGCGCAGTCCTTGAAAGATACCGCCGCCGACCGGGTTCCGGTGCTGGACGATGAAATCCGGCGCCGCCTTCTGGGCCTGTGCGCCGGGGAAAACGAGCGTATCGCCCGCGAATGTCTCGGTCGCGCCGATGGCGTCCTTTTCCGCGATCCCTTCCGGAATAATTCCGGGGTTTCGGTGGAACTGGAGCCGTTGGCCCCGGAACGGCAACATGCGCTTTTTGATCGTTTGTCCGCTCCCGTCCGCGAGACCCTCTCCGCCTGGTCTCCCCGCATCCGGATGCGCCGGCTCGGGGAAGCCTTTCTTCCCGAGCTGTGCCCGGACGATCCGGCGGCGGCACATCGCATTTTATGCAACCGGGAGTTTGGGAAAATAGCCCGTCAACTGGCCGCCCTGGAAAACCGGGCCTTGGATTTGGAGAGTCTCCCCGGCGGGGAGCCCGTGAGTGAAATCGTTTTTTTTGAGACCTTCCGGATCCGGCTGTCTCGGCTCCAAAAGGCTCTTCTTGCCCGGCTGGTGCCGCATCGGCCGGAGTTGGCCGTTCCGGAGCTTCCGGTCGGTCCGCGGATGCTCGCTCCGGATTGCGCGGCGATGGCCCGGGCCTGCCTGCTTGTGCCGTTGTGGGAGGCGGAACGGCTGGCGCTTCTGGAGGAGCTGACCCGTTTATCCGCCGAAGAGCCGAGCCACGTCCCCAGGGAGGAGGTGGCGGAGGATCGTTCGCCGACGCCTCCGGGGGACCCGCCGCCTCCTACGCCGGCTCGCCAGGCGGCCCTTTTCGAGCGGTTGGGTCCGGCTGTTCGCCGGATGCTCACCTTTCAGTCGCCTTCCATCCGGGAGCGGATGCCGGGAGAGCTTTTTTGGCCGGTCATTCCGTCCGATGCCATTCTCTGGCGCCGGGGGCTGCTCGAGCGGGACCTCCGCGTGGCGCGCCGGTATGCGGTCGCCCTGGCCGGGCTTTCCGCCTCCGCAGATCATGGCCCTTGAAACGGAGGGCGGCCGCAGGTATGCTGGAAAAAATGGACAAAGGGGAGGGGTAGGGCATGGCCCGGTGCTGGCTGGACTTTCATAATTCCGACAAAACGGCGATCTTGGCTGGTTGCGGCCGGAGCGGCACGACATGGCTGGGCGACATCCTCAATTTCCGGAACACCTTCCGCATGATGTTCGAGCCGTTTTATCCCGCTAAAGTTCCGGAGCTTCAATCGGTCTGGCGCCCCCAGCAATACCTGCGGCCGGATGCGACCGGGCCCGGGCCCGACCGGGCCCGTGCCATTCTGGCCGGCCGGCTCCGCAATGACTGGGTGGACCAGTTCAATACGCGCAAAATCGCGAGCCGGCGGCTGATCAAGGACGTCCGGCTTAACCTGGCCCTTGGCTGGATCCGCGCCGCCTTTCCCAAAATGCCCATCGTGTTCATCCTTCGTCACCCCATCCCCACCGCGCTCTCCCAGCTCAAGCTGGAATGGAAGCTGCAGGCGCCGCTATTCCTGGAGCAGCCGGAGCTGATGGCGGACCACCTGGAGCCGTTCCGCCGGGAGCTCGAAGCACCGCGCGACCCTTTCGAGGCGCAAATTGCCATTTGGTGCGCCATGAACATCGTGCCGCTCCGGCAGTTCGCGAACGGCGGGTTGCACCTGGTTTTTTACGAGGACCTCTGCCGCCGGCCCCAGGAGGTCCTGCCGTCCCTTTTTTCCCACATCGGGGTCGGTCCCGCAGACGGGGCGCTGCGGCTGCTGAGCCGGCCGTCCGCCCTCTCGAAAAGTTTCAGCGCCGTGCTGCGCGGGGACGATCCGGTCGAAAGCTGGCGCCGGGAGGTCACGGAGGATCAAATCCGCCGGGCGGCGGGGGTGCTGGAGCGTTTTGGGCTGGACCGCCTGTACGGGCCCGGGAGCCTGCCTAAGACGCCGGCGGAAGGGGCGCTCCAGTTGTTCCTGAAATAGGCTATTGGCGCAGGCCCAGCCGCCGCAGCAGCCGGCCCGCGAGCCGGCGGAGCCGGGCGGGGGGGGCGGGCGGTGGGCGCTTTTCCGCCTCCTCGAAACGGCGTTCCAAAATGTGAATCCGGCGCCGGAGTTTGGCTTGTTCCCTTTTCGAGATGGCCTGGCGCAGGCCGGCGGGGTCGGCCGGAATTTCCGGCAGGAACGCCTCGCCGGGCAGGCGCAGGCGGATGCCGCGGTCCAGGAACTCCAGGGTCTTCTGCAATCCGGGGGAAAGCCGGCTCAGAATCGCGTGTTGGGTTTCGGGCGGCAGACAGCCCGCGGATATTAAATTTGTGTCATCTTCCGGCGGTGGTTCGGTGAAAAGAGCACCATCGGGCCGACCCAGAAAAGTCCGCGCGATTTCCTCATTCTCGGTCGCGAAATCGGCAAGAATGCGGCTTCGATCGGCCTGGGAGAGTTGGCGCCCCGGGTGAGGGGCGGCGTCGGCTTCAGACAGGCGGTCCAGTTCCGCCCCGAGACCTTTAAGTTCAGCCTCCAGCAGGGGAAGCAGGTTGCATGCCCGTTTGAACTCCAGATAGGTGTGCGTGAAGGACGTATTCCGCCTGCGATCGGCGGCGGGATGGCGGGAAGGATCGGCTCCGATCAGGGTGAGGAAGTCGGAGAGCAGGGAGCCGCCGTGGAAAGCGGTTTTTTCGAAGGGCCGAACGAGCAGATGGGCCCGGTCGAAGCGGGCGCCATAGCGCGCGAGGATCCGGAGGTAGTGGGGAACGAGCACGGGGAGGATGGCCCGGGCGGGCTGTACCTCCATTTTGATGTAGCTGCGCACACGCTGGGCGTAGTCGGATTCCGCGACGAGATCCTGACGGCGGATATAATAGATGATGAAGACCTCGCAGGAGGGAGAAAACAGGGAGGCGAACCGGGCGGGCTGTTCCTGGATGAAGGCTTCGCTGCTAAGCACGACGACGGGGCAGGGGGCGGCCTCGGCCTCCCGGCGGAGTGATTGAATTTCAATTTCGGAGCGGTCTTCGCGCGAGCGGATGGCGTACCAGTTCCGGCTCAGTCCGTGATGGGCGCCCTCAAGCACGCCCGCGCGCGGCACCAGAATGCCTTCGGCCCGGAGGGCGTCGCGATTTTCCAGCAGGAAGGTCTGAATGCTGGTTGTCCCTGTTTTTGGGTGGCCGATGTGGATGTAGAGCCGGCGGGGGGTCATGCCCGGCCGGCGAGGTTGGAAGGATCGGCGGCCAACTGTTCCAGGAGGGCCAGCCGGCGCTGGAACTGCCGCGTCGTCCGCTTCTCGAGCAGGATGTCCCCCAGCGCGGGATTGGCGTCGGGCAGTTCGGGCAACAGAGGATCGCCGGGCAGGGCGAGTCGGGCGGCACGGTGCAGGAACTCGATGCAGGAGCGGTTTTCGGGAGACAGTTTTTCGAATACGCCCCACTGGGCGCCGGGTGTCAGCGGCAGGAGCGGCTCCCAGGGATTCTCCGGGGGGGGTGGCGGTTCATGGAAGAGAATGCCGTCGGGGCGGCCGAGGTAAACCCGGGCGACCTCGGCATTTTCATTTTCCTGCGATTCGAAGAGCGCGCGGCGGTCGGCGGGGGAGAGGATGTGGCCCAGCGAAGGGGCCGGATCCGCGTTGGAAAGATCATTCAGGTTCTTGTTGAGTCGCTTTTGTTCGTCATTAAGAAAGGGCAGCAGGTTGCAGTGGCGTTTAAAGGCGAGGTAGGGCCGCTTCAGAGAGGCATTCGTGGAGGTGCTGGGGACAAAGGCGGGCGAGGGGGCAATGCCCGTTGCGTGCAGGAAATCGGTGATGAGATCGCGGCCCACTAAAGCCTCGCGCTCGAAGACGCGGACGGCGAGACGATCTCGCCCGAAGACGGCCTCGTAGAGGCGCAGCACGCGAAGGTAGTCGGGAAGGAACCCCTTTTGCCGGATGGCAAGGGCGGCTGGGCGAATTTCCTGCATCAGGAAGCTTCGCACATGCTGGGCGTAGCGGGACTCGGCGATATGGTCCTGGCGCCGCACATAGTAGATGACGGTGGTGTCGATGCGGTCGCGCAAGGCGGTGAAGCAGGCGGGGTTGTCGCCGCAAAAGCCCTCGAAGCTGAGGATGACGGTGCGGCAGCCGGACTCTGCTATTTCCTTGAGCAGCCGGGTCATGTGGAGCGGCGCCTGGTCTTCGAGAGCTGCGGCGGAGTAGAAGGCGGGGGATATCAGGCGGTGCGCGGAATCGTGGAGACCGGTTTCTGGATAGAGAACTCCCTGGGCCCGCAGTGTCTGCCTATTGGCCAGAAGGAATGTCTGTATGCTGGTGGTTCCGGTTTTCGGGTGGCCGATGTGAAGGAAGAGGCGTGGCTTATTCATAAAGTTGCCCCTTCCGTTGTGGGCGGCGATTTTTCGCCGACGGGATCGAACGTGTAGCCGAAGAGGTTAATGTCCCGGCGGTAAAGGGAGGCGACTTTTTCGGCCAGGGCGTCGGAGTAGTAGAGGCGGTAGTCGCGCTGGCGACCGGACGCATTGATCTTGCGCGGTTCGCCAGGCAGGCCCAATTTGTTGCAAACGATGCGGAAATCCTCGGGGAAGCGCTCCAGCCGGCCGAGGAAGTCGACCCGGTTGAGGTCGATCAGGCGGGATTGCAGCCGGTAATGCTTGTTGCAGGTTTCCAGGTTTTGTTCCGCCACATAGTCCACAAAGTTGCCGAACTCCTTCAGGACCTCCAATCGGTCGCCGAACATCCGTTTCTGGGGCTTGTCGACCACCTTGTTGTGCCAGCAGGAGACGAGGCGGTCCCAGGGATTGCGGACAAAGGCGAATTTGAAATGGGACGGGTAGCGCAACGGGGTGTAGTGGAGCTGTGAGCCTTGGGTGCTGGTGAAATCGATCTGGTGCTGGATCAAGTGGGCGAAGATGGAGCGGGTGGCGCATTTGGCCACCCGGTACCAGATAAAGGCCGGCTTAGCGCAGAAGGTCATATAATAAGGTGTCGGCTCGGGCCAGAAGGGAAAGCGGAGCAGCCCCCGGTAGAGGGATTGGCGCAGGCTTTCGCCGGCAGTGAGGGGGGCCTTGATTTTGGCATAATCGCCTTTCATATCGAAAAAATGTAGTCGGTATCAGAGGCACAAACAAGCCTTATTCTCTCATTCCATGCTTGTTTTTTAGCAATGGGTAGGACAAAATAGTAGATTAATGCGACCCTCCTGTGCAGCGTGCGTTGCGGTGTGTTGGGAGGCGGTGGAGAAGGTATGCGGCATGCACATGAGGACAAGGCGGCGGTGATCTGGCTGACCGGCCTTTCAGGGAGCGGAAAAAGCACGATCGCGGACCGGGTGACGGCCGAACTGGAGCAGTTGGGCTGTTCGGTGGAAAATCTGGATGGCGACGCTGTGCGCGAGGTTTTCCCGACCGGTTTCAGCCGGGAGGAGCGCCACCAGCATGTGCGGCGGATGGGCTTCATGGCCGGGCTCCTGAACAAGCACGGGGTCTTTGTGGTCGCTTCTTTCATCTCCCCCTACCGGGAATCGCGCGACTTCGCCCGGTCCCAGGCGCACCGCTTTTTCGAAATTCACATTGCCACGCCGCTTTCCGAGTGCGAGCGGCGCGACGTCAAGGGCCTCTACGCCCGGGCGCGGCGCGGGGAGATCAAGGCTTTCACGGGCATCAGCGATCCCTACGAGCCGCCGCTGTGTCCGGAGCTCTTGCTCGACACCACCGGGCTGTCGGTGGAGGCGGCTGTCAGGCAGATCCTGGAACTCGTGCTCGGCAAAGAGGTGAAACGATGAAGCGTTATACGCTGACCCATTTGAAGCAACTGGAGGCCGAGAGCATCCAGATCATGCGCGAGGTCGTGGCGGAGTTCGAGCGGCCGGTCATGCTTTATTCCGTGGGCAAGGATTCTTCGGTCATGGTCCGCCTGGCGCAGAAGGCTTTCCACCCCGGCAAGATTCCCTTTCCCCTGCTGCACGTCGATACCGGCTTCAAGTTCCGGCAAATGTACGAGTTCCGGGACGCCTTCGTGAAGGCGATCGGCGCGAACCTGATCGTCTACACCCACGCCGAGGCCGGCACGATGAACCCGTTTGATGCGGGCACGCGCAAGTGCTGCTCGATCTTGAAGACCCAGGGGCTTCTGCAGGCCCTGCAGGCGGGCAAGTATGACGCCGCCTTCGGTGGCGCCCGCCGCGAGGAGGAGAAGTCGCGCGCCAAGGAGCGGGTGTTCTCGTTCCGCGACGAGTTCGGGCAATGGGACCCCAAGAACCAGCGGCCCGAGCTGTGGAATCTCTATAACGCCCGCGTCAACAAGGGCGAATCGATCCGCGTATTCCCCCTGTCCAACTGGACCGAGCTCGATGTCTGGCAGTACGTTCACGCGGAATCCATTCCGGTGGTGCCGATGTATTTCGCCGAGCCGCGCGAGATGGTCGTGCGCGACGACCAGCTGATTTCCCTGGACGGGCCGATTCCGCTGAAGTCCGGCGAAAAGACGCAAATCGTCATGAGCCGCTTCCGCTCCCTCGGTTGCTATCCCTGCACGGGCGCGATCCGCTCGGAGGCGAAGAATGTCCCGGAAATCATCGAGGAGATGATGGTGGCCCGCAACTCCGAGCGGGCGACGCGCGTGATTGACCACGACCAGGACGGCTCGATGGAGCTGAAGAAGCGGGAAGGATATTTTTAACATGAGCAATCCCGCCCTTGAGGCGTTTCTGCGCGAAAACGAAAACAAGGAGCTGCTCCGCTTTTCCACGGCGGGCAGCATCGACGACGGCAAGTCCACCCTGATCGGGCGGCTGCTGCACGATTCGAAGAGCGTGTACGAGGATGTCATCGCCTCCGTGAAAAAGGCCTCCACGGAGCGTCATTTCGCCACGGGCGCGCTGGATTTTTCACTCCTGACCGACGGGCTCAAGGCCGAGCGCGAGCAGGGCATCACCATCGACGTCGCCTACCGTTACTTCTCCACGCCCAAGCGCAAGTTCATCATCGCCGACACCCCCGGCCACGAGCAGTACACGCGCAACATGGCCACCGGGGCCTCCACGGCGAACCTCTCGATCGTCCTGATCGACGCGCGCAACGGCATCCTGCCCCAGACCAAGCGCCACGCCTTCATCGCCTCGCTGCTGGGCGTGCCCCACCTCGTCGTGGCCGTGAACAAGATGGACGCCGTCGGCTACGACCGGGCCGTCTACGAGAAAATCCGCTCCGAGTTCGAGGATTTCGCCCGCAAGCTGAGCACGGTCGACGTGCGCTTCATCCCCATCAGCGCGCTGCAGGGCGACAACGTGGTGCACCGCAGTCCGCAGAACATGCCCTGGTACGAGGGCGAAAGCCTCCTCGAGCTGCTCGAGAACGTCTACATCGGCAGCGATCAGAACCTGATCGACCTGCGCTTCCCCGTGCAGCTGGTGATCCGGCCGAACATGGACTTCCGCGGCTATGCCGGCCAGATGGTCTCGGGCATCCTGCGCAAGGGCGATTCGGTCATGGCGCTGCCTTCCCGCACGGTCAGCAAGGTCAAGTCCATCGTCACCTACGACGGCGAGCGGGACGAAGTGTTCCCTCCCATGTCGGTCACGGTCACGCTGGAGGACGAGCGCGACATCAGCCGCGGCGACATGCTGGTGCACGTTCACAACCTGCCCCGGGTGGAGCGTCACTTCGAGGCCATGGTGGTGTGGATGAACGACACCCCGCTCGATCCCGAACGGGCCTACTGGGTCAAGCACACGACGCAGACGATCCGTGCGCGGGTCGACCGCGTGCGCTACAAGATGGACGTGAACACCCTGAACCGGGTGGATGCGGACCGCCTGACGCTGAACGAGATCGGCCGCCTCGTGTTCACGGCGCACAAGCCGGTTTTCTACGACCCCTACACCAAGAACCGGAACACGGGCAGCTTCATCCTGATCGATCCCGTCACGAACGCCACCGTGGCGGCGGGCATGATCCTCGACCGCGAGCCCGAGGACCAGCTGCCCTCCAAGATCACCGGCGGCGAATCGGTTTCCGAATTGCATCCCGGTCACAGCCGGATCGCGCCGGCCGAACGGGCCAAGCGCCTGGGCCAGCAGCCGGCCACCCTCTGGCTCACCGGGCTGACCGGCTCGGGCAAGTCGACCATTGCCAGCGCCCTGGAGCGCCGGCTGTTCGACCTGGGCGCCTCCACCGTGGTGCTTGATGGCGGCGCCATGCGCCTGGGGCTGAGCCGCGAGCTGGATTTCACGGGCGCGGGCCGCGCGGAGAATCTCCGGCGCGCCGCCGAAACCGCCCGGCTGCTTAATGAAACGGGGCTGATCGTCATCGCCGCCTTCGCGGCCCCGGGCCGCGATCTGCGCGAGCAGGTCCGCGAGATCGTGGGCGAGGCGCGGTTCCTGGAGATCTATCTCGATGCGCCCCTGGCGGTCTGCGAGGCGCGCACCCCCGACGGCCTTTACCGCAAGGCGCATGACGGCCGCATTGCCACGCTCCCGGGCGTGAACGTCCCCTATGAGAAGCCGGAAGCCCCCGCCCTGACGCTTCCCACGGCGGAGCTCCCGGTGGAGGAGTCCGTGGCGCGCATCCTGGCGCTCCTGGCCGCGCGGGACCTCTTCCCGCTTCGCGAAAGGGCCTGAGCCATGTCTGCCGAGAACCCTGAAACAGCGACCGAGTCCGCCGACCGACCGGTCAAGGTCTATACGCCCGACGCCGCCTACCGGGTCGGCTTTCACATTTGGGGTGAGATGATCCGTGACATGGCCCAGTCGCGCGACCTGATCTGGCGCCTTTTCCTGCGCCAGTGGGTGGGCCAGTTCCGGCAGACCTGGCTGGGCTATTTCTGGGCCGTGTTTCCCACGATTGTGGCTGTGGCCGCCTTTGTCCTGCTCCGCCGCAACGTGCTGCCCAAGTTCCAGACGGCCATCCCCTATGTCGCCTATGCCATGTGGGGCATGTCCGCCTGGCAGCTCTTTGCCACCACCTTCCAGGCGTCCATGAATGCGCTGCAGGAAGGCGGCAACATGGTGGCCCGGATCAATTTCCCCAAGGAAAGCCTGGTCTTCGCGAGCATCGGCAAATGCCTTTTTTCCTTTTTGCTGAGATTGGCGGTGTTTGCCGCCGTTGTCGCCTGGTACTACCTCCGGCGCGATGCCGAACGGTGGGACATTCCCTGGACCGTGGTCATCGCCCCCGCCGCCCTGCTGCCCCTGGTGTTCCTCGCGATCGGCAGCGGGATGATCTTTGCCGTGCTGATGACCGTGGCGGGGGATGTCGGCCCCGTCGTGCCGATGGCGCTGCAGTTCGGCGTCTTCGTGACGCCCGGCGTCATGTTTCCCGCCATCGACAGGTGGCCCTTTGTGCTGCTGGGCGTCCTGAACCCGGTCAGCGCCGTGATCGAGGGCAGCCAGGGGCTCCTGGCCACCGGCCGCCTGACCCATCCCGATTTCTACGCGGTCATGTCCGTCATGTCCGTCCTGGTGTTTCTTATCGGCTGGCGGTTCCTGCGGCTTGCCATGCCGCGCATCGCGGAAAGGTTTTGAGCATGTCCGGCGATATCCTGGTCCATGCGGAGGGCGTCGGCAAAAAGTTCTGCCGCTCCCTGAAGCGTTCGATGTTTTACGCCGGGGCGGACATCGCCCGCGCGGTCTGCCGCCGGCCGCCCCGGCAGGGCCTTCTGCGCAAGGACGAGTTTTGGGCGCTGGACGACGTCTCCTTCCAGTTGAAGCGCGGCGAGTGCCTCGGCCTGATCGGCCCGAACGGCTCGGGCAAGTCGACCATGTTGCGCGTGCTGAACGGCATCATCCCGCCGGACCGCGGGAAAATCACGATCCGCGGAACCGTGGGCGGGCTGATCCAGGTGGGCGCGGGCTTCCATCCCAAGCTGAGCGGGCGGGAGAACATCTACATCTCGGGCGCCATCCGGGGCATGAGCCGGCGTGAAATCGACGCCAAGTTCGACGAGATTGTGGCCTTCTCCGGCATCGAGGAGTTTCTCGACATGCCCGTGCAGTTTTACAGTTCGGGCATGTCGGTGCGCCTCGGCTACTCGGTGGCCGCGCACCTCAACCCCGACATCCTGCTGCTTGACGAGGTGCTGGCCGTGGGCGACGTGGCCTTCCGCTTCAAATGCCTCAACCACATGCGGCAGAAGATCGCGGCGGGCTGCACGCCGATCTTCGTGACCCATTCGATGGACCAGCTCTCCTTCATCTGCACCCGGGTGATTGTCTTTTCGCACGGCAAGATGGCGTTCGATGGGGCCGTGGACGAGGGCATCGCCATGTATCAGGACGTGCTGAGCGCCGAGAGCCCCGAGGGCCACCGCAAGGCCGTCCCGGCCGTTTTGGATTCCCGCGTCACCCTCGACTTCGCCCGCCTCGCCTCGCATCCCGACGGATGGGTCCGCACCGGCGACGACATTGTCGTGCGCTTTGGCCTTGATGTGCACGAGCCGGTTGGGGAGCTCCGCCTGTCGGCCCGCGTCGAGAGCCCCGTGGCTGGGAACATCGCTTCAATCGATTCCTCCACCTCGAGCCTGACCCTTTCCGGCCGGCCCGGCCGCCGGGTTGTGGAGGCGCGCCTGCCGGCCGTGCCGCTGCTCCCGGGCGCCTACACCTTCAAGCTGTTGCTCCAGGAGCGCGAGACGCTCCATCCTTTTCTGCGGTGGCCGAACGCGGCGCCTTTCCGGGTCGGCGACCGCGGCGACTGCAACCCCCGCTTCCTGGTGACGCTGCGCGACACCTGGCGCGAGCTGGAGCCGGCGGAGGCGGCCGCGGAGAAATGGGCGCCATGAAGAACTGCCTCATACTCGGATCCGGCCGCAGCGGCACCAGCATGGTGGCCGGCGTTGCGCAGGCTACAACATGGGCGCCGGGCTGAAGGAGGGCACGCCCAGCAATCCGCTCGGCTATTTCGAGTCCGCGGAAATCAACGATCTCAACGAGGCGCTGCTGGCCCCCGTGGCGGCCGGCCCGCCAGGCCGGCCGCCACGGGGGCCAGCAGCGCCTCG